>DATKLR010000166.1:0-3526 GCA_035542295.1 Gemmatimonadales bacterium | reverse complement strand
ATCGCCGCCTCGAGCCGGATGTCGTAGCCGCCCTTGTCGGCGAGCGCCGCGCTCAGCTCGGCCACCGCCTCGAGCGCGAAGGCGTGCGCGCCCATCCGGCCGATCATCTGCGCTACGGCGTCGTGCTTGCCGACCGGCTGGCCCCATTGCACGCGCTGGTTGGCCCACTGCCGCGAGATCTCCAGACAGCGCTTGGCCGCCGCGACCGACGAGGCGGGGAGCGTGAGCCGGCCCGTGTTGAGGGTGACGAGCGCGAGCTTCAGCCCCTTGCCCACCTCCCAGAGTACGTTCTCCTTCGGCACCCGCACATTCGTGAACTTGAGGACCGCGTTCTCGATCGCCTTGAGCCCCATGAAGCTGCAGCGCCGCTCCACCGTCACGCCGGGCCAGCCCGACTCGACGATGAAGGCGGTGATCTGCCGGCGCTCCTTGCCGTTCACCACGACGGACGGCGTGCGCGCCATCACCACCATCAGCTCGGCGATCGTGCCGTTGGTGATCCACAGCTTCTCGCCGTTCAGGATCCACGCCTGGCCGTCGGGGGTCGGCGTCGCCGTCGTCTCCATCGCCGCGGGATCGGAGCCGACGCCCGGCTCGGTCAGCGCGAAGGCCGAGATCGCTCCCTTGGCGAGGCGGGGCAGATACTTCTTCTTCTGCTCCGGCGTGCCGAAGAGCTTCAGCGGCTGCGGCACGCCGATGGACTGGTGGGCGGAGAGCAGCGCGACGGTCGAGCCGCAGACGCTGGAGACCATCCCGATCGCGCGGGTGTAGTGCAGCTGCGAGAGACCCAGCCCGCCATACTCGCGCGGGATCTTGATGCCGAAGGCGCCGATCTCCTTGAGCGCCTGGATGACCTCGGGAGGGATCCTGCCCTCCCGGTCGATCGCGTCACCGTCCACCTTCTCCCGGAGGAGCTTCTCGAGCGCGGCCAGGAACGGCTTGGCGCGCGCTTCGTCCTCCGCGCCGGGCTCGGGGTGGGGGTGGATCAGGTTCATCCGGAGCCGCCCGCCGAACAATTCGGCCAGGAAGCTGGGCTCGGTCCACTCGGTCTGGCGCGCGGCTTCCGCGACCTCGCGCGCTTCGTGCTCGGTGACCTTCGGGGCGAGGGTAGTGGCGCTCATGGGTGACTAAGATACCCCGCTGTGGGCCGGATTGGTGCCCCCGCACCGCGCTCGCCGCGTCCCGGGGTTTGGTGGTAGCTTAGCGCCCGATGTCGCCCCTGCTCGTGCTGGTGCTCCTGCAGGCCCGCTGGCTGCTGCCTCCGTCAGGTGTCGTGGCGCTCGACGGCCCGTGGCGCTTCAAGACGGGCGATGCCACCGCGTACGCTTCAGCGGCCTTCGCGGACTCCGCGTGGACGACGGTGGTGGTGCCGGACGCCTGGAACGGCCGCGGAGGCGCCCGGGTGCACGGGTTCGCCTGGTACCGCGGGCGGATCGTGTTCGACCGGGCGCCCGGCCGCGAAATTGGCCTGCAGGTCCGGGCCTCGGGGATGGCGGTCGAGGTGTACGTGGACGGCGAGGTGGTGGGCCGCTTCGGCGGCTTCCCGCCGAACTACGGGCCGCGCACCAACCTCCCGGCGACGTTTGCCCTGCCGCTGGCGAGCCTCACGCCGGGGCCGCACGTCATCGCCGTTCGCGTGTACTCGATCGAAGCCGGTCCGGTTTCGTTCGGCCCCGTAGTCGCGGAGCCCCTGAGCGACCTGCTCTCCGCCCAGCAGCGCGACGATCTCTACATGCTCGGCGCCGCCCTGCTGTTCGTCGGCCTCGCGATCTACCAGTTCGTGTTCTGGGCACGGCGCCGCGAGGCGGTGGAGCATCTCTACATCTTCCTGTTCTGCGTCGGACTGGCGTTCTACTTCGTGAACTGGATGCCGTCGGTGCGGCTGGCGCTCGCGCCGCTCATCGACTGGTTCCGGCTGTACCTGGCGTTCTCGGCGGCGGCGATCACCGCCCTCAGCCTCGGGGCGCGGAGCCTCTTCGAGATCGAGCCGGACAGCCCGCTCGCGCGCACCACCGGCGCGCTCGCGATTCTGTTCGGCTTCCTCGTGCCCCTGGCGCTGCTCCTGCCGGACTGGAGCATGGTGCGCTGGACGGAGCGGTTCCTGTACAATCCCGCGATCCTGGTCGCGGCCGCCGTGCTGATCGCGCTGGCCCTGTCGGCGCGGCACCGCGGCCTGGAGCATGCCACGGCGTTGTTCTGGGGCAGCGCCCTCCTCGTGGTCACCGTCGTCCACGACGTCGCGCTCTCGTGGGGGATGCTGCCGCACTGGGGCGGCGGGGCGATCACGGTGCAGTACGGCGCGGTGGCCTTCCTTCTCAGCGTCGCCTTCACCACCGCCGCCAAGTTCGCCGACAGCCAGACGACCGCGCTGTACGATCGGCTCACGGGTCTGTACCGGCGCGAGGTGGTGATGGACGCGCTGGCGCGGGAGATCCGCCGCGCGGCGCGCGTCCATCAGCCGGTGGCCGTCATCATGTCGGACATCGACCGCTTCAAGGCGGTGAACGACTCGATCGGGCACCAGGGCGGCGACAAGGTGCTGGCGGAGGTCGGCCGCCGGCTGGCGGACGCGGGGCGCGCGGTGGACTGGCTCGGGCGCTACGGCGGCGACGAGTTCATCGCCGTCCTCGCCGCGACGGGGATTACCGGTGGGATGCAGGCGGCGGAGCGGTTCCGCGCCGCGGTCGGCGCGCTGCCGATCGGGACCGGACGCTCGTCCCGCACCCTCACGCTCTCGGCCGGCGTCGCGTCGTACGACGGCGGCGAGGAATGGCCGACCGCAGAGCAGCTGGTCGGCGCCGCCGACTCGGCCCTGTACCGCGCCAAGGGTGCCGGCCGCAACCGCGCGAGCGAGTGAGCCGGCGTCGATGCGCATCCTGATCCGCCACGGCACAGTCGTCAGCGCCGCAAGCGCGGAGCCGCGCGACGTGCTGATCGAGGGCGAGACGATCGCGCGGGTGGAGCCGGAGATCGCGGAGCCTGCGGACCGCCTGGTGGATGCCCGTGGCAAGTACGTGATCCCCGGCGGCATCGACGTGCACACGCATCTCGACATGCCGCTGGGCGAGACGGTGACGTCCGACGACTTCGAGTCCGGGACGATCGCGGCGGCGTTCGGCGGGACCACCTCGATCGTGGACTTCGCCGTCCAGGACCACGGCCGTCCCCTGGCCGACGCGTTCGAGACCTGGATGCGCAAGGCGGAGGGGAAGGCCGTCCTCGACTACGGCTTCCACATGATCGTGTGCGACCTGCCGCCGGAGCGGGAGCCGGAGCTGGACGCGCTGGTGGGCGAAGGCGTCACGTCGTTCAAGCTCTTCATGGCGTATCCCGGCCGGCTGATGCTGGACGACGCGACCATCATCCGGGTGCTGAAGCGCACCGCGGCGAACGGCGGCACGGTCCTGATGCACGCCGAGGACGGCGCGGCCATCGAGGCGCTGGTGCGGCGCGCGCTCGCCGAAGGGCACACGGCGCCCAAGTACCACGCGCTCACCCGGCCTCCGGCCACGGAGGCGGACGCGAC
>DATKLR010000165.1:0-9493 GCA_035542295.1 Gemmatimonadales bacterium | reverse complement strand
AGACACGTCGAGCACGAACGAGAGGTCCCGCGGGACGGCGGCGGCGTCGGCGGAGGCGGGCGGCGCGATCAGCAGCATGAAGTAGCCGTCCTCCCCGCCGGGGGCGTGGGTGACGAGGCTCGTGCCCACCAGGCCGCGCCGTAGCGGGATGAAGATCTCCACGTCGCCGGAGGCGTTGGGATCCAGCGTGATCTCGAGGTCGCCGCCCACCCGCCGGCTCGTCACTGTGTGCGTCGGCGACCATGGAGTGCCGTAGGCGTCGGCGTCCGGCACGGTGACCGTGTACCGGAAGGCGTCGGCGGGGACCGGGTCCGGCTGATCGAGGTAGCCGCGGCCGCCCGTCACCTTGCGGTCCCCGATGGCGTAGCGCAGCCGGAGCGCGTCGCCGGCGCGCTGGAGCACCTGCGTGTAGCGCAGCACGACGCGCCGGACCTCGCCGGGCGGGATGGGGAAGATGCGGGCGCGGATCATCCCGTGGCCTTCCAGCGTCAGCAGAGCCGGATCCCGGACGCGCCGCACGATCTCCTCGTAGATGCCCCGCGCCGCATCCGCGTTCATCATCTCCCCGCGCACCTGCGTCTCGCCCATCCAGAGGGCGAAGTCGGTGAAGACCGCCTCGGCCGGCACCGGGTAGAGGTAGCTCCCCTCGGCCAGGGCGGCGCCGGCGTTGCGGAACTGCTCTTCGACCTCGACGCGGGCAATGCGCCCCTCGATGCGCGTGCGGACGACGGAGCTGACGCGGACGATGGGCGAGGGCCCGATCCGGGCGAGGGGGGGCTGGATCCACCCCTGAGCACGCAGCGGAGGTGCGGAGAGGGCCGCCAAGGCCGCCACGAGCGCGAAAGGTCGCAACATGGGAAGCTCCCGTTGGGTGTCTGCACGGGAGACGGTTGAAGCGTGGAGACTTGCACACCCGGGGTGAGAGGCGAGGCATGAGAAGTGAGAGGGACAGGTGAGACGTGAGAGGGGTGACAGCGTGAGGCGTGAGAAGGCAAAGGCGTGAGAGGTAGCCAACCCTCTCACGCCTTCCCCGTCTCACCTCTCACGCCCTTCGCCCTCTCACGTCTTAGCCATTCTTCTCACGCTTCATGCGTCACTCAGTACGTCAGGCTTATCGTCCCCAGATCCTTGTTCTTCCGCGAAGCATCCAGCCGGAACACGCCCGGATCGCCCCGCACTGCCAATTTGACCAGCTGGCCCACGCCGGTGCCCTCGGGTGCGAGCGCAGCCAGCTGATAGTAGCCATCCCTCAGCCCGGTGAAGCTGAAGCGTCCGTCCTTGCCGACGTCCACGGCCGTGACCATGGAGGTGAGGACGGCGCCCTCCGAGCGCGGGGCCTGTACCGTCGGGTCCACGCCGGGACCCGGCTCGTCCGCGACCAGGAGGGCGATACGCCAGCCCGGCGTCGTCGTGACGAGGTGCCCGCTGATCACGCCATCCACGTAGGCCGGCCGCGGCCGCAGGGTCGCCAGCTCCTCCGACGTGGCGGGCGTCACCATGCGTTGCCGCCAGGCGGCCTCCGCGGCGGAGTCCCCCGCCACGTGCGCCAGGTCGGCGAAGCGCTTCGCGGCCTCGGCACCGTACTGGAACTTGGACGAGTCACCGAGGGCGCGGATCACCTGGCGCGTGAAGCCCGGCGCCGGGGTGTTGATCCCCCAGAGGGCGTACAGGTACGTCATGGCGCCGATGCGCTCGGGGTGGGCAGAGAGGAAGATCCCTGCCCGGGCGGCTTCGGGCTCCCAGCGCAGCGCCTGGATGGCGGCGCGGCAGCTGGCGACGCGGATCGACAGGCCGGACACCTCGTCACGATGGGTCTCGATCCAGGCCGTGAGCTTCTGCTCGTTCGCCTTGGTGTCGGCCGGCAAGACGCGCTGGTCGCTCCCCGGGTGGACGCAGTCGTCCGCCGTCGTCGTCGGCGTGGTCAGGGGCCGGGGGATGAGCCGCCGCGAGGCCGGGATGCTCTGTCCTATCAGCAGGACCGGCGCGCGTGCGGGTGCGTTCTTGTCCAGCTGCAGGCTGGTCACGACGTTCTGGTTGACCTCCCGCGCCCGCGCCTGCGTCGTGCTCCAGGTCGTGGCCGCCACCACGATGAGGAACAGCGTCAACACGCCGGACACGACCGCGCTGCCGCGCCGGTTGCCGGGCCCCAGCGACTGGGGCGCCGTGACGATCAGCAGCGAGCCCGCCAGGGCCAGCGCGGTGGCGGCCGTCAGCACGTCGCTTGAGATAGCCCAGCCCACGGTGGCGCCGGGTGACCCGGCGGCGGCGTCGATCGTGAGCAGGGAGTAGAAGGTGTCGGGGCCGCTGCTCAGGAATGCCCGCGCCTGGCTCGACAGGAGAGTGGCCAGCGCGACTGCGCCCCACACTGCGATGCCGCCCAGGGCGCCGTGCGAGATCCTGAGCGGGATGCGGCGCCCGAAGTCCTTCGGGCCGATGTACGACCACACGCCACCGAAGAGGATGGCGCTGATCGCGCCCAGACCGACCAGCTGGCGCCGGGCCCGGTCCGGGTCGGCCGTGAGGGAATCGAACGAGAACAGGCCGTCGACCACGATCACGAGGCGGTACATCAGGAACGCCATCACGAACGCCACCACGACGGTGGTGATGCGCCGCGCCGGCGAGACATACTGCGGGCCCTGCCGCGCCAGGATGTCCGGGTGCATCACGATGATCAGGGCGATGGCCATGATGACCGTGGCCGTGACCGCGAGGAAGGTCTCGGCGCCCGCGAGTCCGGTGGGCCAGCGAGCAGCCCCCGACCAGGTCGTCACGGCCAAGCCCCAACCACTGGGGAACACGAACGTGAACGGATCGCCGGTCGGAGCCGGTGGAGCCGCGGCCGCGGCGCGCGCCAGCGCGTACAGCGCCCCGAACACCGCGAACAGGATGGCGACGAGCACCGCCCGCTTGGCTTCGCGGCCGGGAGTGGACGGATTGAGTACGGGCAGATCGGCAAGCGTCATGGGGACTCCGGTGGCGTCCTTTGCAGCCTGAGAGTGAGCCGTCGGGCGGGAAGAATGGGGTTTGGCGGGCCGGGCGTCAACGGTATACCTTCTGCCCGGTTTCCATGGAGCCAGGATGAGCCGGCTGACCGATGCCGATCGACAGTTCGCGGAGGTCAAGCAGCGCCTTGCCACGGCGGGTCTGGCGCTGCTGGCGATCTTCGCCGTCGGCGTGATCGGCTACACGATCATCGACCACGGCCAGCACCGGCTGCTGGACGCCCTGTACATGACCGTCATCACGCTGACGACGGTCGGCTATGGTGAGATCATCCCGATGGACAACAATCCCGCGGGACGGATCTTCACCATGTTCCTCATTCTGTTCGGGATGGGGATCCTGGTCTACTTCGTCTCGACCGTCACGGCGTTCTTCGTCGAAGGGCAGCTCGAGCACGTCTTCTGGAGGAAGCGCATGCGTCAGGCGATCGCGGAGCTCAAGGACCACGTGATCGTATGCGGCGCCGGCGTCGTCGCGGGGCACCTCATCGAGGAGCTGCTGCGGGTCGAGCGGCCGGTCGTGGCGGTGATCCCGCAGGGGAGCAGCCTCCCGCAGCTGGGGGTGCAGAAGGAGCTGCCGCACATCGTGGGCGACGCGTCCGACGAGGAGGTCCTGGCGGAGGCCGGCATCACCCGCGCCGCCGGCCTGGTGCCGGCGCTCGAGCAGGATCGCGACAACGTGCTCGTCACCCTCACCGCCCGGCAGATCAATCCGGCGCTCCGGATCGTCGCGATGCTGGTGGAGCCGCGCAACGAGACGAAGCTGCGTCGCGCCGGCGCAGACTCCGTCGTCTCGCCGTTCCTGATCGGCGGGATGCGGATGGCGTCGGAGATGATCCGGCCGATGGTGGTGACGTTCCTGGACACCATGCTGCGGGACCGGGACCGCAATCTGCGCGTCGAGGAGATCCGCGTCGGCCGGGGGTCGGCGGCCATCGGCCGCCCGGTGGCCGATCTCAAGATCGACGACGTCCCCGGGCTGATGCTGCTCGCGCTGGTGGAGCCGAGCACGCAGAAGTGGACGTTCAAGCCCGACGGCCACACGAGGGTGGAGGCCGGGGCGACGCTGATCGTGATGGGAGATCCAACGGGCGTCGGGGAGCTGCGGCGCCGCTACGGCGGGGAAGCCTACCTCACGGAATCCGCGGCTGCGCCAGCCGCGCCCTGAGCCGGTCCGCCAAGCCCCAGCAGGCCACCGCCACCGCGGCCCCGGCGACGGCGTCCAGCACGTAATGGAACTGGCCGTACACGGTGGCTGCGGCCAGGCCCACCGCCACCGGTGCGAGGAAAGCGGCCAGGAGCGGCGCGCGCCTGATGGCGATGAGCACCGCCGTCCACGACGCCGCCACGTGGGAGGACGGGAACGCCGTCCCGTACGACGACCCCGAGTCGATGATCCAGTAGACCAGCCGCGCCGTCGCCACGCGTGATTCGGGCCCGGTCGGCCGGGGGAACCAGAAGCCGGGCCCCGCGACCGGGAAGACGGCCGAACCGAGGAAGCAGGCGAAGAACGCCAGGCTGATGGCGAAGACGGCCCGCTCGCACTCCCCGCGGCCCGCCCGGATCCAGAGCCACAGCGGCACGCCCATGAAGATGGCGTAGTGGGCTGCGTAGCAGGCGTGCAGCACCCACGAGAGCGCCGGCAGTGCCATCGCCTGATGCCAGGTGACGCTTGGCTGCCCGCCGAGCAGCGCGCTCTCCCAGCGCAGCGCCACGAGGTCGCGCACGCGGCCCACGTCCACCCCGATGATCCCGAGCTGGGCGTAGTACGCCGGCACGAGCACGAAAGGGTACAAGAGCCCGGCGACCGACGCGACGCGGCTCGTGCGCGGCGAGCGCTCGACGAGCTCGAGCAGCACCAGGACGAGGGCGTCGGAGGCGAAGAGCCAGGGCCATTCGCTCACGCGGTCCAGCCTGACGAGCACGGCCACGATCATCGCCACCACGAAGACGCGCGTGACCACGTTCACCGGCCTCATGCCGATCCGGTCGCTCAGGGCAGCCATCCCTCCGCCCGGTACCAGGCTGCGGTCGCGGCGAGCCCTCCCGCCAGGTCGCGGCTCGCCCGCCAGCTCAGCTCCCGCTCCGCCTTCTCCACGGACGCGGCCCACGAGGGCGCGAGGAACTCGGCGAGCTTGTCCGCCGAGACGACCGACCGGCGGCCGGCGGCGGCGGCCGCCCGCCCGATGGCGCGGACGATGGGTGCGGCCACGAGTGGCGGCACCGGCAGGATGAGCGGGGCGCGGCCGCCGCGCACCGCCCGTCCCACCGCCACCGCCAGCTCCCGCTGGGTCACCGGCGTGGGGTGGGCCACGTGGTACGTCTGGCCGAGGGCGTGCGGCTCCAGCGCGGCGCGCACGATCGCGTCCGCCAGGTCGGCGACGTGGACGATCGATACCTCCTGGCGTCCCAGCCCGAAGACCGGCGCGACCCCCCGGCGCGCGATCTGGAACAGCCGGAGCAGCTCGCGGTCGCGCGGGCCGTAGACGACGCCCGGCCGCACGATGGTCCACGGGAGGGCGGGGGAGCGCCGCACCACGGCCTCACCCGCCAGCTTGCTCCGCCCATAGGCGGTGACCGGGCGGCAGGGCGCGTCCTCGGCGAGCCGGCCGCCCGCCGTCGCCGGGCCCACCGCTGCGATGCTGGAGACGTACAGGAAGCGCTGGAGATGGGGCGCGGCACCGCGCGCAGCCTCGATGAGGCGCCGCGTGCCGGCTTCGTTGACCGCGAAGAACTCCTGTTCGGAGGCGGCTGCCGTCAGCCCGGCGACGTGGTAGATGACCTCCACGTCCCGCAGCGCGGCCGCGAGAGCCGCGCCGTCCTCCAGCGATCCCGGAGCGATGAGCCCGCCGAGCGAGGCGATGAACGCCGCCTGCTCAGGGCGGCGGGCGAGACACAGGACGCTGTCACCACGCTCGACCAGGGCGGCAGCCAAATGGCTGCCGACGAACCCGGTGGCCCCGGTGACGAAGGCCTTCACATCGTCAGCTGATGACCCCGAGCTGGCGGCCGATGCCCGCGAAGGCATCGAGGGCGAAGTCGATCTGCTCCTTGGTGTGCGTCGCCATCAGGCTCGCGCGCAGCCGGCACTGCGACGCCGGCACCGCCGGCGGCACCACGGGATTGGTGAACACCCCGGCGTCGAACAGCTTGCGCCAGAACAGGAACGTGCTCTCCAGCTGCCCCACCAGAACCGGGATGATCGGCGTCACGCTGTTGCCGAGGTCGTAGCCGAGCGACCGCAGCCCGTCAGCGAGCAGCTTCGTGTTGGCCCACAGCGCTTCGCGCCGCTCCGGCTCGCTCCGCAGGATCTCGAGCGCCGCCAGCACCCCCGCCGTGTTCGACGGCGGCAGCGCGGCGGAGAAGATCAGCGGACGCGCCACATGCTTCAGGTAGTGGATGACGTACTCCTGGCCGGCGACGAACCCGCCGATCGACGCCAGCGACTTGGAGAACGTCCCGACGATGATGTCCACGTCGTCGGTCACCCCGAAGTGCTCCGCCGTTCCCGCGCCCGTCGCGCCGAGGACCCCGATCGAGTGCGCGTCGTCCACCGCCAGCGCCGCACCGTGCCGGTGCGCCAGCTGGGTCAGGTGCGGCAGGTCCGCGATGTCGCCTTCCATCGAGTAGATGCCGTCCACGATGATCATCGCGCCCCTGGGCCGGTCCTCGCGGGCGAGCAGCCGCTCCAGCCCGGCGAGATCGCCGTGGTTGAACCGCACCACGTCGCCGAACGACAGCTTGGCGCCGTCGACGATGGATGCGTGATCGAGCTTGTCGAGGTAGACGACCTCGCCGCGCCCCACCAGGCCGGAGACCAGCCCCAGGTTTGCCTGGTAGCCCGTGGACAGCACCAGGGCCGCTTCCTTCCCGGTGAACTCCGCCAGCCGCTCCTCGAGCGTCACGTGCAGGTCGAGCGTCCCGTTCAGGAACCGGCTCCCGGTGCAGCCGGAGCCGTACCGCTCCAGCGCCTTCCGCGCCGCCTCCAGCACCTTCGGGTGATGGGTGAGGCCGAGGTAGTTGTTCGACCCCATCATCACCTTGCTCTTCCCGCCGATTTTCACCACCGTATCCTCCGACTCGGAGATCGGGGTGAAGTACGGGTACAGACCGGCGGCCTGAACCTCCTTGGCCTTCGTGAAGCTCCGGCATTTGTCGAAGAGCGCGATCTGCTGCGCGACTTGTGTCGTGGCCACTAACTCCCCCATTCGGCGCGAAGCACCGATTGTAGCGGGTCGGCGGGCCCCAGGCAAGTTGAGGCGCGCCTTAACCGCGGGCGTTCTCCTTGCGATCGCGGCCCCGTACGGCGCTGCGGCACAACAGGTTTCGCCCGCTCTGCGCTTCCGCATTCGCGCTTGGCCGGACGCCGCCATCATCGGCTCGAGCCTCGCCGCGGCGCTGGTGCCGCTCGTCTTCTCCTCGAGCTTCGCCCACGCAACCTGCGCGCCATGCGATCCGGCGAGCCTCTGGTGGATCGACCGCGGCACCGTCGGGCCGGTCCGCGCAACGGCGGACGCGTTCAGCACCGGAACGCTCGCGACCGAGGTGGCGCTCGGGGCAGTCTTCCTCGCCTCGTCCCGCAAAGGGCAGGGCACGGCCGCCTTCTTCGAGGACGCCACCGTGATCACGCAGGCGATGACCGTCACGGCGGCGGCCACCGAGTGGGCGAAGGTGCTCTTCCACAGACCGCGGCCGTACCTCTACCTGCCGGGCGCCGGGGCGCCCGGGGCGGATGACGTCCGCTCGATGCCTTCGAGCCACACCAGCGTCGCCTTCGCGGCCGCGGCCGCATACGCTTCGATCCTGCATCGCCGTGGCATCGCGAAGTCGCACGCCGCCCAGATCGGCGTCCTCCTCGGCGCCGGGACCCTCACCGGCGCGCTCCGCGTCGTCGCGCACAAGCACTTCCCGACCGACGTGGTGGCCGGCGCGGCCCTCGGCTTCGCCATCGGCTGGATCCTCCCCGCGGCTCACGCGACAGCACCGTAAGCCTCGCCATAGCTGAATGGGGCATTTTGTCATCGGGATTCGGCAGGGAGGGGGTGTCCCAAGCCGGCGCCTCGCGGCACGCGGAATGCGGCGGTTGAGAGTGGTACTCAATCGGGAGTCGCGTGGCCACAGCCATCCACCAGGGGAGAGCGCCGGCTAGCACCGGTCTGACGCGGTTGGTCCTGGTGGGGGCCCCCAACGTCGGGAAGAGCGCGCTGTTCGGGCGACTGACGGGCATCTACGCCGTGGTCTCCAATTACCCGGGGACGTCGGTGGAGGTGACGCGCGGGCGCGTCACGGTCGGTGAGCGACAGATCGAGGTCATGGACACGCCCGGGATGTACGGGATGCTGTCAGTGACCGAGGAAGAGCGCGTCGCCCGGCGCGTGGCCATTGGCGGTGACCGTCAGACGGTCATTCACGTGGTGGACGCGGCGCACCTCGAGCGCAGTCTCCCCTTGACCCTGCAACTCCTGTCTCTAGGCCGGCCGCTGGTCGTCGCGTGCAACCTGCTCGATGAGGCGCGGGCGGTCCGCCGCGCGCCGAACCTGTCGCTGCTCTCGGAGCGGCTCGGTGTCCCGGTCATCGGAACGGTGGCCACCACGGGCGAGGGAGTGGGCGAGCTGATGGCGGTGGCCATCGCGGCCGAGCCGCCGCGCGACGGATGGGCGCTGCCGGAGCCGTTCCGCGCTCTCGTGGCGCGGCTGGCGGGCGAAAACGGGCAGCTGGCCGCCGAGTTGGCGCTGTCGGGGGACCAGGAGTCGGAAGAGCCGGCACCGGCGTGGGCGCCGGAGCGGTGGGCCGAGGCCACGGCGGAGCGCGACCGGCGGTGGGGTGGCGCCGAGGGCTTCGCGGTGGCCGTCGCAACGGCGCGGCGCCGGATGGCGCTGGCCCTCCTGGACGGCGCCGTGCCGCCGGGCGCGCTGGACGGCGCGTCGTCGGGAGGCAGCAGCCTGCTCGACCGCCTGGTGCTGTCGCCCTGGACCGGCTTCCTGCTGGTGGCGCTGGTCCTCTACTTCGGCTTCTACAAGTTCGTGGGCGCTTTCGCCGCCGGAACGGCGGTGGACTGGATCGATCGCGTGCTGTTCGGCCGGTACCTCACGCCCGCGGCGGCGGCCGTGACGCGCGCCCTGATTCCGTGGCCTGTCGTGCGGGAGCTGGTCACGGGGCCGTACGGGCTCGTCACTCTCGGGGTGCGGTATGCGGTCGCGATCGTCCTGCCGATCGTCTCCGCGTTCTTCCTGGTGTTCGCGCTGCTGGAGGACTCCGGTTACCTGCCGCGGCTCGCGCTCCTCCTGGACCGCGCGCTCAAGCGGGTCGGCCTCTCGGGGCGCGCGGTGATCCCGCTGGTGCTCGGCTTCGGCTGCAACACGATGGCGACGCTGGTGACGCGCACGCTCGAGACGAAGCGCGAGCGCGTGATCGCCACGCTCCTCCTGGCCCTCGCGATCCCGTGCTCGGCGCAGCTCGGCGTGGTGCTGGGCATCCTGAGCGTGTGG
>DATKLR010000164.1:0-6995 GCA_035542295.1 Gemmatimonadales bacterium | reverse complement strand
CTCACCATGCTCCTGCGCATGGGCCTTCGCTGCGTGCTCGGCGTGCTCCATCGCATGGAGATGGTGTCCATGGGCCACATGCGCGTGGTGCGCGGCCTTCTCGTGGTCACCGCGCTCGTGGTGCTTCGCCGCCTCGCGATGGTGCTTGGCGGCCTGCTCGTGATGTTCGGCGGCGTTGCGATGGTGCTCTGCTGCCTTGCTGGACATAAGGCCTCCGGCGGAGCTGAAGGGTGGGCGCCGTGGCGGGCCGCGGCGGTGCGGGCCGCCGAGCAGCTGCATACGCTTCACCTCCTGGGTCGGCGTCCGCGTCAAGGGCACGTAAAGACCAGGTACCGAACAACGATAGACGAGCGACGGAGTCGGCGACCTCCTACCCACGGGCCGGCGAGGCGCGTGTGCCGATACAGGCGGCTGGGACGGTGTGCGACCTGGCTTTCGAATGCGCCGGCAGCTGGATGCTCACGCCGCATTGGTCGCAACGCGCCGAGTAGAACGCGGGCCGGAACCTCGACGGAATCGGGAGCTGGTCGAAGACCCGCCCGTCGCCGTTCGCGTCCACGGCGTAGACTCGCACGGTCATGCGGCCTCCGTGGACCGGGCACGTGGCTGCGTCCGGCGAGCGCCGGACGGCGGCGGCGACCTCGACCATTTGGCGCAGCGTGTAATGGCGCGGCATGCAGACCATATCTGTCCAACTCCGGCGTCGACGCTCGACAACTCGCGCCGCACTTGGCGGCGGGCGAACGTTCGCGGCCGGGCGTCAGCATTGTGCCACCGCCCGGTAACGAACGAGCCTCAGGCCGCTACACCTCGCGCTGGTGTTCGCACGGTGACACGACGGCGCCTCGGGGTGAGGACTAACGCCGCAGAGTTGCTAGCGCGCCAGGAAGGTCCAGACCAACACCACGCCGCAGGGGCTGAAGAGGTCTTCGTACCGCCCGAGGAATGACGTGACCGCGCAACTGCGCGGCGGCGGTGCGCGCGCCGGTCGTCGCGGCCGCAAGCCAGGCGAGACACACGGTTGCCCAACGCATCGCCCGCACGATACCCTCGCCGCGAGACGCTCAATGCTGCCTAACCAGATTGCGTCTCAGCGCCACCCGCCAGCCACACAACAGCTGCACTACCTCGGCGCTGCCGCTTGGATCCGTTGCCGACCTCGGCAGGTCGGGTGGCCGGCTACTGCGGCGCCTCGGGAAGGCCGCGCAGCGCATAGACTGCGCCTTCGATCGTCCCGACCAGCACGATGTCCCCCGTGGCGCCGAGGCCGCGAACCGAACCCTCCAATGACGTCATCCAGCAGGTCCGCCCGTCGGCGAGACTGAGGGCAATCAGCTGTCCGCGAGCGCCCGTGAGCACGCACTGCCCCCACTGCATCGGTTGCACAACCGAGAGCGGCGGGAGATCATGGCGCTCCCATAAGAGGCGATCCAGGCTCCGTGTGACGGCACCAATCCAGCCGCGACCACAGGGGACCACCACGCGATCCGCCACGACCAGGAGCCGTCCTTCCGGCGGGTGACCGAGCGTCATTCGGCCCAATTCCGCTCCGTCGGCGGCCCGGATGCGAAACAACATGCCGTCCGAGCACCCGACGTAGATCTCGCCTTCCCCCACCGACACGGATGTCGTCACGTCACAGCCGATCTCCGTACGCCATCGCGGTTGGCCGGTTGCCCCGTCCACGCGATATACTGCGTCGTCCTGCGCCGAGTAGATGATGTCGGAGCCGACCGCAGCGGGCGACCGTGCGACGTTGATTCCAGATCGTCGCGCCAGATGCGACGCACGCCACACTGGCGTGCCTGAATCCGCAGTCAGGGCGATCAGCTCACCCTCCTCATCGCGGCCTACCACCAACCGTCCAGAACCGACCACATCGGTCACGGTCAAGGCCCAGGCGCCGCTTCGTTGCCACACCGTGCGGCCGGTGTGACGGTCGAACGCGCGCACGTGTGCGGGCATCACGTCCGTGGGTGTGATCACGAGACCTTCGGTGACGAGCGCATTCCCATGGAACGACACTGCGCCGACTTCAGGCCGGAAGTCGTAGCGCCAGACAATCGCGCCGGACCTCACGTCGATCGCGTAGTAGACTCCTGCGCAGGAGCCGAAGTACGCCACCCCGTCCGCGACCGCGGGCCGGACGAACACTCAGCCACCGGTGTCGAGCCTCCACAACCGCTCGGGCTCGACTTGCCGCGGAAGCTCCTGGGCCGCGAGAGTGACGGGCAGCAGCGCGCCCAGAACAAGGCGAAAGCAGCGGACACCGACCATCGGCCTGCCTCCTTCGGTCATCCAGCTCGATGTGAGGGCTCCGGGTCTAACGAAGTGCGCCTCAGGTGCCGGCGACTGCCCGGGCTTTCCCCCCAACCATGCACACGCTACCACGCGGGCGTTAGTCACCCGTTAGTCCCCCCGCGCGCCGGGGACAACCGAAGACCAAGAAACAAAAGCAAGAGCGCGCCGCAGGAGTTCGAGAAATGGCTGATTTAGGCCACTATTGCGGCATCATCTGGCAAGAATGGCGTCGTTACTGATGTCTGAGCAGGGGGGAGAACTCATCTTCACCCTTCTGTATTAACCCGCCCGCCCGTTGGCGCACGCCGTGGCGCCGTGATACGTTCTCCGGTCCGAGGGGAGAGAACCATGAGCAGACTGGCCAGTGATGCCAGGGAGGACAGGGAGGGTCGGATGGACAGACAAGGCGGCAACGGCGGCGTGCGCACCTTCGCGGCCGGGCTCCTGATCGGCGCGCTGGTCGGCGCCGGCATCGCGCTGCTGGTCGCGCCGTCGAGCGGCGAAGAGACGCGGCGGATGATCACGCGGCGCGCGCGGCGGCTGGCCGCGGACGCGCGGGAGCGCTACGAGGAGGCGCGCCACGAGCTGCGCCAGGCGCGCGACCGCCGGCACCGGGAGCACGACGACGCTAATGCCGGCTGATCTTCTCCAGCAGCGCAGCCGCCTGCTGCTTGTAGGTCGGATCGCCCGCGTCGCAGCCGAGGGGAAGCGGCGCCACCTGCTCCAGCTCCGCGCGCGCCGCCGCCGTGCTGTCCTGGTCCACCAGCGCCTCGGCGAAGTCCAGGTGGTGATAGATGTTCTGCGGGTCGACGCGGATTGCGTCGCGGAAGTAGCGGTTGGCGTTCGCCCAGTTCGCCTCCTTGAAGATCGAGGCCCCGAGGAAGGTCCGGGCGAAGAACTTCGTGATCCCCGGCAGCCGCTGGATCTCCGCGTTCCAGCGCCCCATCACGTGCATCGCGCCGTCGTGCAGCGAGTCGAGGGCGAGGGCCTTGAGCGCCGCGTCGCGGACCACGCGCGCCGACTTGACCCGCTCGCCCGCGCTCTTGGTGAGCGCCACGCGCCCCGCCGCGACGGCGACCGTGTAGTGCCCATCCGCGCCGTTGGAGTCCACCCGTACCGCGCGCTCGGCCAGCGCCAGCGCCTCGGCGTACACGGAGTCGCGCGCCTTCTTCAACCGATCGGGCATCAGCTTCCCGCTGTCGGCCAGCTCGCGGGACGCCTTCCAGTTGGCCTCGTAGCTGAGCGAGTCGAGCGCGAGCGCCTCGCGGAAGTGCCCCAACGCGCCCGCGATGCTGCGCTGGCAGCGCGCGGCGTCGCCGGCGGCAAGGTGGGTCTTGACGTCCTGCGCGGCCGCGGGCGCGGCGGCGAGTGCAACGAGCGTCGGGATGGCTGCGATCGTCAGCGCGCGCATGAGCGGCTCTCCGCCGGTGTGAAGGTGGCTCTCGTGGACGGGCTGGATCTTGCGGGCCGCGCAACGACCGCCCCGAATTCGGGTCGGCGCTCGTCCGGCGCGGTCGCGTAATGTTCGTCCCCGGTCTGATCCAGCGCAAGCGCGACGGCGGCGTGCTCGAGCCCGGCGAGTGGCGCGAGCTGATGGAGGGGTACGTCGCGGGTCAGGTGCCGGACTACCAGATGTCGGCGCTGCTGATGGCGATCTTCCTCAAGGGGCTCACCCGGGAGGAGACCGCCGCGCTCCTGGACGGGATGATGGCGTCGGGCAGCCGCCTGGACCTCTCCGGCGCGGGCAAGCCGGTCATTGACAAGCACTCGACCGGCGGCGTCGGCGACAAGGTCTCCCTCATCCTGGCCCCGCTGGTCGCCTCCTGCGGCGTCGCCGTCCCGATGATGAGCGGCCGCGGCCTCGGCCACACCGGCGGCACGCTCGACAAGCTGGAGAGCATCCCGGGCTTCCGCACCAACCTCTCGCTCCGGGAGACGCAGGCGCAGATCGAGCGCATCGGGTGCGCGATGATCGGCCAGACGCCCGAGGTCGCGCCGGTGGACCAGAAGCTCTACGCCCTGCGCGACGTGACGGCGACGGTGGAATGCGTCCCGCTGATCGCCACGAGCATCATGTCCAAGAAGCTGGCCGAGGGGCTCACCGGGCTCGTGCTCGACGTGACGCAGGGGAGCGGCGCGTTCATCACCGACGCCGAACGCTCGCTGCTGCTGGCGAAGACGATGATCGAGCTGGGGGCCGATCGCGGCTGTCCGACCGTGGCGCTGCTCACGGCGATGGACCGGCCGCTGGGTCGCGCCTGCGGCAACGCGCTCGAAGCCGAGGAGGCGATCATGGGCCTCAGGGGCGAGGGCCCCGAGGACCTGCACGAGATCACCATCGCGCTCGGCGTGGAGATGCTGCTGCTCGCGGGCGAGAAGGACCGGGCGAAGGCGCAGCAGCGGCTCGAGTACGCGCTCAAGAGCGGCACGGCGGCGGAGACCTTCCAGAAGATCATCGAGGCGCAGGGCGGCAATCCGGCGTGCGTGGACGATCCGTCGCTGCTGCCGCAGGCCGAGGAAGTCGAGGTCTACTACGCCCGCAAGGCGGGCACGGTGCTGCGCGTCGAGCCGCGGACGATCGGGCGCGCGGTGGTGGAGATGGGCGGCGGGCGCCGCACGGTGGAGGACGTGGTGGACCCGACGGTGGGCTTCGTCATCACCGCGCGGCCGGGGCAGAAGGTGCACACCTCGGAGCCGCTGGCCTCGATCTTCGCGAAGGACACGGCCGGCATCGAGCTGGGCCGGCGCGCGCTCGATGCGGCTATCGAGATCGCGGAAGGCAAGGCCGCGCCGCTGCCGCTGATCGGCGCGCGGGTCACGGCGAAGGGGGTGGAGAAGCTGGCATGACCCGCGTGATCAGCCGCGCCGAGCGCTCGAACCGGAGGTACGCCCACGCCCATTCGATCATCACCATGAAGCGGTTGCGGAAGCCGATCAGCCAGAGGATGTGGATGAAGCACCAGAGCAGCCAGGCCGGATAGCCGGAGAGCCGCAGCCGCCCCAGGTCCACCACCGCCGCGTTCCTGCCGATCGTCGCCATCGTCCCCTTGTCGCGGTAGCGGAACGGCGCGCGCGTCTCGCCGCGCACCGCCCGCACGATCGCATGAGCGGCGTACTCCCCCTGCTGGATCGCGACGGGCGCGAGGCCGGGCAGCGGCTTGCCGGCGGCGTCGTTCAGCGCCGCCAGGTCCCCGATCACGAACACCTCGGGGTGGCCCGGGACGGTGAGGTCCCCGTTCACGAGCACCCGGCCGGCCCGGTCCAGCGGCACGCCGAGGGAGCGGGCCAGCGGCGACGGCTGGACGCCGGCCGCCCACAGCACCGTCTCGGCCGCGACGCGGTCGCCGCCGATCCACACCGCTCCGGGCTTCACGGCGGTCACTGGCGCCGAAGTGCGCACCTCGACGCACAACCGCTCCAGCGAGCGTTCCGCTTTCTCCGACAGCTCGGCCGGGAAGGCGGGGAGGATGCGCGGGCCGGCCTCGACCAGGATGGTCCGGGCGTCCCGGGTGTCGATAGTGCGGAAGTCGCGGGCCATCACCTTGCAGGCGATCTCGCCGATCGCGCCCGCCAGCTCCACGCCCGTCGGCCCGCCGCCCACGACGACGAAGGTGAGGAGGGCGCGTCGCCGCTCCGGATCGCTCTCGCGCTCCGCCCGCTCGAAGGCGACTAGAATGCGCGAGCGGATGCGCAGCGCGTCGTCGAGCGTCTTGAGCCCGGGCGCCTGCGCCTCCCACTCGGGGTGACCGAAGTACGAGTGACTCGCGCCGGGCGAGAGGATCAGCCAGTCGTAGGGCAGCTCGCCGTCGGCGAGCCGCACGACGCGCCGCGCGGTATCCACCGCCGTGACGTCGCCCAGGAGGACACGCGTGTTCTTCTGGCCCCGGAGGACGCCGCGGATCGGGTAGGCGATCTGGCTCGGCGAGAGGCTCGCCGTGGCCACCTGGTAGAGCAGGGGCTGGAAGACGTGGTGGTTGGTGCGGTCCACCACCGTGAGCTCCACCGGCGCCTTCGCCAGCGCGCGCGCCGCGTACAGCCCCCCGAAGCCGCCTCCGACGATGACGACGCGAGGAAGACTCACCGCTCCCGCCTTCGGCTCGTAACCACTCGCAACTCGGCGTCTCGCAACTACCCTGGCCGTCACTCGCAACTCAAGGGCTCACAACTTATCTTGCGGCCTCCCATTCACAGAATCCTCGGCAAATGACCCCGGTTCCTGCGATCCGCACGGCCGCCCTGCGCAAGGTCTACCCCGCGCCCAAGGCCCGCCGCCCCTCCTACTCGAGCGCGTTCCCGATCTCGGGCGGCGCGGTCTGGACGGGGGCGGCGCCGGGCGCCGGAGGCAGGGGCCCCAACGGCGAGATCGTCGCGCTCGAGGGGCTCGATCTCGAGATCCGCGCCGGCGAGTTCTTCGGCCTGCTCGGCCCCAACGGCGCGGGGAAGACGACGACGATCAGCATCCTCACCACGCGCGGCGAGCCGACTTCGGGGCAGGCGGTGGTGGCGGGCGCGGACGTGGTCCGCGAGAGCGCGGCGGTGCGGCAGCGGATCGGCGTGGTGCCCCAGCGCCCCAACCCCGACCGCAGCCTCACGGCGTGGGAGAACCTCGTCTTCCACGCGTCGTACTTCGGCATCACGCACGCGGCGGCGGCGGCGCGCGCCGACCGGCTGCTCGCCGCGTTCGGCCTCGCGGA
>DATKLR010000163.1:0-10504 GCA_035542295.1 Gemmatimonadales bacterium | reverse complement strand
AGCCGGGCGAGCACGTCGCGCCCGAATCGGTCGGTGCCCAGCAGATGGAGCACGCCGTCGCTGGTGCGCGCGAAGGGCGCGACGAACCGGCGGGCGACGACGTCCGCCAGCTCGACGGGCGCGCGGCCCAGCACCAGCGGGCCGGCGACGGCGCCCAGGACGAAGACGAGGACCAGCGTCGCGCCGATGCGCGCGCGCCGGTCGCGCCAGACGCGGCCCGGCAGGCCGCGACGTCCGCCGGTGGAACTCGACACGGGGCCGGATCGAGCGGGCGGCGCATCGGAAGTGTCGCGCCCGGTTCGGCGCCCGTCCGGCGCGCTCACGCGCCGCTCTCCGTGCGCGGATCGGCCAGCACGGCCAGCAGGTCCGCCAGCAGGTTGCCCGCCACGACGAGCACCGCGAAGACGGCGGTCGACGCCATGACCACCGGATAGTCCCTCGCCAGAACCGCCTGTACCGTCACGCGTCCCATCCCCGGCCAACCGAAGATCACTTCGACGAACACGACGCCGGAGAACAGCGCGGGCAGTTGGAGCCCCAGGAGCGTCAGCACCGGCACCAGGGCGTTGCGCAGCGCGTGGCGCAGCAGCACCCGCGTCTCGCCCAGGCCCTTCGCCCGCGCCGCGCGCACGAACGGCTGGCGAAGCGCCTCGAGCATCGAGCCGCGGACGAAGCGCGCGGTCCCGGCCGCGCCGACCAGCGCCAGCGTCGCCACCGGCAGGACGAGGTGCCGCAGCGCGTCCACGAACCGCGCCGGCGGCGAGAGGAAGGCGGCACCGACGCCCGCCGCGCCGAACGCCGGATACCGGAGCCATGACGGCCAGCCCCACAGCGCCGCGGCGTACGCGAACACCAGCACCAGGCCGAGCGCGACGACGTAGGAGGGCAGGGCGTAGAGGAAGGTCGTGGCGGCCGTGAGAGCGGTATCGAGGGCCGTGCGGCGGCGCGACGCCTGGAACGCTCCCACGAGGATCCCGGCCAGGTAGGTGAGGAGGAGCGAGGTGCCGACGAGCAGGAGCGTCGGTGCCAGGGCGTCGCCCAGGACCCGGGCGACCGGGCGGTGCTGCGCGATGCTCGTTCCCCAGTCGCCGGCGGCGAAGCGCGCCAGCCAGTCCACGTACTGCAGGGGGAGCGGGCGGTCGAGGCCTTCGGCGTGGCGGGCCGCGGCGACGACGGCCTCAGCGGCCGAGGGTCCGAGATAGAGGCGCACGGGATCGCCCGGCGCGAGGTGCAGCGCCGCGAACGTCGCGGTCAGCACCAGGACGACCGTGAGCAGGGCCACCAGCAGGCGGCGGATCGGCACCGTCCTCATCGCCGCCAATCTCGCGGCCGGCGGGCGAATTCTCTAGCTTCCGGCCGTGAAGTGGGCGTGGGTGATCCCCGGAACGTTGGCCGCCTGCGCGCCGGCGGCGCCGCCGTCGTCAGTCTTCTTCGCCTCCGGCGCCGATCTCCAGTCCATCAACCCGCTGGTGACGAGCCACCCGCTGGCCCGGCAGGTGGACCGCTTCGCTCTGTTCATGACCCTCGCGCGCTACGACAGCGCGCTCGTGGCGCAGCCCTATCTCGCCGAGCGTTGGACGTGGTCCGCGGATCGCCGCGCCCTGGACCTCGCGCTCCGCCGCGACGTGCGCTGGCAGGACGGGGCGCCGACCGGCGCGGCGGACGTCGTTTTCACGCTGGCCGCGGCGCGCGATCCCGCGACCGGCTACCCGCGCACCGCGGACCTGGCGTGCCTCGCGGGCGTGCGCGCGCTCGACCCCTTCACCGTACGCCTGGCGTTCTGCCGCCCCCAATCCGCGTTCCCGGACGTGCTGGTAGATCTGGCGGTGTTGCCCGCACACCTGCTGGCCGCCGTCCCGCACGCGGAGCTGCGGCGCGCCGCCTTCAACGAGCACCCGGTGGGCAACGGGCCGTACCGCTTTGTGTCGCACACGCCGAACCAGCGCTGGGTCTTCGAGGCCAACCGCGACTTCCCCGCGGCTCTCGGCGGGCCGCCGACCATCCGGAACTTCGTGATCGTCGTGGTGGACGAGCCGGCCACCAAGCTCGCCGCCCTGGTAGACGGCGAGCTGGACGTGGCGGGGATCGCTCCGATGCATGCGGGCCTGGTCCGGCGCGACTCGGCGCTGACGGTCGTGAGCTACCCGATCCTGCTGACGTACGCTCTGGTGTGGAACACGGCGCGCGCGCCGTTCGACGATCCGCGCGTGCGGCGCGCGCTGACACTGGCGCTGGATCGCCGGCAGATGGTGGCGGCGTATCTCTATGGCTTCGGGGAGGTGGCCGACGGCCCCGTCCCGCCGTCGCATCCGCTGGCCGCGCCGGTCCAGGGGGTGCCGTTCGACCGCGCGGCGGCGCGGGCGCTCCTCGACTCGCTGGGGTGGAGGGCCGGCGCGGACGGCGTGCGGCGGCGCGGCGGTCGAGCGCTCGCCTTCACCATCCTGACGGTCGGCTCGTCGGACAACTCGCTGGAGCAGATGATCCAGGCGGATCTGCGGGCGGTCGGCGCCGAGGTGCGGATCCGCCAGCTCGAGCTGGGCGCGTTCCTGGCGGCGGCGCAGGGGCGCGCGCGGGATTATGATGCCCTCGTCACGGGGATCTCCGGTGACCTGGCGCTGGGCTACCTGTCGAGCGTCTACGATTCGCGGCGGCTCGCCGAGCCGCTCCAGTACGCGCAGTATCGGAATCCGGCGGTGGATGCGGCGCTGGATGCCGGCGATTTCGCTGCGGTCCAGCGGATCGTTGCGCGCGACCTGCCGATCTCGTTTCTCTATCACGCGCGCGGTGTGCAGGGGATGACCCGGAGGCTCCGAGGAGTGCGCATGGACCTGAGAGGCGAGTTGGTGACGCTGCAGCGCTGGCATCTCTCTCCGGCTGGAGGTGCCCGGTGATCGCGCACGCCCGGGCGCCGCTCAGGATCGACCTGGCCGGCGGGTGGACCGACGTGGCGCCGTACAGCTCGCGCGCCGGCGGCGCGGTGGTGAACGTGGCGATCAGCCTGCACGCCCACGCCCAGGTCCTGCGGCGGCGCGGCGGCGTGGAGCTGCGCGCGCTCGACCTCGGCGCGGCGGTGAGCGCGGGCCGGGCGACGGACCTCAGGCCCGACGGCGAGCTTGCGCTCCTCAAGGCGGCTGCACGGCGGCTCGGCCCGGAGACGGGCTTCGAGGTGACGACCAGCAGCGACGCCCCGCCGTCCTCGGGGCTCGGCGGCTCCGGTGCCCTGGGCGTGGCGCTGGTGGCGGCGTTCGCCGCGCTGGACGGCCGGCGGCCGCAGGCCGCGGAGATCGCGCAGCGCGCCCATCAGATCGAGACCTCGGACGCCGGGATTCCGGGCGGGAAGCAGGACCAGTACGCCGCGTCGCTCGGTGGGCTGCAGTTCCTCGAGTTCGGCGAGCAGAGCGTGGGCGCGACGCGGCTCGACCCTCCGGCGGACCAGGTGTACGAGCTGGAGCGACATCTGGTGTTGTGCTACACGGGCGCGTCGCGACTCTCCGGGGCGACGCACGAGCAGGTGTGGAAGCGCTACGCGGCGGGGGACGCCGCCGTCGCGCGCGCGCTCGACGGGCTGCGCGCGTGCGCCTACGCGATGCGGGACGCGGTCGCGGCCGGCGACGTGGCGCAGGTCGGCGGCCTGCTCACGCGGAACTGGGAGCTGCAGCAGACACTGGGGGAGGGGGTCCGCACGGAAGCGATGCGCAATCTGGAGCGCGCCGCGGCGGCGGCGGGATCGGCTGGGTGCAAGGCCTGTGGCGCGGGCGCGGGTGGATGCATGGTGTTCCTGGCGCGGGCGGGCCGCGCCTTCGCGGTGATCGAAGCGCTCCGCGCGGCCGGCGCCCAGGTCCTCCGGTTTTCGTTCGATTCGGCCGGCGTGGTGAGCTGGCTCGCGCCCGAGCACTGACGTGAAGAGTGTGCTCGTCTCTCCTGAGGCGCTGGAGCGGCGCCGCGCCCAACTGGCTGCGTCGCCCGACCTCACCGCGCTCGCCGCGCGCCTCCGTGCCGAGGTCGGGGAGTTCGCGACGCGGCCGCTCTACGTCCCCGAGGCCAAGGCCCTGCTGTCGAGGTGGGGCAGCCTGTGCCGCGACGACGGCGCCGAGCTGGCGTTCGACCCGTGGTCGCCGCAGGCCCAGCGCTGCACGCACTGCGGGAGGATCTGGAGCACCGAGCAGACCCACCGCTGGTGGGTGTACTGGTACCAGCTCTGGCTGGCGGAGCGGTGCTGGGAGGCCGCGCTCCTCGGCTGCCTCGACGGGGAGCGCGGCTTCGAGGCGCGCGCCGTCGAGACGCTCGCCGCGCTGGCCGAGCGGTACCTCGCCTATCCCAACGCCGACAACGTCCTCGGTCCCAGCCGCCCGTTCTTCTCCACCTACCTCGAGTCGGTCTGGGTGCTGCAGCTGGCGGCGGCCACGTCGCTGCTCTCCGAGCACGGCCGCCTCCCGGTCGATGTGGAACGCGACGTTACTGAGCGGCTGTTCCGTCCCTCGGCGACTCTGATCGCCGACTTCGACGAGGGCCTGTCCAACCGCCAGGCGTGGAACGCGGCGGCGCTGTACGCCCTGGGGCACGTCATCGGCGACGCGGAGCTCGAGCGCGCTGCGGCCCACGGCAACTCGGGCCTCCTCGCCGTCCTGGAGAAGGGCGTACTCGCCGACGGCCTCTGGTGCGAGGGCGAGAATTACCACTGGTTCGCGCTCCGCGCGCTCGCGTGGGGCGCCGAGATGCTCCGGACCCTCGGCGACGTGGACCTGTGGAGCGCAGAGGACGAGCGCGCGGCGAAGTTCCGCGAAGCCTTCTGGGCGCCGGTGCTGACGAGCCTTCCGGACTTCACGTTCCCCGCGCGCCGCGACTCCAAGTTCGGCGTGTCGCTCCGGCAGCGGCGCATCGCGGAGCTGTGGGAGCTTTCGCTCGCGCGGCACCCGCGCGCGGAGCTGCCCTCCCTCCTCAGGCACGTGTACGACGAGGCGGTGCCGCTGGTAGCGGAAGGTGCCGGCCTGCTCACCGAAGTGGAGCGCAACGAGCCGGCCTCGGGGCTGCGCCGCTCCGGCCTCGGGTGGAAGGGCCTGCTCTGGATGCCGCCCGAGCTGCCGCAGGCCGATCCCGATGCCTGGCGGCCCGGCACGGTGCATCTGGAGGCCACGGGCCTCGCGATCTTCCGCGACGCGGGCGGAGGCGGCCGCCGCTACGTGAGCCTGGACTACGGCGAGCCCGGAGGCGGTCATGGCCACCCCGACCGTCTCAACCTCACCGTGCACGCCGGCGGCGTTCCGTGGCTGGTGGATTTCGGCACGGGCTCCTACGTCTCGCGGCGCCTAGCCTGGTACCGCACGACCCTCGCGCACAACGCGCCCCTGGTGGACGGGCTCTCGCAGTCGGAGGCGCGCGGCGTGTGCGTCGGCTTCGAGGAACGGGACGGTTTTGGCTGGGTGTGCGCGCAGCTCCCCGACGGGAGCGCGTACGACGGCGCGGGGATGCAGCGGACGGTCGTGGTGACGCCGTGGTACGTGCTCGACGTCGTGCAGATGGCCAGCTCGGTGGGGGAGCGGTCGCTGGCCCTGCCGTGGCACGGGCTCGGCCGCGCCACCGTGCACGAGGCGGGGGTGACGTTCGAGCGTCCCGAGGGCGTGCTGCCGATCCTCCTTGCGGGGCGCCAGCGGTTCGAGGTGCAGCTGACCCGCGCGCCGGGGCCGCCGCGCGCCGACGGGGGAGAGCCCGAGGACCTCGACTTCGCGGTGGTGGTGTCGAGCGGTGAAGAGGTGACGCTGGTCGCGTGCGTCGGCGGCGAGACGGTGGAGGAAGTCGAGTGCCACGAGGACGAGTACGTCGTGCGGCTCGCGGACGGCGGGATGCACTCGCACGCCCCGACGGAGTCCGGGTGGCGCATCGACCTCGGCCGCGGCGATCCGATCGAGCTGGGCGGCGCGCGCGAGCTGCCTGCCGAGCCGCCGATTCCCGCGGCCGCGCCCGCCGAGCCGCGGCCTCCTGCGGCGCGGAGCCTTGCGGTGAAGCGCGCTCCGGCCCTCGATGGCACGCTCGCGGGTTTTCGGCTCGACGCTCCGCTCGCGCTGGACAGCGCCGATCAGTTCCGCCGTGCCGAGGAGCCGTGGGAGGGGCCCGGCGCATTCTCGGCGCGCGCCTGGCTCAATCACGCGGGATCGACGCTGTATCTCGCCGTGGAGGTGAAAGCGCCCGAGCCCGCGTTTCGCCGCCGGGGGGCGCCGGATCCGGAGTGGGAGAACGAGAATCCGGACATCCACTCGGACGGGATTCAGGTGTACGTGGCCGCGGTGGCGTTCCACGGCTGGCTCATCGTACCCGACCCCGACGATCCGGCGCGGCTCAAGGTCTCCGCCGTCCCCGGCACCGACGCAGCACCGGAAATGGTGGAGGGCGCGTGGCAGCCGACGGATCGCGGTTATCGGATCACCTGCGCGATCGAGCTGTCGGACGACGTAGGGGACCTCGGATTCGATCTGTACGTGAATCGGATCCGCGAGGGACGCGAGCGGCGCACCGCGCAGCTGGTCTGGTCGGGCGCGCACGGTGCGCGGCTCTACCTTGCGGGCGACCGGCCGGTCACGCACGCCCTCCCGCTGGTGGCGGCGGAGCGCTGACGTGACGCGCGCCGCCGGTGGGGGGGGGAGCGGCTCCGGCGATCTGGCGCGCCGCGCGGAGGAGGCGGTGGCGGGATTCACCTCGACCGGCTCGAAGGCCCCGGAGGCGATGTTCTTGGGGCCCGGAGGGCCGACGCACCTGGTGCGCTCGTCCGGAGCGCGGGTCCTCACGGCCGACGGGCTCGACCTGCTCGATTGGACGATGGCGCTTGGGGCGGTCGCGCTGGGCTATGCGCATCCCAAGGTAGTGGAGGCGGTCGAGCGCGCGGTCAGGGACGGCGCGGTGGGGCCGCTGCCGCACCGGCTGGAGATCGAGGTCGCGGAACGGCTGTGCGCCGCGTATCCCGGCGCCGCGCAGGCGCGCTTCCTCAAGACGGGCGCGGAGGCCGTGCAAGCGGCGGTGCGGATCGCGCGGGCCGCCACGGGACGGGACCGCGTGGTGCACGCCGGCTACAGTGGCTGGCTCGACGGACCGACCGTGGGGACCGGCGTGCCGGCCGCGACCGCGGCGCTGTGGACCGCGGTGCCGTTCGACGACGTCGCGGCGCTCGAGGCGGCGGTCGCGGAAGGCAGCCCTCCGGCCGCCATCCTGCTGGAGCCGGTCGTGGAGCGGGCGCCATCGGCCGCGTGGCTCAGGACGGCCCGGCGCCTGGCGGGTGAGCGCACCGTGCTGATCTTCGACGAGATCAAGACCGGCTTCCGCCTGGGGACGGGCGGCGCGGCCCAACGCTGGGGTGTCACACCCGACCTCGCGGTGCTGGGCAAGGCGCTGGCCAACGGATTCCCGCTCGCGGCGGTGGTGGGACCCGCCGACCTGATGGCCCGGGTGCGGAGCACCTGGATCTCCTCCACGCTCGCGACGGAGTTCGTCGCGCTGGCCGCCGCGAATGCCGTCCTCGACGTGTGGGGCGAGACGGACGTCGCGGCGCACCTGAGGCTCATCGGACGCGCCATGCTCGACGGACTGGCGCCGCTCGCGGCCTCCGGTCTCGAGGTGTGCGGGCTGCCGGAGATGTGGTTCCTGCGCTTCGGCGACAGCGGGCGCGAGCGCCGCTTCCTCCTGGGGTGCGTACGCAGGGGTGTGCTCCTCAAGCGCGGCGGCTACAATTTCCCGAGCCTGAGCCACCAGCGGGGCGACGTGGACGAGACGCTGAAGGCGGTGCGGGATGTGCTGGCGGAGGCGCTGCGGTGAGCGCGCCGGACGTGAACCGACCCAAGACGGGCGCGGCTGTCGCGCCGCCCGCACGATCGCGACCGGACACGAGGGCCACCGGCCCCCTGGTGGACGTGCATGCGCATTTCGCGCACGCGCTTTCACCGCGCGCCGACTGGGAGCAGCTGAACCGGAGCCGCCTCGAGGCCGGAGCCAGGATCGGCATCACGCTGCACATCGCCTCGATCCTCGGCAGCTGGGGCCGCACGTCGCCCACCTACTTCGCGTCGCCGGAGGACGTCACCGCGGGGAACGAGGCTCTGCGCACGATCATCCGCGCCCACCCGGGGCTGGTGACGGGGTACGTCGCCGTGAACCCGAACTACACGGCGCATGCGATCGACGAGGTCGAGCGGGGGCTGGCCGCCGGCATGGTGGGCATCAAACTCGCGGCCAGCCGGCGCGCGAGCGATCCGCTCCTCGATCCGATCGCCGATCTCGCCGGTGAGCGAGGTCTGCCGGTGCTTCAGCACGCATGGCAGCACCGCACGCGCGAGGTGCCGAACCAGGAGATCTCCGACGCGCTGGATCTGCTCGCACTCGCCGCGCGCCATCCGGGCGCGACCTTTATCCTCGCGCACATCGGCGGGGGCGGGGACTGGGCGCACTCGCTGCGCGCGCTCCGCGGCGTGCCGAACGTCTTCGTTGATCTCTCGGGGAGCGGGGTGGATCGCGGGATGCTGGAGCTGTGCCTGGAGTGCGTCGGCCCGGAGCGCCTGCTGTGGGGCTGCGACCTGACGATGGACACGGGATGGGCGAAGCTGCGCGCGCTCGAGGCGATGGGCTTCGCGCCCGAGGCGCTGGAGGGAATCCGATGGAAGACCGCGGCGCGGCTCTTCCGGCTGAGCCTGTAGTTCGCGGGTCGGGCTGAACAGCAGGACACCCCAGAGCACTATGAGCACGAAACGGGCACCGGCAACGGTGCCCGTCGCGCATTCAGTGCACCCGGTAAGGTGGGCTCGAGGGCACACTAGGGGCACACCTGCCGAGCTCATGTTGGAGCGGCGAGCGTCTACAGTACCCGGACGCTCACCGCCGCACGGAAGGTGAACTGGTGCTCTAGGGGGATAACCACCGTGGTCCAGCCCCAGTCCGACATCGATGCTGCCACCGAATGTACCCGTAAGACGAGGTCGTCGATGCCTACGGTGAGTCGGATGCGAGAGGAGAATGCATAGGCGCCCGACAGTCCGCCCGTGACTCCGAGCTCATAGCGATTAGCCAGGGAAAGCCAATCGAACCTATCCGCCGCCGAGTACTCCGAATCACCGAAGCGGATGATCGCGGGGCCGAGGCCGGCGCTCAGGTGGAGTCGGTGTCCGAGCGCCTGCCGAGCGGTGAGACGGACCGAGGCGACCAGCTGCCTTGCGCTCGTGTCTATCGGTGCAACGGGCGGCAGGCACCCCGGGAGGCCGAAGCAGGGTTGCCGGTCAAATGTGGCATAGTGCCGCGTGAAGCGGAGGTCTAGGGTGCCCTGTATCCCGAAGTGGGTGAGCGGCCAGTACGACGCAACTGCACCGATAATGAAGCCGCCGCCATCCCATGATCGGACGACGTAACTATTTCGAGTCGCCAGCTGGCCCAGCGTTCCGCTCGCCAGATAATACTGCGTTCCGGACGCGGGCGAATATCCGATGCGCGCAGCGACCTCAAGGCGCTGCGCGGTCAGAGGGGTTGCGATCGCGGTGGCGAGCAGCGAGGCGGAAAGAACTACGATACGGGGACGGACCATGGCGCGGCCCTCCTGACGCTCTCAGCGGCGGGCGGCCCGCCCGCCACAGCCATCATGCACATCGTAGCCCGAGGGCGTGAGGGGGGCGTCATGTCGAACGCCTGCCGCCGCGCTGCACGCGGCAAGAGCAAGGGCGCGCTCTCGCTGGTCGCCTTCCGGCAGCTCGCCGACCGCATCCCGCGTGACTTCCGGCGCACGGGCTGTTGGAATCTGATTCGGGCCGGAGTGCCCGAGCACGTTGCGATGCAGATCACCGGCCACCTCACGCGTGAGGTGTTCCTGCGCTACGACATTGTTGACGAGCGCGACTTGAACGCGGCGGTCGAGAGGCTGGCGGCGTACCACGCGACGCAGCGCGCTGCCTCTGGCGCTCGCTCGTGAGGAGGGGCACACTTGGGACACACCCGGGGCGTCGAGGCCTCGGAAACTCAACGGGAGTGCGGTGCTTTGGTGACTCCGCCTGAGCCTGTAGACCACAACGCTCTGGTCGGGCCGTATCCGTTCCGGGCGCTGCCGGATCCGACGCCCGAGCGGCTGGTGGCCGACATGGAGCGCCTGGGGATCGCCCGCGCGTGGGTGGGCCACGTGCCCAGCATCTTCTACCGCGACGTCGCGGCGGGGAACGACGAGCTGTTCCGGACCCTCGCGCCGCACCGCAGCCGCCTGCTGCCGGTGCCCGCGGTGAACCCGGCCTATCCGGGATGGGAGCGCGAGCTGGAGCGCGCGCAGCGGGAGGGCGCGCCGGCCGTCCGGACCTACCCGACGCACTACGGCTTCGGCGCCGCCGGAGCGGAGATGCGTGCACTCGCGGCGGCGTGCGCGGGCTCCGGTCTCGAGCTGGTGCTGACCGTGCGCCTCGAAGACGGCCGCCAGCGCCACCGGCTCGACGTCGCCCCCGAGCTGCTCGGCGCGGACGTGCGCGCGGTGGTGCGCGCCCATCCGGCGCTCACC
>DATKLR010000162.1:0-4383 GCA_035542295.1 Gemmatimonadales bacterium | reverse complement strand
GCGGTGCGGCGGCGGCCTGCGCTGGGCGGCCTCCCCGGGGTCGCGACGGTGGGCCCGGGGCAGGCGGACTGGGTGCTGGAGGGTGCGGCGGCCCTGGTGGTCGCCTCGCCGCTCACGGCGGGCACGAAGGCGGCGATCGGGGCGCGGCAGCTGGGCCTGCTGGCCGACGGGGCGGTGGTCGTGAACGTCTCGCGCGGCCCGGTCGTGGACGAGGCCGCGCTGCTGGCGGCCCTGGACTTGGGGCACGTGCGGGGCGTGGCCGTCGACGTGTTCGACAAGGAGCCGCTCCCGCCGGAGCACCGCTTCTGGACGCACCCGCGGGTCCTGGTTCACCCCCACGTCGCGGCGGTGACGCCGCGATTCTGGGCGCGCGAGCAGGAGCTGGTGCTGGAGAACTGGAAGCGGTACCGGGAAGGGAAGCAGCTGCTGAACGTGGTGGACCCGAGCGCGGGGTACTGAATGGAGAAGATCATCAAGGCGGCGGTGGACCGTGGCGCGTCGGACCTGCACATCAAGGCCGGCGACGTGTTTCGCGCGCGGATCGACGGGAAGCTGGTCCCGCTGACCAAGCAGCGCCTCACGCCCGAGCAGACGAAGGCGATCGCGCTCCAGTTCATCCCCAGCGTCGAGGACAAGGCCAGGATCGACCGGATCCTGGACTACGACTGCTCGTGGGGCGCGCCCGGCATCGGGCGGTTCCGCGTCAACATCCTGCGGCAGCGTTCCTCGTTCATGATCGTCATGCGGGTCATCCCTTTCGAGGTGCCGACCTTCGAGCAGCTGAAGCTCCCGGCGGTCCTGGCGACCATCGCGGCGGCGGAGCGCGGGATGATCCTGGTCACCGGCGTGACCGGCAGCGGTAAGAGCTCGACCATGGCGGCGATGATCGACCAGATCAACCGCACGCAGCAGAAGCACATCGTCACGCTCGAGAACCCGATCGAGTTCCTGCACCGCGACATCAACTGCTCGATCACCCAGCGGGAGATCGGCACCGACACCGAGAGCTTCCGCACCGGCCTCAGGGCGGCGCTGCGCCAGGACCCCGACGTCGTCCTGATCGGCGAGATGCGCGACGCGGAGACGATCGACACGGCGATGAAGGCGGCGGAGACGGGGCACCTCCTGGTCTCCACCCTGCACACGCCCGACGCCACGACGACGATATCACGCGTCATCGCCATGTTCCCGCCGGAGGAGCAGGACGTGGTGCGCATCCGCATGGCGGACGCGCTGCACGCGGTCATCTCGCAGCGCCTGCTGCGCCGCAAGGATGGGCGCGGGCGGGTCGCGGCGCTGGAGGTCATGATCGTCACGTCCACGATCAAGGACCTGATCCTCGACCCGACCCGGACCAGCGAGATCCGGGAGTTCATCGCGGACGGCCGGGAGCAGTACGGGATGCAGACCTTCGACCAGCACCTGATGGACCTGGTGACGCAGGACATCGTGGAGTACGACCACGCGCTGGCCAACTCGTCGAACCCGTCGGACTTCGAGCTGCAGATGAAGACCTTCCGGCGCCGGTCGCGGATGTCGGCCAAGGTGAAGGGGCCGGCGGAGGTGCCGGCGGGGGAGGCGCCGCCCGCGCCGGAGCCGACGGACCGGCCCGCGGGCTTCACGGACGACCTGTCGAGCATGCTGCCGTCGTGAGCGCGCCCGCGCTGCAGGGCGTCCTCGTTCCCCTCACGACGCCGTTCGACCCCGAGACGGGCGACGTGGCGCCGGTGGCGTTGCGGCAGCTCGCGCGGGACGCGATCGGCCGCGGGCTCGCCGGCGTGGTGGTGGCGGGCACGACGGGCGAGGGGCCCATGCTCGACGAGGACGAGAAGGTCGGCCTGGTCGAGTGGCTGCGGGAGGTCGTCCCCGAGGACCGCTGGCTGATCGCGGGAACGGGCGGCGAGTCCACGCGTGCGACGGTGCGGCTGTCCGAGCGCGCGGCCGCAGCCGGCGCCGACGCGGTGCTGGTGCGCCCCCCCGCGTACTTCGGCCCCATGCTGACGCCTCAGGCCCTCGCCGACCATTTCCAGCGCGTCGCCGACAAGAGCCCGGTGCCTGTGATCCTCTACAACATGCCGAAGTACACGCACGTGATGCTGCACGACAGCCTGCTCCGCGCGGTGGCGGACCATCCCCAGGTCATCGGCTTCAAGGACTCGAGCGGGGATCTCAAGGTGCTGGCGGGCTACCGCGCGGCCGCGCCGCGCCTCAAGGCGCTGGTGGGCTCCGGCTCCCTCTTCTACCCGGCCCTCGAGATGGGCGCGGACGGCGGCGTGCTGGCCGTGGCCTGCTTCGCGGGCGAACGGTGCCAGGCGCTGTACCGTGCCTTCCGCGCCGACGACCGGCGCGCCGCCGGGGCGGAGCAGGAGCGGCTGACGCCGCTGGCGCGTGAGATCGTGGGCGACCTCGGCGTGCCGGGGATCAAGGCCGCGATGGACCTGATCGGGCTTCCCGGCGGTCCCGCGCGCGCCCCGCTGGCGCCGCTCGACGCGCGGCAGAAGAGCCGCGTGGTGGACCTGATCGCCGCCGCCGGCCTCCGGGCCGCGGCCTAGCAGACATGTTCGACGCCCAGACGCACTGCGTCGTCGTCGTCGGCGCCCAGTGGGGCGACGAGGGGAAGGGCAAGGTGGTGGACGCCCTCGCCGAGCGCGCCGACCTGGTGGTGCGCTACCAGGGAGGCGCGAACGCCGGCCACACCGTGGACGCGCCGGGCGGGGAATTCGTCCTGCACCAGATCCCGGCCGGCATCCTCCACCCGGGCACCCGCTGCGTCATCGGGAACGGCGTGGTCCTCGACCCCGAGACGCTGTTCCACGAGATCGACGCGCTGAAAGAGCGCGGCGTCGCGATCGAGGGGCGGCTCGTGGTGAGCGATCGCGCCCACCTCGTCCTCCCGTACCACAAGCTGCTGGATGCCGAGAGCGCGCGCAGCAAGCAGATCGGCACCACCAGCCGCGGCATCGGGCCGGCGTACGAAGACAAGATCGGCCGGCGCGGGGTGCGCGTGAGCGACCTCCGGCACCCGGAGATCGTGGCCAAGCTGGTGCGCGCCGCCTGCGAGCGGACCAACGCGATGCTGGCGCTGGCCGGCTCCGAGAAGCGCTGCACCGTCGCGGAGGTCGAGCGCGTCCTGCGCGAGATCGCCCCGCGGATGCTCCCCTTCATCGGGGACTGCGGCAAGCTCGTCTCGACGACGCTCGCGGGCGGCGGGAACGTGCTGCTCGAGGGCGCACAGGGTGCGCTCCTCGACGTGGACCACGGCACCTACCCGTTCGTCACGTCGTCGAGCACCACGGCGGGCGGCGCGTCCACCGGCTCGGGCATCGGCCCCACCGCGATCGACGCGGTCCTCGGCGTGGTGAAGGCGTACACGACGCGGGTGGGGAACGGCCCGCTTCCGACCGAGGCGAGCCCGGAGGAGGCCGAGCGCCTGCGCTCCCTCGGCGACGAGTTCGGCGCGACGACCGGGCGGCCGCGGCGCTGCGGCTGGTTCGACGCGGTCGTGGTGCGCTACGCGGCGCGGGTGAACGGCCTGTCGGGGCTCGCGGTCACCAAGCTCGATATCCTCGACACGCTCGAGAGCATCCCGATCTGCACCCACTACCGGCTCGACGGCGACGAGCTCCAGGACCTGCCCGACAACGTCGTCGCCCTGGACTGCGTCCAGCCCGTCTACGAGCTGATGCCGGGGTGGCGGAAGCGCACCGGCGACGCGCGGACGCTCGAGGACCTGCCGTTCGCGGCGCGCCGCTATCTCTCGCGCCTCCAGGACCTGGTGGGCACGCAGGTGAAGTACGTGGGCGTGGGCACCAGGCGCGAGCAGCTGATCCTCATCCCGTGAAGACCGCCGTGCGTGTCGGCGTGGTGGTTCTCGCCGTCGTCCTGGCCCTGCTCGCCGCCATCGCCATCTGGCTCAACCGTTCGATCCCGCCGCTCCGCGGGCAGGAGTCCGTGGCCGGCCTCGGTGCGCCGGTCGAGGTCCTGTGGGACAGCCTCGGCGTACCGCACATCAGTGCCGCGTCGGACTCGGACGCGCTGGAGGCCCTCGGCTACCTGCATGCGCGCGACCGCCTGTGGGAGATGGAGACGATGCGACGCGCCGCCGAGGGTCGGCTCGCCGAGATCCTCGGGCCCGCAGCGCTGGACGCCGACCGCTACCTGCGCTCACTCGACATCCCGTACGCGGCCTGGCGCTGCGATCGGGCGATGGCCCCCCAGACCAGGAGCCTGGCGCTCGCCTACGTCCGCGGGATCAACCGGTGGATCGCGGCGCATTCGCGCCCGCTCGGTCCGGAGTTCCAGCTGCTCCGCTTCACGCCGCCGCCGTGGGGCGTGAACCAGCTCCTCGAGATCGGCCGCCTGATGGCGTGGGACCTCGTCAAC
>DATKLR010000161.1:0-2227 GCA_035542295.1 Gemmatimonadales bacterium | reverse complement strand
TGCGAAAGTGGCGGCGACGCTGCTCCTCACGCTGCCGGGGCTGCCCTTCGTCTACTACGGCGAGGAGATCGGAATGACCGGCGACAAGCCGGACCCGCGGCTGCGGACGCCGATGCAATGGGCTCCGCAGCCTGGCGAGGGCTTCACGACCGGCACGCCGTGGGAGGGCGCGCAGAGCGACTCATTCACGACCACGGTGGCGTCGGAGGAGAACGATCCAGGCTCGCTGCTGAATCTCTACCGCCGCCTGATCCATCTGCGCCGGCAGAACGAAGCGCTGGCGGCCGGTACTCTCACGCCCCTTACGGCCGGCAGCCCGCAGGTGGCCGCCTACCTGCGCCGCTCGGGTGCCCACGCCGTGCTGGTGGCCCTGAACCTGGGTGACGCTTCCGCCGCCGGCGTCCCGGTCAGCTCCGCGGGCGCGGTGCTGCCGCCCGGGAGGTACGCGGCCCACAATCTTCTCGGCGGTCCCGACGGCGCACCTCTCGAGGTGCGCTCGGACGGCCGGATCACCGGCTACGTTCCGACGGCGACGCTCGGGCCACGGGAATTCCTGGTCCTGAACCTCGTCCGCCACCACGGCGGCGAGGAACGGGGCCGGCGCTACCGCTCGAGTACCAGCTCGCCGTAGGCCGGCAGCACGAGGGTGTCGCCGCGCATCATCCGGCGCGCCAGCAGATCGCGCGAGCCGGCGACGTCGAAGCCCGTCACGGTGAATCGTACCTCGTGGTCCCGCACGTTCACGAGCACGACGGCGCTTCCACGCCGGTAGCCGACGACGTCGCTGGAATCGCTGATCCCGATCGCCCGCAGGCTGTCGGCGATGAACGCCCGGTCCCGGCGCGAGAGCTCGAGGACGCGCCGGTAGAACGCGCGCGCCTCGGCGGCGTGCGGCTGACCCCACACGATCGAGTCGCGCTCGAACAGGCCGAGCTTCTGGGGGCTCTCGACCTCCTGCCCGTCGTAGAGCAGCGGCCGGCCCGGCAGGAGCGCGGCGACGACGAAGGCCGCGCGCGCGCCGGCGGCGCCGCCGAAGAGCCTCACCGGCGGGTTGTCCCACGCGGTCTCGTCGTGGTTCGTGACGAACCGCATGCGCATGCCGCCCGGCGGCATGGCCCGCATGTCCGTGAGCTCCGCCGGGACGAGCGTGTACGCCGGTGCCCCCTTCCACACCGCCTTCAGCCGGCCATAGGCGTCCCAGGAGTACGTGAGGTCGAAGCCGGCGCGGTGCATGTCCAGCTCGCCGGCCTCCGCGAGGAGCAGGATCGGGCGCCGCACGGCGGCGCGCAGCGCCGCGTTGTTCTCGCGCCAGAAGTCCAGCGGGATGAAGTGGGCCACGTCCATCCGGTAGCCGTCGAGATCGAAGTCCACGAGCCACCGGCGCAACGCGGCGATCATCGCGGCGCGCAGGCCGGCGTTGTGGTAGTCGAGCTGCGCCACGTCGGTCCAGTCGGTCGGGTGGCCCTGGAGGTCGCGCGGCACCACGGGCTTGCCGTCGTCGCCGTGGACGTAGTACTCGGGATGCTCCCGGATCCACACGTTGTCCCAGGAGGTGTGGTCCGGCACCCAATCGAGGATGACCTTCAGCCCGCGGGAATGCGCCGCACGCACCAGGGCCCGGAGGTCGGCTGCGGTGCCGAAGGCGGGATTGATCGTGTTGAAGTCGCGCACGGCGTACGGCGAGCCGAGGGGGCCCTTCGCGTTCAGGACGCCGACCGGGTAAATGGGCATCAGCCAGATGACGTTCGCGCCGGAGGCCTGGATGCGGTCCAACCGCCGCATCACGCCGCGCAGGTTGCCGGCGGGCGAGAAGTCGCGAACGTTCACCTCGTAGATCGCGCACCGGGCGACCCAGGAGGTGTCCGGGGCCAACGCCGCCGCCGGAGCCTGGGCCAGCGCCGGGAGGCCGGCCGGAAACAGTCCTGCCAACGAGAGGCTGGCGGCGAGGAATGCGAATGGATTGCGCATGGGCCCAATGTACACCTAACGTGCCGGCGCTGCCTCAACCCACCGAGAATCGAGAGATAGCCATGATCCGCGCCACCACATTGCTCTTCCTCGGCCTGACCGCACTCGCTGCGGCGGCGTCACCGGCGGTCGCCCAACGGCAACGGCTGTCCATGGACCCCGGCTGGCGCTTCACCCTCGGCGACCCGTCCGGAGCCGATCAGCCGGGCTTCGACGACCGTGCGTGGCGCCGGGTGGACCTGCCGCACGACTGGAGCAT
>DATKLR010000160.1:0-8051 GCA_035542295.1 Gemmatimonadales bacterium | reverse complement strand
ACGAGGCCGAACATGCAGACCACCAGCGGGCCGGTCGGCAGGTCGTAGGCGTACGACACGACGAGGCCCGCCGTGCACGCGACCATCCCGGTGGACCAGGCTATCGGCATCATCTTGATCGGGGTGCGCGCGAACAACACGGCTGTGAGGGCGGGTACTACGAGGAAGCTGAAGACCAGGAGCACGCCCGCGATCGGTACCGAGAACGTGACCGTGACGCCGAAGGCGAGATAGAACCAGAAATCCCACCAGCGGACTCGCCAACCCCGAGAGGCCGCCACGGCCGGCTCGAACGAGATCACCTCGAAGCGCCGGTGGAAGATGTACAGGAACAGGCCCAGCAGCCCGTAGGCGACCGCGTCCTTCAGGATCGTCGGCCACGTGACCCACAGCAGGCTGCCGACGAGCATGTCCTTGATCATGTCCTCACCGCGCGGGGCCTTCTCGGCGATCAGGATCGCCGCGGCGGAGGCCACCACGTAGACGACACCGATGATGGCTTCCTGCGGCACCCGGCCGCGCTCCTTGGTGCGGGTCCACGCGAGGACTGCGGCGCCGCAGGCGATGGCCGCGATCGCGAACAGCTGCGAGGTCACATCGTTGTGCATCACGTGGAACAGGAGCCCCACCGTGGCCCCGAGCGCCGCCATCTGCGCCAGCGCCAGGTCCACGAAGATGACGCCCCTCGCCACGACGTGGAGGCCGAAATAGCCGTGGATCGCCACCAGGAGCATGCAGGCGACGAACGGCGGCAGCATCAGCTCGATCATCGGTTGCCCGCCGGTTGGGTGGCGAATGCCTGGGCCAGCTGGCCAATCCAGAAGTTCATGAGGTCGAAGTAGGTGGTGATGCCCGGTGCACCACTGGTGTTCGCCGGGGCGATGACCGCCACGGCTCCGGTGCGGTCGGCTACCTCGTGGATCTGCTCGTGGCTGTAGAAGTTCGACGCGAACAGCACCGAGATATGGCGATCCCGCATCAGGGTGATCACGTCCTGCACGTGCCGCGGCGTGGGGGGAATGCCGGGCTTGGGCTCGATATACTCGACGCACTCCACGCCGAAGCGCCGGCTGAAGTACGACCACTCCTTGTGGTAGCACACCATCTCGCGCCCCCGGAACGGCTCGGCCTCCTTCATCCATCCGCCCAGGCGGCTCCACAGCGGCTGCCCCCGGTACTGGGTGCGCTGAAGGAAGGACACGAGGCCGTCGCTGTTGGCAAGATCGAACAGCGCCGCTGGGGTCAGGATCCGCACCAGGTCGTCGCCGAACGTCGCCGTGAGGACCCGCGACTCGAAGTCCTTCTCCCGGTCGGCGTAGAATGCCGCGTTGGCCCCGTCCACGCGCTGGAGCCCAGCGAGGATGTTCCGGGCGATGATGATCGCGTTGATCGGGTCGGTACTGATGTGCGGGTTGCCGTCCACGTGGATGTCGCCCTGCGAGCGGCTCAGATTGGTCGGCACCTCCATCAGCCGGATGCCGCGGTAGGCCGGCACATAGCCGAGGCCACCTTCGCGGACGCGCGAGTTGTTGGCCCGGTCCTCGAGCGCCGGCACCCACAGCTCGAGGTCCATCCCCGTCGTCACGAACAGGTCCGCATCGCGCAGGGCGGGCACGAAGCTCGGGCGAGGCTGCACGAAGTGCGGATCCTCGTCGCCTTCGGCGATGGCGGTGACGGTCGCCCGGTCGCCCACGATCTCCCGGGTGATCGCGGCGTAGGTCGTGAGCGTCGTCACGATGCGGATCGGCGCGGCGGCAGGGGCCGGGCCGGCGGCCGGGGCCGCAGCGAGCATCAGCGGAACAACGAGAGCGGCGATCATCAGAACAACTCGTGTTTGTGTGGACCCATCGCCCAAACGACTTGTACGCCGAACCGGTCCGTGGTGTTGGACAGCACGTCGCTGTGGTGCGTCCACTGTGCGCGCAGGAACACGAACTCGCTTTGCCAGAACATCAGGGTCGGGATCACCTGCCATTCGTGCCCCGAGAGGGGCGCGGGCGGCTCGACCCAGTCACCCCGTACGCCGACGACGAACCGGCTGGAGAGCTTCCAGGTCGCGTCCACGTAGCCGCCGAGCTTGGTCGGTCCGGCGCCCGCGATCTGGCGGCGGAACGAGTAGACCTCGCTGCGGATCGTGAACTCCTTGTACTTGGCCTCTTCGGGCGGCCGCCATGTGAAGCGTGCCGCCACGCCCCCCACCACCGTCTTCAGGCTGGAGTCGGGGTTGGTACCGTAGACGCCGGACACGCTCAGCTGCGCGTAGGTGGAACGGGAGAGCTGCCAGAAGCCCGACAACTGGGAAACGTACGACGGGCGGCGCCCGTCGGCGAAGAGGGTCGTGTTGTCGCCCCGCGTGACCTGCCCATACCACTCGTATGTCCCCGCGCTGCCCGAGAATGGAAGCGGCCAGTAGAGGGACGCGCCGGTCGCGGCCAGGCCTTCATTGCCGAAGTAGCGTTGCAGCACGAGGGGGTATTCGTCCTCGGGCAAGGCGTGGAGGTGCCAGCGGTTCAACTCGCCGACCGTCTGGCGGAACTTCCCGAAGTCGACGCGCGTGTGGCCCGGGAGCCCCGTCCAGTAGGCGTAGGCCTCTTCCGCGTCCACACCATCTTCCGAGAACGAGATGAAGACCTTCGCCACCGAAAATGGATCGAGCGTCGACTGCAGACCGAGCTCGAACTCGCGCGGAATGAACGGCTGCGTCTGCGGGCCCGGGCTGTTGAAGCCGGCCCGGACGTCACCCGTGATGCTGATTTCGGGATTGGCGAGGCTCGCGCTCCGCCCGCCAACCCGCGAGCCCACCTGGCTCAGCTCGGCGGTGTCGCTCCCCGCCGCCGCAAGAGCCGCGGCCCTGATGGCCTCCAGGCCGCCCGAGGTGTCAGGCGCGGGGAACTGCGCTCTGCCGAGGCTGTCGAGGCGGAGCTGCATCGCCCGCATGACGGCCGCCAGCGAGTCAATCGTGCGCTGCTGACGCCGCAGCACCGAGTCCTGTGGGGCCTGCGCCGCGAGCCCCAGGGGCGAGGCCGCGGAGATGATGAGCACAAGCGCCGCGCTGGCACCCCAGCGCGCCCGGTGTTTCACGGTGTCTTCTCCCTCGAAGGAACGAGGAAGCATAACACCGTTGTTCCCCTGCCGTCCTGGGATCCGGGGACCCGGCTTGGCCGCGAGTCCGGGCGGCGGTAAGTTCCGCGCCTGACATGACGCCACCCCCTATGACGACGACCGACGAACGACCGCCGTATCCGATGGCCGGCTGCGTAGCGCTGGCCGTCCTCGTGCTCTACGTCCTCACGCTGGCCCCGACCGCCCAGTTCTGGGACACGCCCGAGTACATCGCCGCCGCCTACGTGCTCGGCATCCCCCACCCGCCGGGGAACCCGCTGTTCGTCATCCTCGCCCACACCTGGGGGCTGATCCCGTGGCTGCACGGCTACGCGGCGCGGATCAACCTCATGTCGGCGGTGATGAGCGCGTGCTCGGCCGGCTTCTGGTTCCTGATCGCCGAGCGCTGGCTCCGGCCGGTCGTGCCGGCGCGCTGGCCACGGCGCGTCGCCGCCCTCGCGGGCGCGGTCACCGCGGCGACCGCGTTCACCGTCTGGAACCAGTCGGTGGTCAACGAGAAGGTTTACACCGTCAGCCTCTTCTCGATGGCGCTCGTGCTCTGGCTGCTGGTGCGCTGGGGAGACGAGCCGGCCGGCAGCCTCCGCGATCACCACCTCGTCCTCATCGTCTACCTGCTCGCGCTCACGGCCACCAACCACCTGATGGGGCTGCTGGTCATCCCCGCGGTCCTGATCTACGTGCTGTACACGGACCCGAAGGTCTTCCTGAGCCCGCGGTTTCTGGCCTGGTCCGCCGTCGCGGTCGCCCTGGGGGTGAGCCTCTGGCTCTTCCTCCTGGTGCGCTCGCCGCACTTCCCGCCGATCAACGAGGGCGAGCCCACCACCTGGGCGTCGCTCGACTCCGTCCTGAACCGCGTCCAGTACGCCAAGCCGCCGTTGAGCGACCGGCAGGCCGACCTCTCCGCGCAGCTGGCGATGTGGTGGCAGTACTTCAGCTGGCAGTGGGGGAAGGACTGGTCGCTCCGCGTGCAGCAGGTGCTGGCGGTCGTGTTCGGGGGGCTCGGGCTGCTGGGGGCCTGGCGCCACTGGAAGGCGGACCGCCGCTCGGCGATGGCGATGACCACGATGGTCCTGACCCTCGTCCCGATCCTGATCTTCTATCTGAACTTCAAGTACGGGTTCTCCCAGTATCCCGACCGGCCGAACCTGCCGCGTGAGGTGAGGGAGCGCGACTACTTCTACATCGCATCGTTCGCGGTGTGGGGGATCTGGGTCGCGATGGGCCTCGCCACGCTGATGGAGTGGATCCAGGGCGCGCTGGCGCAGCGGGTGGCGGCGGAGGGCCGGCGCTGGGCGCTGGCGACGCCGGTGCTGGCCGTCGCGCTGGTCCCGCTCGCCGGCAACCACATCGCGGCCTCGCGGGCCGGCGAGTGGATGGCGCGCGACTTCGCCTACGACATGCTCCAGTCGGTGGATCCGTACGGGATCCTGGTGACCGCGGGCGACAACGACACCTTCCCGCTCTGGTACGCGCAGGAGGTGGAGCACATCCGGCAGGACGTCGTCGTCCTCAACCTGTCGCTCGCCAACACCGACTGGTACATCCGCCAGCTCCAACGGCGGCCGCTGGCCACCTTCGACTCGGCGAGCGCGCCGGACATCTGGCGCCATCGCTCGTATCCCAAGCCGGCGGGCAAGATCTGGCACATGACCGACGCGGAGATGGCGGCGCTCCAGCCGTACTACGAGCTGGATACGCGGCGCGCCGTGAACGTCGGCGGGATGATCGTGGACCTCGACCCGCAGCTGCTGGGCCGGCCCTACCTCGAGCGGGCGGACGTGATGGTGCTGCGCGCCATCCAGGACCAGTTCGGCACGCGGCCCATCTGCTTCGCGCGCACCACCGCGACCTACCCGGACAAGTTCGGGCTCACCTACCACCTGAGCGGTCAGGGGATGGTGCGGCTGCTGGTGCCGGACTCGCTGGTGCCGAGGGACGACTCGATGGAGGTGATGCAGGAGTTCGGCTTCGTGGACGTCCCGCGCACGAAGGATCTCCTGTTCCGCGTCTACCACGCGCATACCGCGGCGCGGCACCGGCCCCTGGGCTGGATCGACGTGCCGTCGGAGAACATTCCGGCCACCTACGCCTACATGTACCAGGTGCTCGGGCTGGCCCTGGCCAAGAGCGACCCGACCGACGCCATGAAGGCGATCGCGCTGGCCGACTCGATGGTGAACAACACCAGCTTCCGGAATCCGCGTCGCTGAGGCTGCCGATTAGGCGGCTTCCCGGGCGGCCTTGGCGAAGCGCCGCACGATGTCGCCGGCGGGCTCGATCGAGTGCACGCCGGCGACACTCTTCCCCGCCTGCCAGTAGTCCTGCGACGACCCGCCGCGGAGCACGGCCCGTTTCAGCTTCCTGACGTAGCGCAGCGCGTAGATGGTCCGCATGAGGTACCTGGTGCGGCGGCCGCGGAGCATCCAGCGGGCGATCGGCCCCGCCGTGAGCCCGACCCGCTCCACGTACGGCGTGCGCAGAACTGCGAGCGGAACGCCGGTCACCCGCTCGGTGAGCACGACGTCGTCCTCCGTCGCCTCGACGATCCGCCGCTTGTAGTCCTCGTGCACGCGGCACTCGGGGGTCGCGATGAACCGCGTCCCCATCTGCACTCCGGCGTAGCCCAGCTTCAGCGCCGCGACGAACGAGCGCTCGTCGCCCACGCCGCCCGCGCAGACCACCGGCCGCCCGAGGTCCCGCAGCTCGTCGATCAGGGCCGCGGCGCTCCTGGGCCCGGCGTGGCCGCCCGCACGGTCGTTGACGGCGATGAGACCGTGCACGCGCGCCTCGATCGCCTTCAGCGCCCACTTCCGCTCCGTCACGTCGTGGTACACGACGCCCCCGGCGGCCGAGACGCGCTCGACCACCCAGCCGGGCTTGCCGAGGGAAGTGACGAAGAAGCGCACGCCCTCCTCGAGCGCGACGTCGAGCCAGCGGCGCATCCGGTCGAGGTAGGCACGCGACGAGCGCTCGATCAGGACGTTCATCCCGATCGGCCTGGACGTGTGTCGCCGGATGAGGCGCAGGCCGTCCCGGAGGTCGTGCCCGTGCACGTACACCATCGAGAGCGGCTGCACGATCCCGATGCCGCCCGCCTCGGACACGGCGGCCACCAGCTCGGGGTTGGTGCAGGGATACATCGCCCCGCAGATCAGCGGCACGTCGATCCCGGCCTGTTGCGTCAGGGGCGTGGCGAGGGCGACCATTAGCGGCCAACAATAACGAGGCAGGGGCCCGGGGGCAGGGGCCCGGGTCCGGGAGAAGCCGGTTGTGAACATCCTGCACGTGCTGTCGCAGCACGAGGTGACGGGGGCCGAGACGTATGCGGCGGCCCTCATCGCGCAGCAGGCGCGGGACGGCCACCGCGTGGCCGTCGTGTCCGACACCTTCAGTACGCCGGTCGCCGCCGAGTACCTCCCGATGCCGATCGGGAAGCGCGATTACCCCCAGCGACTCCGGAACGTCCTCGCACTGCGGCGGCTGATCCTGGGGCGTGGCATCCACGTCGTCCATGCCCACTCGCGCGCCGCGAGCTGGGTCGCCTTCTTCGCGACCCGGCGCACGCCGGCCGCGCTCGTCTCGACGCTCCACGCCATCCAGCCCGCCCACCGCTCGGCGCGCGCGTTCAGCGTGTACGGGAGCCAGATGATTGCGGTCTCGCACAGCGTCGAGGAGAACGCGGTCCGGGACCTCGGGCTGCCGGGCTCGCGTGTGCACGTCGTGCCCAACGGCGTGGACCTGGAGCGGTTCCGGCCCGGGATGCCGGCCGCCGACGCGCGGCGGGCCTTCGGCCTGCCGGCGGAGGGACCGGTCGTCGCCCTCGTCGGCCGGCTCTCGGGGCCGCGCGTCCCGGTCGCGAAGTTCCTGATCTCCGAGGTGTTCTCGCGGGTCCGCGGGCCGTTCCCCGGCGCGCGGCTGATCGTGGTCGGCGGGATGACCATGCCGCCGGACTTCAGCGAGTTCGTCGCGGAGCAGAACGTCCGCCTCGCGGGCTCGGTGCGGCTGCTGGGGCACCAGAGCGACGTCGGCCCCGCGCTCGCCGCGGCGGACGTGGTCGTGGGCGCGGGGCGATCGGCCATCGAGGCGCTGGCCTCGGGCCGCCCGGTCGTGGCGCTCGGCGAGACCCACTACGTAGGCGTGGTGTCGGAGGAGACCGCGGCGGAGGCGCTGCGCACCAACTTCGGAGACACGGGCACCCGCGTCCCCGCCGACGCCGCGACGATCGCGGGCGACGTCGTCGGCCTGCTCCAGGACGCCGGGCGCCGGGAGGCGCTGGCGGCGTGGGGGCGCGCGTTGGTGGAGCGGCACTACGACGCGGCGGCCACCTGGCGCCGGGTCGAGGGGATCTACCGGCAGGCGCGGGCCCTGGCGCTTGACCGGCGCATCCCGGTCGTGATGTACCACCGCATCGTGGCAGAGCCGGCGGTGGAGAGCCGGCACGGCATCTGGGTCACGAGGGAGCGGTTCGCCGCGCAGCTCGACTCTCTGGCGCGGCGGCGCTGCACGACCATCACCTTCGCGGACTATGCGGCGTACCTCGCCGGCGACCAGCCGCTTCCGGAGCGGCCGGTCATCCTCACCTTCGACGACGGCTACGCCGACAACTACACGCTCGCGCTGCCGCTGCTCCGGGAGCGCGGGATGAAGGCGGTGGTGTTCCTGATCGGCGATGCCCGGATCACGTCGAACGTCTGGGACGCGGGGGAGGGGGAGAGTGTGCTCCCGCTCCTCGACCAGCAGCAGATCCGCGAGATGGCCCGGCAGGGCATCGAGTTCGGCTCCCACACGCGCAGCCACGCACGGCTCGCGGGCCTGGCGGCCGAGCCGCTGCGGGTCGAAGTCGCCGGATCGAAGCGCGCGCTCGAGGAGCGCGTCGGCGCCCCGGTCCTCTCGCTCTGCTACCCCTATGGCGCGGTGGACGCGGCGGC
>DATKLR010000159.1:0-10529 GCA_035542295.1 Gemmatimonadales bacterium | reverse complement strand
TCGCGAACCTGGCGAGCGCGCCGACCATGGTGGTGTTCGACGCCGGGAACCACGTCCTGAAGACGCTGCACTTCGATCAGCCCACGGCCTGGCTCGCGACCGAGCTCAAGGCGGATGACAACCTGTGGGACAGACAGTGGGCCATTCGCCAGCTCGGGATGCGGCCGGCGGACTCGGCGGCCGAAGCGGCGCTGGCCGATGCCGCGGTGCACGCGGACTACTACCTGACGCGGGTGGACGCCGTGCGGGCGCTGGGCGGCTTCGGAACGGCGGCCGTGCCGGCCGTCGCCGCGGCGCTCGCCGATACGTCCGCCTCGGTGCGCGCCGCGGCGCTTGCGGCGCTCGGCCGGCTGGGGGGCGCGCAGGCCGCCGCCCTGGCGCGTGGCGCCTGGAGCAACGACTCGAGCTACGAGGTGCGCGCGGCGGCGGTGACCGCGCTGGTGCAGCTCGACACCGCCGGCGCCCGGGACGTGCTCGCGGTAGCGCTGGTGGCGCCGTCCTACCAGGACGCGATCCGGAACGCGGCGCTCCAGGCGATCGCGGTCCGGAACGACACGTCATTCACCGCCGCAGTGGACGGTCTGGTCGGGCCGTCGCGCGACGCCGTGTACGTCCTGGCGGCGCTCGGCGCGCGGGGCAGCGCCCATGCGCTCGACCTGCTGGCGGCGCGCCTCGACGACGCGCGGCGCACGGTGCGCGGCTGGGCACTCCAGGCGTTCCAGTACGCGCTGCCAAAGGCCGTGGCGCTGGCGCGGCTGCGCGCCGCGGTGGACGGCCTCACGCACGCCGACGCGAAGGCCGCGGTGCAGGACGCAATCCGGGAGCTGGAGCGGCGGCCGGAGTAGGCCGGGCCAAAACAGCCAGTCGGCAGTTCAGATTGGTGGCGCGGCCGGGCTTGACGCCGGGTCGCGGCCCGCGCCGATTCACGGGATGGACACCAGGTTACGATGGATCGTTCTCGCGACGCTGGCCGTCGGCTCCGCGGCCGCGCGGCCGGCGCCGCGCGCGCCGCAGGCGCCTGAGCGCGTGGTCTGCGTCTCCAAGCAGCTCAACGAGTTCCTGTTTGCGATCGGCGCGCAGGATGTGCTTGTTGGCCGCGACCTCACCTCGGTCTATCCGCCTGAGATCCACCGGTTCACCTCGGTCGGCTACCACCGGGCCCTGAGCGCCGAGGGGATCATCTCGCTGCGGCCCACGCTGTTCCTCAACGACGGCAACTACGGCCCCGCGGCCGTCACGGAGCAGCTGCGCGCCGTCGGGATCCCGATGCTCACGCTGGACCCGGGGAACACCGTGGACAGCGCGCAGGCGATCCTCGCTGAGCTGGGGCGGAGGTTCCACCGCGAGGCCGCGGCCGACAGCGTGATCGCCGCGTGGCGGCGGGGGATGGGCGAGGCGCTGGGCGACACGCTGCGGTGGGCGTCGCTCCCGCGTCCGCGGGTTCTCATCATGCACTTCGGGCAGATCTTCAACGATTACCTGGCGCTGAAGCGCGGCAGCGTCGGCGACCAGATGCTGCGCTGGGCCGGGGCCGAGAACGCGATCGACTCGGTCGGCGGCATGATGCGGCTGACGCCGGAGCTGATCGCGCGGGCTGCGCCCGACATCATCGTCGCCACCGACGTGGGCTTCGACCGCCTGGGGAGCGTGCAGAAGTTCGCCGCGATGCCCGGCGTGAGCCTCACGCCGGCCGCACGCGACGGGCGGATCTACCGCATCGAGGAGACCGACGTGATGTATTACGGCCCGCGCACGCCCGAGGCGATTCGCCGTCTCGCGTCATTCTTCCACCCCCGCGCCACGTCGCGCTGACGGCCGTCTGACGTGCTGTCGCGCCTGACCCGCCGGCAGTTCTGCCTGGCGCTGGGCAGCCTGCTGGCGCTGGCCCTCGTGGCCTCGGCGGCAATCGGCGCGTTCACCTTCAGTCCCGCGCAGCTGGTCCGCGATCTGGCGCAGGCGGCCGGCTGGACGCCGGCCAGCGCCGCCGACGCCCTGGGCCGCAACGTGCTGCTGAAGCTGCGGCTGCCGCGCGTGCTGCTGTGCGGCCTCACCGGCGCCGTGCTCGGCGTGTCGGGCACGATCATGCAGGGGCTGTTCCGCAACCCGATCGTGGAGCCCGGCCTGGCCGGCACCTCGGCGGGTGCGGCGTTGGGCGCCGCGCTCGTCTTCGTGTTCGGCGGGACCACGGCCCTCGCCTTTACGTCCCTGGGATCGCTGGCGGTGCCGGTGCTCGCCTTCGCCGGGGCCTTCGGCGCGACGATGCTCGTCTACCGCGTATCGTCCTCGTTCGGCAAGGTCAACGTGTTCACACTGCTGCTCGCCGGGATCGCGGTGAACGCGGTCTGCAACGCGGGCACCGGGTACCTCTCGTATGTCGCCCGCGACCCGCAGGCGCGCAACATCACGTTCTGGAACCTCGGCACGTTCACGACGGCGGACTGGCGCGGCGTTGCGATGGTCGGCCTCGTCTTCGCGGTCTGCTTCGGGTGGTCGCTGCGCTACGGCAAGGCGCTCAACGCCCTGATGCTCGGGGAGGACGAGGCGGCGTACCTCGGCATCGACCCGCAGCGGCTGATCCTGCGGTTGATCCTGCTCAACACGCTGATGGTGGCGGTGGACGCCGCGATGGTGGGCGTGATCGCGTTCGTGGGTCTGGTGGTGCCGCACATGCTGCGGATGGCCAAGTCGTCCGACTACACGTTCCTGCTGCCCGCGTCGGCGCTGCTGGGCGCCGTCCTCATGGAGCTCGTGGACATCGCCGCCCGGCTCGTGATCCGACCCGCGGAGCTGCCCATCGGCATCCTGACGGCCGTGATCGGCGCGCCCGTGTTCCTGGGGATGCTGCTGCGCCAGCAGCGTCTCGGCGGCGCCCCGGTCGCGACGGGGGGCGCGCATGGTTGAGCTGCGCGGCGTGGGGTACGAGGCGGGCGGGCGCCGGATCCTCGAGGCGGTGGACGCGTCGTTCCTCGAGGACCGGTTCAACGTCATCCTGGGACCGAACGGCGCGGGCAAGTCCACGCTGCTCAAGATCGCCGCCGGGCTGCTCGCGCCCAGCGCGGGCACGGTGCGCTACGGCGAGCGCGCGGTCACGCCCGCCGACGCGCGGGGCCTGGCGCGGATGCGCGCCGTGCTCTCGCACCACGTCGAGCTGGCGTTCCCGCTCGCCGTGGAGGACGTGGTCCTGATGGGCCGCTACCCCCATTACGGACGGGCGCCGACGGCGCGCGACCGGGAGATCGTCGCGAGCGCGCTGGCGCTGGTGGAGATGTCGGACCGCCGCCGCCAGGCGTATCCCACGCTCTCGGGGGGCGAACAGCAGAAGGTCCAGCTGGCGCGCGTGCTGGCGCAGATCTGGAGCGAGGGGCGCTCGGCGGAGTCCACGGTTCTCTTCCTGGACGAGCCGACCTCCAATCTGGACGTGCACTACCAGGTGCACTTGCTCGAGGCCACCAGGGGGCTGCTCGGTCGGGGCTGCACGGTCGTCGCGATCCTGCACGACATCAACACGGCGCTTCAGTTCGGAGATCGCTTCCTGCTCCTGGAGTCCGGCCGGGTGGCGCTCACGGCGGAGCGGGCCGACCAGATCCCCGCTGCGCTGGTCGAGCACGTCTTCCGGATCAGGGCGCGGCAGGTGCGCGATCCCGAGCAGGGCGACGTGATCTGGCGGTTCGGCCGCTGAGCCCTGTTGCGTGCGGCGGCACCGCTTGTGATGTTGAAAGCACACCAGATCCGACAGAACCTCGAACTAGGATAGCACCGCCATGGACGATCTCACGCCCCGCAAGGCGCGTCGGCGCGCGGCGTTCGTCGCCGTGGTAGCGCTGCTCGGCCCGCATCTCCTCCTGGCCCAGACCGGCGCCCTCAAGGGCGTCGTGACCGCCGCGGACACGCACGCGCCGGTCGGCGGGGCCTGCGTGTCGCTGGCCCCGCCCTCGTGCGCCGTTCTCACCGACGCCCACGGGGTGTACTTCGTCCGCGGGGTCCCGGCGGGGGCCGCGACCGTCACCGTGACGGCCTCCGGCAGCGAGCCCGCGCGCGACACCGTGACCGTCGCAGACGGCCAGACGGTCACGCTCGACGTGGCCCTCGCGCCCGGCCCCCTCCTGCTGTCGTCCATCGTGGTGACGGCCACGCGCTCGCCGACCGAGGCGCAGCGGGTCGCGACCACGATGGACGTGCTCACGGCGCCGCAGGTGAAGGCGAGCCCGGCGCGCGAGTCGCAGGATCTGCTGCGCGAGGTCCCCGGGGTGGAGCTGCCGCGGACCTCGAGCCTGGTCGGTGGCACGGCCCAGATCGTGTCGATCCGCGGCGTGGACGAGGGCCGGACGGCCGTGCTGCTCGACGGCGTTCCCATCAGCGACGCGTGGGGTGAGTGGATCGACTGGGGCCGCCTTCCGAAGGGCGCGATCGACCACGTGGAGGTGGTCGAGGGCGGGACCTCCAACCTGTACGGCAACGGCGCGATCGGCGGCGTGATCTCGTTCTTCTCGCGCCCGCTCGCCCCGCTCTCCTCGGTGGTCACGCTCGACGGCGGGAGCCGGGACGGCCGCCACGGCTACGTGGCCGGCAGCGTCCCGCTCGGAGGGGCGTTCAGCGCCACGGTGACGGGCGACTATCTCGAGGGTGGCGGCTACACGATGCTCGATCCCGCCAAGCGGGGCGCGGTGGACGTCACCTCGGGCATCATTCAGAGGAACGCGTCGCTGCGGCTCGACTGGGCGCCGGCCGGCGCGTGGTCGGCGCACGTCTCGGGGCATGTCTTCAGTGACTCCCGTGCGCTCGGGACGCCGCTCAGCTACGGCCGGCGCCACGAACACCAGTTGGACGCCACCGTGAGCGGGCAGGACGTCGCCGGCGGCGAGCTCACCGTGCGGGGCTGGGACGGCCACCAGGACGAGTTCCAGCGCGCCACCACGGTGCGCTCGAACGCGTCCACGTGCCCCGGCTACACTGGCGCCGCACGGCAGTGCGAGGACTCGAGTTCCGTCGCCGCGATCCCCAGCGACGACTGGGGTGTGTCCGCGGTCTGGACGCGGGCCGGAGTGTTCGGCGCGCGGTCGTCGCTTACGGTCGGTGGGGACTACCGGCACATGGCGGGCGAGTACGACGAGACCGACTTCGGCACCAGCTGCCCCGGCGCGAGCTGCGGGCAGGAGCTCCGCGCCGTGTCGTCGGGCGGCGACCAGAACCTGAGCGGCGCGTTCGTCCAGGCGATCCTCGCGCCGGCGGAGGCCCTGCGCATCGAGCTGGGCGCGCGGTTCGACCGGTGGGAGAACAACGACGGGCACTCCAACGACCCGATCGCCGGGGACACGGTGTACGCCAACCGCAGCAAGAACGCCTTCTCGCCGCGCGTCGGCCTGCGGTACCAGGTCGCGCGGCCGCTCGCGGTGCACGCCGCGTACTACCACGCGTTCCGGGCGCCGAACCTGGCCGAGCTGTACCGCAAGCAGATCAACGCCAGCGCGTCGCAGATCACGATCCCCAATCCCGACCTCGAGCCGGAGACGGGCGAGGGCTACGAGATCGGCACCGACTTCCAGCCGACGTCGCGGCTGCAGTTCACCGGCACGGTCTACCTGGCGAACTACGACGACTTCAATACGCCGGTGGTGATCAGCGCCGGACCGCCGTCGATCCGGCAGCGTCTCAACGTCGCGCGGTCGCGCAGCGAGGGCGCCGAGCTGTCGCTCGCGTGGCGCCCGGTGGACGCGCTGTTGCTGGGCGCGGGCGCGAGCTACGACGACGATCGCGTGGTCTCGAGCGATTCGACCAACGGGCAGCACATCAACCGCGTGCCCTCGCCCCGCTACACCGTGAAGGGAACCTACACGTCCGCGGAACTGGGCCAGCTCACGGTCATCTGGCGCTACGAGGGCAAGACGACGACGCTCCAGGCGCTGCCGCTGCCGCCATTCTCGGTGCTCGACGCCGGCGCGCAGCGCGATATCGTCCCGGGCGTGGCGGCGTTCGTGTCGGTCGAGAACGTCACCAACTCGCAGTACCAGGTGAACGTGAGCGGCACGGGGGCGGCTGCGCTGATATCGTACGGATTGCCGCGCACCTTCCGCGCGGGGGTGACCTGGACGCGGTAGACGGCCCGTGCTGCTCGCCGGCATCGCGTTGCTCGCGTGCTACCTGGCGGCGCGGCGCGCCGGCAGCCAGCTGGCGGCGGCCGACACCGCCGCCATCAGCGCGGCGGCCCCGAGCAGCGTGACGGGATCCCCCGGAACGACCCCGTAGAGCAGCGACGCGAGCGAGCGCGTCAGCAGCAGCGCCGCCGCGATCCCGAGGACGATGCCGAACGCCGCCACCGCGGCCGCCTGCGCCAGCACCAGCCGGCTGAGCGCCGCGGGCGCGGCTCCCAGCGCCATCCGGACGGCCATCTCGCGCCCGCGCAGGCTGACCATGTACGACACGACGCCGTAGAGCCCCACCGCCCCGATCACCAGTGCCATCAGCGACGCGATCTCGAGCAGCTCGGAGACGCTCGCGCTGGCGCGGGCCGCCTCGCCGGATCGAGGCGGTGCCGGTGCGTTGCCCGTGGGGCGGTCGCGCTGCATACTGGGGGCGCCCCTCACCACCCCACTTCCGGGGACCCAAGGAAGGTCGGCGATCGTGCCCGAGGCTCCCGACCAGCTGTTCCTGGCGTTCCAGTCCGCCGTCGCCGGCCGGTACTCGCTCGACCGCGAGCTGGGGCGCGGCGGGATGGGCATCGTCTATCTCGCCAACGAGGTGGACCTCGACCGGCCGGTCGCCATCAAGCTGCTCCCCCCCGAGCGCGCGGCCAATCAGCGGCTGAAGGCGCGCTTTCTCCAGGAGGCACGTACCTCCGCGAAGTTGTCGCACCCCAACATCATTCCGATCCATGCGGTGGACGAGGTGGGGGACTTCGTGTTCTTCGCGATGGCGTACGTGGACGGCGAGACGCTGGCCGAGCGGGTGCGTGTGCGCGGCCCGTTGGCGCCGTCGGAGGCGGCGCGCGTCCTGCGCGAGGTGGCGTGGGCCCTCGCCCACGCGCACGCCCAAGGGGTGGTGCACCGGGACGTGAAGCCCGACAACATCCTCCTGGAGCGCGGCACCGGGCGCGCGCTGGTGGCGGACTTCGGCATCGCCGCGGCCGTCGAGAGCGACGCCGGGGAGATCACGGGCACCCCCGAGTTCATGAGTCCCGAGCAGGCGCTCGGCAAGCCGGTGGATGCGCGCAGCGACCTGTACGCGTTCGGCGTGACCGCATACTACGCGATCTCCGGCCGGCTCCCATTCGAGGGCCGCACTGCCACCGAGGTGCTGGCCAAGCAGGTCAACGCGATCCCCGCGCCGCTCGCAACGGCGGCCGGTGCGTTGCCGCGGAAGATGGCGCAGACGGTGGAGCGCTGCCTGGCGAAGCGGCCGTCGCACCGGCCCAAGAGCGCCGAAGCCGTCGCGGAGGAGTTCGGGGCGGCGCTGGAGCAGCGGCGCGAGCTGCCCGTGGTGCTGCGGGTGTTCGTGAAGCGCGGCGGGCGCCTCGACGGGCCCGGGGTCCTCATCTATCCCCTCGTGCTCTTCGGAGGAGCCGCAGTTCTCGCGGGGGCCTCGCTTCTCTCGGGACCGGCGATGGCGGGGCTCCTGGTGGGCGGGATGAGCGTCGTACCTCTCGCCCTTCTTGTGAATCGTGCGCGCCGGCTCCTGAAGCTCGGGTTCGGCCACGCGGACCTCGAGACCGCGTTCAAGGCGGAGATCGAGCGGGAGCGCGAGGAGCGCGCGGTGGACTCCGGCGTCGGCCCTTCATTCGGCGAGCGGGCGCTCCGCGTGGTCTCCTGGCTGGGCTGGTTCAGCCTCGCTACGGGTGTGGCTTTCGGCGTAAACGAGTCCTGGGTGTTTCCGACGGGCGCCATCGCGATGATGGTGCTGGGCGCGATCGCCGGGCCCAGCGGACTGCTGGGATCGCTGATGCTGCTTCAGCGGCGCCGGGACGTGGACACCGAGTTCTACTCGAAGCTGTGGACCGGCCCGATCGGGCGGGCGCTGTTCCGCACGGCGCGTCTCGTGACACCGCAGCGGATGCTCACCGCATCGGTCACCCATCGGCCGACGGAGCTCTCCGTCGGGATGGCGGCCGAGCAGCTCTATGCGGACCTGCCGAAGGAAGCGCGGGAGCATCTGGGAGATCTCCCAGAGGTCATCCACCGATTGGAGGGCGATGCTCAGCGGCTGCGGAGCCGGCACGAGGCGCTCGCGGAGGCCGCGGCCAGGGCCGGCTCGCGCGACGTCCCCGAGGGCGGCGAGGGCGAGGGAAGCAGTACCGACCTCATCGCCGGCCGGCGGGGCGAGGCGCTCGAGGCGATCGAGAGGGAGCGCGACGAAGTCCGGGCGCGACTGGCGCGCACCGTGGCCGCGCTCGAGACTATCCGGCTGAGCCTGCTGCGTCTGCATGCCGGCACCGAGACCGTCGAGAGCGTCACGACGGACCTCGGCCTCGCCTTCGAGGCCGCGAAGGAAGTCGACTTGCTGCTCGAGGCGCGCCAAGAGGTGGACGCGGACCTGAAGGACCCCCCAGCGCCATAGGTGCCGCCCCGCGGCGATTCATCGCACCACGACAACGCCCCTCATGAACGGGTGCGGCGTGCAGTGGTACGGGAACGTGCCCGGGCGGTCGAACTTCACGGCGTACGTCCCCTTGGCTGGGAGCGCGCCGGATGGCGGGCCCTCCGCGTCGAACGTGATGGTGTGGTCGAGCGGATCCCGATTGATCCAGCGCACGATCTGGCCGGCGGCGACGCGCACGGTGTCGCTCGAGTACTTCAGTGCGGCGACCCGCACCTCGGCCGCAGCCGGGCCGCTTTCACCCAGCGCCGGCCCTGCTCCGCCGCGGAACCACGGCCCGAACCGGCTCAGATGCAGGGGAATGGTGAACTCGAATCCGTACATCCGCTTCACCATCGGGAAGTTGATTCCGCGCGAGCTGCCCTCGTAGGTGTTGCTCGCCACGTTGCTCATCTCCAGGGCGAAGGAGTGGGGCGAGCCGGGAATGAGGACGTGGATCCCGAAACCCCAGGCGGCCGTCGTGTCACCGCCCAACGTCTTCGCGTAGTCGCCGGCGAGCGCGACATACGAGTTGAGGCGGAGCACCGCGCCCCCGGCCAGCGCCGTCCGGGCGCTCGAGCCCCCGAACGCCCTGGTCATCTCGCGCACCCCGCCGAGCAGCGTGAACGGACCCCGCGTGTAGTCGGCCGCGAGCTCGGCGTCGAAGCTCCTGGCCCTGAAGTTGTAGGCGGGGCTCACGGAGGCGGCGAGCCCCTCGCTCCCTTCGCTCCGGCCCCAGAAGCGCCAGCGGGCGTAGAGCTCGGATTCGTTGGTGCCGGCCGTGGTGTCGGGGATGGACCGCGTCGCGAAGCGAAAGCCGGCGCCCACGTTGCGCGCGACGCCGGTCGCGAAGGTGAACGTCGGGAAGTTCACGAAGGCGCGCGACGGCGACGGGCTGACGTAGAACCGGTGGATGAAGTTGAATTGCACCACGCCTGCGTCCGGCACCCAGCTGCCGCTCCAGTCCGGCGAGCGGAACAGCAGCGACTGCGCGTTCAACGCAGATGCCGCGACGAGCGTGGCGATGGCATCGGCAAGCAGGATTGCGCGCCTTCCGCTTCCCCTGCTCACTTGACGACCACCGTTCCCGTCATCGAGAGACCGTGCACGGCGCAATCGTACTGGTACGTGCCGGCCGACGTGAACGTGATTGCATAGGTGCCGCTGGTCTTGATGCTGCTGCTGGTGAAGCTGGGCGACCCCAGGGATTGCACGCTGTGCCCGACGGCGCCGCCCCATGTCCACGTCACCGTTCCTCCGACCGCGATCGTATCCACTGCGGGGTTCTGGCTGCCGTTCGCGCCGCTCTTGAAGAAGTCGTCGCCAATCTGCACTGCGGCGCTCATGGAGAACGCCGTGCCGGTCGCGTGGAACGTCACGGGCGAGCCTGTGAGCCCGGTGCTCGTGGCGGTGACGGTGACCTGGCCCACGGTGCCGCCGAGCGTCACCGCAGTCTGCGCGACGCCGCTCGCGTCGGTGCTCGAATTCGCGGGGAGAACGCTTGCCGAGCCGCCGGTCACCTGCCAGGCGACGCCCACTCCGGAGACGCCGTTCCCGAACTGATCGCCGGCCTTGACCTTCAGCGGGTTGGCGAGCGCCGAGTTGAGGCCGCCGGTCTGGCTGTCGCCGGTCGAAAGGACCAGCTGGGTCGCGGACCCCGCGGTGGCCGTCGCCGTGAACGACACGGGCGAGCCCGCCGCGCCGCTCAGCGCCGCCGTGGCGCTCTGACTGCCCGCAGTCTGACCCAGGGTCCAGGTCGTCGTCGCGGTCCCGGTAGCGTCCGTGACGGACGTGGTCGGGCTGACGGATGCCCCGGTGCCCATCGTGGCCCAGGTCACCGTCTGGCCCTGCTGCGGGCTGCCGCTCAAGGTCACGAGGACGCGCAGCGGGTTGGGCAGCGCGCTGACCACCGCGCCGGTCTGGCCGTCGCCGCTCGCCGTCGCGGCCTTCGCGATGGTGGGGGT
>DATKLR010000158.1:0-5692 GCA_035542295.1 Gemmatimonadales bacterium | reverse complement strand
AAGCTGCACGGCGACCCGCACGCGTGGCGCATTGGCCAAGCGAGGAGACCGGCGCTACCATACAGGCGCCCCTAGCACATGATGAGTCGGCATGAAACGGATTCTAGGACCGCTCCTGCTTCTGCTGCTCGTCATCGGCGTGAGCTGGGGCATTGTGCGCTCCGCTCGCCTCTGGCTGAGCAGCCGCCGGGTCGTCGCGGTCCGGGGCCTCGTCGGCTCCGAGAAGATCCCCTTCCTCACCGATGCTCGCGTGCTGGCCGTCCTGCGGCGGCACGGGCTGGACCTGCAGGTGGAGAAGGCGGGCTCGCGCGAGATGGCCTCCCGCACCGACCTGCGCCGCTATGATTTCGCGTTCCCCGCCGGCGCACCCGCGGCCACCAAGCTGATGCAGCAGGCGCACGTGACGAAGTCATACAATCCGTTCTTCACGCCCATGGCCGTCGCGTCCTGGAGAGTGATCGCGGAGATGCTGGCGGCGAACGGCATGGTGCAGCGGGGAGCCGACAGCGTGCTGACGCTCGACATGCATCAGCTCCTGGCCGTGATGCGCCGCGGCGCCCGGTGGCGCGACCTGCCGCACAACACAGCCTACTCCGTCGGCAAGGCGGTGCTGATCTCGACCACCGACGTGCGGACGTCGAATTCGGCCGCGATGTACCTCGCCCTCACGAGCTACCTGGTCAACGGTGACAACGTCGTGCAGACCGAAGCCCAGGCGGAGCGCGTGCTTCCGGTGGTCGCGCCGCTCTATTTCCAGCAGGGCTACCAGGAGTCCAGCACCGCGGGGCCGTTCGAGGACTACCTGACGATGGGCATGGGCAAGGCCCCGCTGGTGCTGGTCTACGAAGCGCAATTCGTGGCCTATCAGATCGAGCACCCACGGGTCAATCCCGACATGGTGCTGCTCTACCCCCAGCCCACCGTGTTCACCAAGCACACGCTCGTGCCGTTCTCGCCACGCGGCGATTCGCTGGGCGTGCTGCTCGAGACGGACACCGAGCTTCAGCACCTCGCCGCCGAGTACGGTCTGCGGACCGGCGACGTCACCTACGGCGCCACCCTGTGGGCGCAGAAGGGCGTCCGCGTACCCGGCCGCCTCATCGACGTCGTCGATCCGCCCAGCTACGACATCCTCGAACACATGATCACCGCGCTGGCTCGAGGCGTGCCGTGCGCCGCTTCGGACACCACGTGCCATTGACACCACCGGCCGATCCTGAGGAGACCAGATGACCGACACCGCTCACGCGCCCGCCACCCTGACCCTCACGCCGCCCGAGCCGGTGGCCGCGGTGCCGCCCGGGCAGGCGGCCGGCCTGGTCAAGCTCGACCCCGCCGTCACGGCCAGTCTCGACACGCAGGTCCAGCAGTACGTCGGGGGACTCGCCTCCGACGACGTGCACAGCGAGTCGTTCCAGAACCGGCTCAACTCGATCCACACCCTGGGCAACGCCGACGTGCAGGCCTCGGCCCAGGTCTCGAACCGCATGCTGCAGCGGCCCATGCGGGCCATGGAGCACGGCGGGCTGGGTGAGACGGCGGTGATCTCCAACGGCCTGGTCGAGCTGCGGCAGACCATCGAGAGGCTGGATCCCTCGAAGCAGGGCGACCTGCTCTCGCCGCGCCGGCTGCTGGGGATCATCCCGCTGGGCAACCGGCTGCTCGGCTACTTCGACAAGTACCGTTCGGCCCAGACCCACCTCAACGCGATCATCGAGTCGCTGAACCGCGGCCAGGACGAGTTGCAGCGCGACAATGCCTCCATCGAGCAGGAGAAACAGAACATGTGGGCGCTGATGCAGCGCCTGCAGCAGTGGGTGTACCTCGGCAAGCAGCTGGACCAAGCGGTGGAGGCGAAGGCGAGCGCGCTCGAGAGCAGCGACCCGGCCCGGGCGAAGCTCGTGAAGGAGGAGGTGCTGTTCGCGGTGCGCCAGAAAGTCACCGACCTGCTCACCCAGCTGGCGGTGAACAGCCAGGGCTACCTCGCGCTCGACCTGGTGCGGCGCAACAACGTGGAGCTGATCAAGGGCGTGGACCGCGCCACCACCACCACGGTGTCGGCGCTGCGCACCGCGGTGATCGTCGCGCAGGCGCTGGCGAACCAGAAGCTGGTGCTGAACCAGATCACGGCGCTCAACACCACGACCGGCAATATCATCGAGGGCACAGCGCGGATGCTGAAGGAGCAGTCGGGCGCCATCAGCGAGCAGGCCTCCAGCGCGACGATCCACATCGAGCAGCTGCAGCGGGCCTTCGACGACGTCTATGCGACGATGGACGCCATCTCCGAGTACAAGGTCAAGGCCCTCGACAGCATGGGCAAGACCATCGACGTCCTCACGACGGAGGTGGGCAAGGCGAAGCAGTACCTGGACCGGGCGCGCACGGAGTCGGGGCAGGCGGCGGCGCCGGCGGCGCTGGACGCGCATGGCGCGGTGAAACTGCTGCCGGGGCCGACGGCATGATGCGGCGCCTGGTTCGCGGGCTCGCGATCGCCGCCACCCTCGGCGCCGGCGCGGCGTGCCACCGGGGCCCGCCTCCGGAGCCTTTCACCGTGCTGGCCGGCTCGGAGCTCAAGGACCTCGAGCCCTACCTGGAGCAGATCCGGAAGCAGACCGGCGTCGAGGTGCGCTTCCAGTACAGCGGCACGCTGGCCGGCATCGACCGCCTGAACGCCGGCGAGACCTTCGACGCGGTGTGGTTCTCGCACGCCAAGTACCTCGTCCTGAGCGACGCGGGCCGCAACCGGGTGAAGGCGGAAGAGCGCATCATGCTCTCGCCGGTCGTGCTCGGCATCAAGGCGAGCAAGGCACGGGCCTTCGGCTGGGTGCACGGCGCCGACGTGACCTGGGCGGGGATCGCCGCCCGGGTGAAGTCGGGGGAACTGCACTACGCCATGACCAACCCGACCGCGTCGAACAGCGGGTTCAGCGCCGTCATCGGCGTGGCCGCCGCCCTCTCGCGCACGGCGGGCGCGCTCACCGAGACCGATATCAACACGGAGGCGCTGCGCGACTTCTTCCGCGGTCAGGCCCTCACCGCCGGCAGCTCCGGTTGGCTGGCCGAAAGCTACGAGCGCGACCAGGACCGGCTCGACGGGATGATCAACTACGAGTCCATCCTGCTGTCGCTGAACCGGAGCGGCCGGCTCCACGAGCCGCTGGTGCTCGTCTACCCCAGGGAAGGCATCGTCACGGCCGACTACCCGCTGGTCTTGCTGAACGCGGACCGGCGGTCCGCGTACGACCGGCTGGTGGCGTACCTCAAGAGCCCCGATTTCCAGCGCACCTTGATGACGGCGACGTTCCGCCGCCCCGTGAACCCCGACGTGCCGCTCGATGCGTCCTTCCCGCGCGATCTGATCGTGGAGCTGGCGTTCCCGTCCCGGCTGGCGGTCGTGGACCGGGTGCTCGAGAGCTACCTCAGCGAGCAGCGCAGACCGGCGCACTCCTTCTTCCTGCTCGACGTCAGCGGGTCCATGAAGGGACCGCGGCTGGACCAGCTCCAGCGCGCGCTCTACACCCTGGCCGGCGACGATTCGTCGCTGACGGGACGCTTCGCGCAGTTCCAGCCGCGCGAGGTGGTGAGCGTGCTCACGTTCAGTGACCGCATCCAGGACCGGCGGGAGTTCACCCTCGGCACCGGTCCGCAGCCCGCCGCGACGCGCGTGGCGGTGCGCCAGTATGTGGGCGGACTGCAGGCCAACGGCGGCACCGCGATCTTCTCGTCGCTGGAGGAAACGTATCAGGCCGCGCTCGCTGCCCGGCGCGCCGACCCCGATCGCTACGTCTCGATCGTCCTGATGACCGACGGCGAGAGCAACCAGGGGGCATCGCTCGACGATTTCCGCAGCTTCGTCACGTCGCTGCCCCCCGAGGCCCGGGACATCCGGGTATTCCCGATCATCTTCGGGGAGGCCGACCGGCGGCAGCTCGATGCCATCGCCGCCCTGACCGGTGGCCGGGTGTTCGAAGGCAACAGCGCACGGCTTGCCTCGGTGTTCAAGGAGATCCGCGGCTACCAATGAGCGGTCCGGCAACCCGAGTCCCGACACGGACGCGCCTGCTCCTGTTCCTATACTCGCGGCGCAACCTCGTGGGCTCCCTGCTTGCCCTCGTCGGCCTGGGGGCGCACTTCGTCGGCATCCTCGAGGCCGGCTGGCTGGCGATCGTGGTCGGCCTGTACGGGATCGGCTACCTGGCCGCTCCCGTGCAGCGGGAGCTGGCACTCTCCCTCGGCGGCGAGCTCGCAGTGGGCGACATCGAAGGCCGCCTCAACCAGCTCGTATCGTCGCTGGCGCACAAGGTCGAGCCCGACGTGCTGGAGCGCGTGAATCAAATCCGGCAGTCGATCGTGACGCTGCTGCCCCGGCTGCTGGCCCAGGAGAACGTGGGCGACGCCAGCCTGTTCACCGTGCGCCAGACCGCGCTGGAGTACCTGCCCACCACGCTGCAGAGCTACGTGGCCCTGCCGGCGGCATTCCGCCGCGTGCACGCGGTTCAGGGCGGCAAGACACCGAAGGACCTGCTGCTGGAGCAGCTCGGCATCCTAGACGCCAAGATGAAGGAGATCGTGGTCAGCGTGGCGCAGAACGACATGCAGGCCCTGCTGGTCAACGGCCGCTTCCTCCAGGAGAAGTTCGGGCAGCGCGGTTTCCTGCTGGGCGAGCAGTCGTCCTCCGCCGGTTGAGGGCGACGGCGGTCCAGCTCCCAACCGCCGGCTACCTCCCCGCCTCGTCCGCGCCGCACGCGGCACCGCTGTGCTCGCTGGTGTCGGTGGACGCCTGGTTTCTTTCGTGTCGCTCTGAGCGCTGTCCAGCACGCGGCTGATCCCTGCCTCGCTTTACCGGACTGTTACCCAAGAGTGGCGAATGCATCGCGCGCGACCCGCAATGTTCGAACCCGAGGGAGCCGGTCGACCATCCCACGTGCGTAGGAGCATCGTATGTCCACCCTGGCCCCTTGCCGCGGTTCGCTGACCGGCTACTTCAACGGGACGCCGAGCCACGCCTACAACGTGCAGCGGGAGTACTACGGTACGACGTTGTTCGTCGGGGCGAAGTATGGGTTCTAGGCTCTTCCGGCTTCTCTGCCTGCCCGCGGGCCTGACGCTGTTCGGGGGCCCGGCCGCAGGGCAGGGCCCGCCCCAGCGCCCCGACGGTCCTGCCCTGGTCGTCCTGATTGCGGTCGACCAGATGCGCGGGGACTACCTCGGGCGCCATGCTGGTCAGTGGATCGGCGGCTTCCGGCGATTCTATGGCGAAGGGACGGTGTTCGAGCACGGCCGCCAGGAACACGCCTCGACGGAGACGGCTCCAGGCCATTCCACGATGCTCTCGGGCCGCGAGCCGGCGCACACGGGGATCGTGCTCAACAACCGGGGCATCCAGGACCCGACCTCGCCGGCCCTCGGAGTCGTGGATTCAGTCGGAGCATCTCCCCGCCGGTTCCAGGGGTCCGCCCTGTACGACTGGATGCTGGCGCAGGATTCCGAAGCGCGGGTGCTGTCCGTGTCGCGGAAGGACCGGGCCGCGATCCTGATGGTCGGGCGGGCCCGCGGAACCGTGCTGTGGTTCGCGGGTGGCCAGTTCACCACCAGCCGCTACTATGCCGATTCGGTTCCATCCTGGGTGCGCGCGTTCAACGCGCGAGGCGGCGTGGCCCGGCTCGCGGGCACGACGTGGGATCTGCTG
>DATKLR010000157.1:0-8829 GCA_035542295.1 Gemmatimonadales bacterium | reverse complement strand
CGACACCTTCGGCCCGGCGGCGGTGGTGAAGGTCGCCTCCGGCATTGACGGTGCCGGCCGGATCACGTTCTGGGACTATCAGGTGTACGCGGCCGGCGGCCGCGGGACCGACATATCGTACGATATCCCCAACCGCCGCGTCCGGGTGTACGGGGGGCGCAACCGCACCGGCTACCACTTCTTCGGCACGGGCCCCTGGCGCGCGCCCGGCGCGAGCAGCAACAAGTTCGGCTACGAGCAGCAGATGGACGCGATGGCGCGCGCGGCGGGCCTGGACCCGCTGGCGTTCCGGCTGCGAAACACGAAGGACCCGCGCATGATCGCGGTCCTCCACGCGGTGGCCCAGGCCTCGCACTGGACGCCGCGGGCGGCAATCCGCAGGGACGGCCGGGGCCGCGGCCTCGCCTTCGGCACGGACGCCGGGGCGTACGTGGCCCACGTGGCCGACGTCGTCGTGGACCGCTCGACCGGCGCCGTCAGGGTGGAGAAGGTCTGGTGCGCGCAAGACATGGGGATCGTCGTCAACCCGCGCGGGGCCGAGATCCAGACCGAGGGCGCGATCACGATGGGCCTCGGCTACTGCTTCAGTGAGGAGCTCGCGTTCCAGGGCGGGAAGATCCTCACCAGTAACTTCGACACCTACGGCTTCACGCGGATGTCGTGGACGCCCCAGATCGAGGTCACGCTGGTGCAGAACGACAAGCTGGACCCGCAGGGTGGCGGCGAGCCGGGCATAATCAACATGGGCGCGGTCATCGCCAACGCCATCTACGACGCCACCGGCGCGCGGATGACGCGGCTGCCGATGACGCCGGAGCGGGTGCTGGCGGAGATCCGGAAGGTCTGACGCGGCACGGAAGCGCGCGGCCGCCGGAAGCGAACGGGGCGCCGAAGTGGCGCCCCGTTCGGCTTTCGGCATGCCCCGTCGCGCTTCAGCGCACCCGCGGCACCACGAGATCCCACACGCGGGAGTCGCTGGTGTGCATCGCGGTGACGGCGCCGCGGCGGTCGCGGGTGAACCGGACCACGCCGCCCCGGACACCAAACGCGTCGGGGTAGATCGGCCGCAGTGGGATCACCATGCCCGGGCGCGGAGACAGGGTCAGCGTGTCCCCGACGATCTTGAGCGCGTAGGTCGCGCCCACCTCGTCGCTGCGATACGTGCCCTCGAACGCCTGGAGCTGCTCGCGGGTCGGCGTCCAGGACCGCTCCGCCACGTAGGAGAAGCGCACGGTGTCGCCGTCGGGCTGCGCCACGCGCAGCGCGACGGGCTTCCCGCCCGGCCCGGCGTCGAAGAACCAGCGGGCGCCGCTCGGCATCCAGAACCAGCCGTCCGGCAGGGCGCGGAGTCTCGCGCCCGTGCGGGCGTCGACCTCGAGCGGCGCGCCGTAGCGGTCGTTGCGATAGATGCCCGCCCAGCGCGCGAACGCTGCGGAGTCCACGCGCGCGGTGTCGAGGGCGGGCGGGGACGGGAAGTCGCCGATCAGCCGGTTGGCGAGCCGGTGCGCGTACGCCGCCGCGTCCCCGCGCGTCGAGTTGCAGAGCACGGCGATGGACAGGTTCCCGCGATCCGGATAGCGGGCCAGGAAGGTCGAATAGCCGGCCGTCGAGCCGCTGTGCGAGATCTCGGGCACGCCGCGGTAGCTCGTCACGAACAGGCCCAGCGCGTACTCGACCTCCCGCCCGCTCGTGAGCCTCATGCGGCGGGTGAGCGAGTCCGCCCACGCCGCCCCCAGCGTGCGGTTGGCGAGCGCCTCGTTCCAGACGAGCCAGTCCCCCACGGTCGTGAGCAGTCCCCCGGGTCCGACCACGTCCTCGAACGGCATGGCCAGATGCCAGCCGTCACTCTCCCGCGTGTACGCCTGCGCGCGGCCCGGCACGAGGCGGGTGAAGTCGTCGCGCCACTGCGTGTGCGTCATGCCGAGCGGGCCGAAGATCCGCTCCCGCGAGAACTCCTGGAACGATTTTCCGCTCACCCGCTCGACCAGCGTCATCGCGACGGCGTAGCCTGAGTTCGTGTAGGACCAGAAATCACCGACCGGGTAGTTCAGCGCCTTCTGCCGGTAGAGGACGTCGAGCAGGTCGGCCTGCCGGGTGGCCCGGGTGCCGCGTTCCCACCCGGCCGCGGCCACCAGCGAGCTCCACTCCCTGAGACCGCTGGTATGCGTGAGCAGGTGGCGGACCGTGATCGGGCGGTCGTACTCGGGGAGCTCGGGCAGGTACTTCCGCACCGGATCATCGAGGCTCAGCTTGCCGTCCAGCGCCAGCAGCACCACCGCGGTGGCCGTGAACTGCTTGGCCACCGAGCCGGACTCGAAGATCGTCTGCGGCGTGATCGGCGTGAGCGTCTCGAGGTCGGCCATCCCGTAGCCGCGCGTGAGCAGGACCTTCCCTTCCTTCTCCACACCGACCGCGCAGCCCGGCGTGTGCGTCGAGTTCCACTCGGCGAACACCGAGTCGGCGTACGGGGCGAGGTCCGGCTGCTGCGCGGCCAACGGCGCCGGCAATGCGAGGCACAGCATCCAGAGGGGGGAGCGGAGCGAACGGGCGGCGTGTCGCACGGAAGTCTCCGTATTCGGCGGGCTGGCATCTGATAGCACGCCGCGCAGGCCGCGTCAATCGACGCGGCGCCTCGCGGTCAGCGTGGGCCCGGCGCGGCGGCGGCGACCATGCGGACGACACGATCCCGCACCTCGGCCGAGCGCGCGCCCACGCTGATGCCGTACTCGCGACCCGCCGCCGTTATGAGAGTGCCCTGCGCGACATAACGGGGAGGCGATCCGGAGGGGCCGCTCGGGACCGGGCCGTAGAAGGTCCAGATCGAACCTGCCGGCCCGGCTCCCATGCGGCAGGGACCCGTGTGCGGAAACTCGGTCGGCCGCCCGAACGCCTGAGGGGCGTTCAGGGTGATGCGTCCCGAGCGGTTGACCAAGCGCGAGATCCGGATCCGGCTCGAGGCGGAGTCCTCCAGCACCGTCTCCGGGTCGCCGAAGAAGGTGCTGTCGGGCGGGCCGGCCCGCCACGCGGGAGGCAGCCGGATCCGTAGTTCCCCGTCCGGACCAGCGAAGCCGATCCAGTCCGCCTCGGGCGCGACGTCGGGGAGTTGGCACTCGGGAAACTCCAGCGTCGGCTCGAAGTGCCTGAAGAGGGCCATGAGGCTGTCGAGCGTGCCGGGTGGCTGAACGGCTCCGCGCCGCATCAGAATCCGGGGCGGTGCCGGCGGGGCCGCCGGCGGCGCTCCGGCGCTGCTCGCCGCCGCGAACGGAACCGGCGTCTGCTTCGTCTCCAACCTCGTCGAGACGTCGCCGATCTGCGTATGGGCCGTGCCCGTCATCGTCATCGTGCGCTGCACGATCCAGCCGGCGTCCAGATCGAGCCGATCTTCGCCGACGAAGCGCATCGGCCCGGTGGACATCTCCATCGGCTCCGTGATGGTCATCGAAGGCATCTCCGCGCGCGTAGAGATCACCGCCACGCGCCGCCCGCCGTCGTCCTCGACCCGCTCGAGCCGCATAGTGGTCACCACGCTGCCCTTGCAGCCGCGCAGGGCCGGGGGACAGGCCATCGTGTCGGCCCACGCCTCGCCGATCCGCACCGGGAGCTCGGGGAAGCGGGTCATCGCACCACAGTTCGACGCGCCCGAGCTGTCGGCGCCCGGAAGCAACGTCCGGAGCATCGCCATCCGGCCCTCCGCCAGCACCGCGCGATCCATCTGGACGGCGACGACGCGGCCGCGCACGTCCATCCGCACGGTCGTCAGCAGGCCGCGCGGGCGCAGGCTGTCCCAGGCCGCCACCGACGCGGGCATGCCCGGCATCGTCACGCGACTCGAATCCGCGATCTGCGCGACGGTGAATGTGTCGCCGGACACCGCCGTCACGGACTCGGTCACGAATTGGGTCATCCGCATCATGGGCCGCGCGCTGTCCCCCGACGGCGGCTCCCCGGGGCCCAGGTGCACGTAGTTGTCCACCACGAGCTGGAAGCGGCGGGCCTCGCCCGGCTGGCGGTGGAGTCTCAACAGCACGGCCTCGCTCGCCGCTGCGGCCGGCGAGGGCGCCTGCGGACCCGGGGTCCTGTGGCACGCGCCGAGAACGGGCGCAGCGAGCAGGGCAAGGAGCGGGAGCAGGGAATCGGAGCGCACGATCGTGTCCTCCTGATATCGCGCGGCGCAACATACGGCCCGCCCGTCATGGCGGCGTTAGCACACCACAGGAGCATAACCGAGTCAGGCGCTCGGATTATCGGTTGCGGGGCCCACGGTTTGCGGCATCTTGGCGGCGGGAATCCAGCCGGAGCCGCGACCGTGACCGAGAAGAGTCTCCAGCGCACGTTCGTGTGGGGCACCGTGGTTTTCCTCGCCGTGCTGGCGGGGATGACCGTGGACTCGCTCCACAAGGTCAACGCCGGACGCACGCCCGTCGTCACCGATCAGGTGGCGCGCGGCAAGTACGTCTTCCAGCGGAAGAACTGCAACGACTGCCACACGATCCTCGGGATCGGCGGCTACTACGCTCCCGAGCTGACGAAGGTGGCCGACCGTCGCGACGCCGCGTGGCTTGCGGCGTTCCTCGCCGACCCGCAAGCGGCCAAGCCGGGCACGACCATGCCGAACCAGAAGCTGGCCGCTGCCGACGTTGCGGACCTCGTGGCGTTCTTCGACTGGGTGCGGCACATCGATACGAACGGATGGCCGCCGGAGCCGCTGTCACGCCTCGGCGAGGTGGCGGGCCGGCCGACGCCGCCCGGCGCCTGGGCCGCCAAGGGGTGCACCGGCTGCCACATGGTGGATGGGCAGGGCGCCGCCGGACCCGGGCCCGATCTCTCGCACATCGCCGCCACGGCGTACGACGGGCTCGCCAACACGGCCGAGTTCCTGAGCAAGTGGCTCGCGGACCCGGCCGCGGTGAAGCCCGGCACGACGATGCCGAAGGTGCCGCTCACGCCCGCGGAGCTGGACAGCCTGGTACGCTATCTCGTGGCGCTGAAGTGAGGGGGGACCATCCATGACACCGCACTCGAGCGTCACGCACCGGTCGCAGCTGGTTGCGTACCCGTTCTTCCTTTCGGCCGCGATCCTGTTCGTGCTGCAGGTGATCTTCGGCCTCATCATCGCCGCGCAGTACGTGTGGCCGCAGTTTCTGATGGACACGCTGCCGTTCAACTTCGGCCGCGCCAGCCACCTCAACCTGATGATCTTCTGGCTGATCCTCGGCCTGATGGGGGCGTCGTACTACCTCGTCGCGGACGAGACAGACTCGAAGATCTTCTCCGTGCCGCTCGCCTGGGCGAACCTCGTGGTCCTGCTGGTCGCGGGGGTCGGCACGCTGGCGACCTACTGGTTCTTCCACGTCGCGCAGGGGAAACCGTTCACCGAGGCGCCGATGCCGTGGCCGCTGCTGATCGCGCTCGGCGTGGTGCTCTTCCTCGTGAACATCGGCGTCACGCTGTACCGCGCCAGGAAGTGGAACGCGATCACCTTCACCCTCGCCTTCGGGATGGTAGGGCTGACGTTGCTCTACCTCCTCGATCTCCCGTTCTTCCGCAACCTCACGGTGGATTACTACTGGTGGTGGTGGATCATCCACCTCTGGGTCGAGGGCACGTGGGAGATCATCGCCTCGGCGATCATGGCGTACCTGCTGGTGAAGCTGACCGACGCCGACCGGACCCGCGTCGCGAAGTGGATGTACGCCGAGGTGGCGCTGGTGCTGTTCACGGGCATCGTCGGCATCGGGCACCACTACTACTGGATCGGCACGCCGCGGTACTGGCTGCTGTGGGGCGCGGTGTTCAGCGCGCTGGAGCCCGTGCCGCTGGTGCTGATGGTGTGGGACACCTTCACGCACATGAAGCACCGGCACCCGGAGCCCGTGAACCACGTGACCTGGTACTGGCTCGGCGGCTCCGCGATCGGGCACCTGGTGGGCGCCGGCGTCTGGGGCTTCGCGATGACGCTCCCGCAGATCAACAAGTGGACGCACGGCACGCAGGTGACGGCCTCGCACGGGCACTTCGCCTTCTTCGGCGCGTTCGCGATGCTCGTCATCGCGGCGATGTACTACATGGTGCCGCGGCTCCGGGGGATGGAGCGGTACGCTCAGCGGCGCGCGATGTGGGCCTTCTGGCTGATGTGTATCGGGATGCTCGCGATGGTGATCGCGTTCACGGTGGCCGGGGTCGTGCAGACCTACCTCGTGCGCCTGCTGGGGATGGACTTCATGACCGTCAGGACCGAGTACGTGAGCTTCTGGATCTTCTGGGTCTGGGCGGCCGGACTCGTTCTGTTCCTTCCCGGCGTGCTGGCGTTCCTGTGGGACTTCCTGGCGGGGAAGCCGGCCGTGCAGCCCGCGCCGGCGGCGGGAGTCGTCATCTAGGCGCGCTCTTGCCGGCGCCATGATCGGGCGGGGCGGCGGCGACGCCGCCCCGCGTCCTATCAGGGCCGCGGAGCGGGGGCCCGGATTTTGCGAGTGAATCCATCGGAATGCTCTGGCCACGGGGAAGGCTCGAACGGGAGCGCCGCACCATCGCGGCGATGATCGCGGTATACTGCCGCGATCATCATCAGGCGGACGGTCTCTGCGGGGCCTGCGCGGCGCTGGAGGCGTACGCGAGCGAGCGCATCGACCGGTGCGTCTACGGCCCGGAGAAACCCACCTGCTTCAACTGTCCGATCCACTGCTACAAGCGGGACAGGCGCGAAGCCGTCCGTGAGGTGATGCGGTACGCGGGCCCGCGGATGCTGAAGCGCCATCCGATCCTGGCGCTCATGCACATCATTGACGGCCGCGTTGCCGCGCCGGTCGAGATCCCTCGCCGCCGGCGCGCATCGCATCCTAGCGAGCGACCGGCCCGCCCAGCTCCAGCCTGATCGCCGTCAGCGACTTGTTCACGTCCCTCAGGAACGCCAGCAGCGACGCGATCAGCGAGACGATGCAACAGGCGAACAGCACCACCACCACGATCACGGCATCCCACCGCAGCACCGCCGCCAGGAAGAGCGTGAGCACCAGCACGGCGGCAAAGAGCAGGCTCACCACCGCCAGGACGATCGCCCGGCGCATGTAGACCGCGCGCGCCGACAGCACCGCGATCTGCGCCTCGACCCGCTCGTGCTCCTCGCCGGTCGCTCTGTGACGCGCCTCCGACAGCAGGCGCGAGCGGTCGATCAGGCGGCCGAGCCGGTTGGTCATCGAGAGCAGCAGCAGCCCGATCCCCGAGATCAGGATCACGGGGCCCAGGGCGATCTGCAGGACGGGAGCGATCTCGCGCAGGGACATGGTCAGCTCGCCTTCTCGACCTTCCAGTAGATGGCGTAGCGCTCGTCGAAGAGCGCGTGGAACGGCACCAGCGTCACGTCCTGCGTCTGGCCGGAGGTCCGGAACGTCAGCGGCTGCCCCTCGACCGGCTTGACCCACGCCGCCAGATCGCCGGCCGGCCCCTTGAACGTCGGGGCGCTCACCGGCGGCAGGGTGTACTCGGGGATGTTGCGCGGCTTGGTGGGCGGCGCGCGCAGCGTGGACGCCGTGAGGCCGTCGGTGCCGAGCCGGCCCGCCAGGACCAGGGGGCCGTACATCATCGCGACGAGCTGGGGGTCGTCGGGCATCGGATGCGCGTGCAGGCTCATCGGGAGCCGCACCTCCAGCCGGTCTCCGTCGCGCCAGGTCCGGTCCAGCACGTAGTAGCCCGAGGGCGCCGCGAATCCCTCGAGCGCGCGGCCGTTCAGCGCCGCGCCGTTCTCTCCCGTCGCCCAGTAGGGCACGCGGACCCGCATGGCGAACCGCGTCGGCCGGGGGGCGTGCACCACGAGCGTCGTGCGATCGCTCCCGGGGAACGTCGTCTCCTGGGTCACGCGCACGCCCTTCTCGCTCCAGTCCACCTCGGAGGGGATGTACAGGTTGACCCAGAGGCCCGCGTCGTCGTGGAAGTAGATCGAGTCGCCCAGCTTGGCGAACGCCTCGCTCATCGTGCCGGTGCAGCACCAGTAGTCCTGGGTCGGCGTGCCGAACAGCTTCCACAGCCCGCTCGCCAGCGAGACGTAGTACAGCTTCTCGCCGTCCGCCGGGTGCTGGCTGCCGAGGATCCCGTTGAACAGCGCGCGCTCGTAGTAGTCGGCCACGGCCGCGTCGCCGGTCCACCCGAACAGGTGCCGCGTCAGCTTCAGCATGTTGTAGGTGGTGCAGTCCTCCTGGGTGTAGCCGGAGAGCTGCGTCGCGAGCACGTCGGGATCGGCTTCCCACCCTTCGCCGTTGGTGGTGCCGCCGGTGGCGTACGCGCGGTGCCGCGTGATCTCGTGCCAGAAGTACTCGGCGACGCGGCGAGAGCGCTCGTCGCCCGTCAGCTCGTAGCGCCGCGCCGCGCCGACCACCTTCGGGATGTTGGTGTTGCCGTGCAGGCCCTTGAGCTCGTCCCGCCCCGCCGCCAGCGGCGCGAAGAAGCGCTCGTGGTCGAAGCGGTGCGCGACCCAGCGGTAGCGCTCGTTCCCCGGGATCGCGGACAGGTTGTAGAGCAGCTCGTTCATCCCGCCGTACTCGCGCTCGAGGACCCGCTGCATCTCGTAGTCGCCGAGCGGCTGGCACCAGCCCGCGGTCCAGCGCGCCATCCCCTGGAGAACCGTGAGCGCCTGCGCGTTGCCCGACAGCTGCCAGGTGTCGAGCAGGCCCGCCATGATCTTGTGCAGGGTGTAGAACGGCGCCCACACGGACTGGCCCGCGCGCAGGCGGTCGAAGAACTCCTCCGGGAACGCCGACAGGTAGCCGTTCGGCTTCTGGCACTTCGCCAGCTCGGCGACCATCCGCTCGCCGCGCGCCTTCACCTCGGCGTCGCCGG
>DATKLR010000156.1:0-4322 GCA_035542295.1 Gemmatimonadales bacterium | reverse complement strand
CTTGGTCTACCGGCGCGACGCCTTCAAGCCCACGGTCAAGTACTGGCTCAAGCCGGACATCGAGAATCGGATCAAGGCCGGGGAGATCGCCGTGCGCTTCGGCGCCGAGGTGCTCCGCATCGAGCCGCGCCACGTCGTGGTACGGCTCGCCGACGGTCGGGAGGAGCGGCTCGCCGCCGACCGGGTCTACGCGCTGACCGGCTACCACCCCGACTTCGACCTCTTCCGGAAGATCGGGATCGAGCTCGAGGCGGACAGCGCCCGTCCCCGCTGCGATCCGCAGACGCTCGAGACCAACGTGCCCGGCGTCTACATGGCCGGGAGCATCACGGCGGGGCGCGCCACCTCCGAGGTCTTCATCGAGAACGGTCGATTCGACGGCGAACGGATCTTCGGGGGCCCCGGCGCGAAACCCGCGGCGCCGCCCGGCGTAGGGGGAAGGGGCTAGGACCCAACCTCCGGAGGTCGCCGTGGCCAGGGCACTTCGTCCGCTCCTCGCCGCCGCAGCGCTCGCCTTCCTTCCCTGCGCGCTCTGGGCTCAAGACAGCGTCGACACTGAGCAGGAGCCGAGCCACTGGAGCCTGGACCTCCCCGTCCGCGGCTACGGCATCTCTTTCGGCAACTCGGCCCGCTTCACCGGCCTCAGGATCAACTGGTCGGACGCGGACCTCGACCGCATCAACGGCATCAACATCACGCTCTGGAAGCCGGACAAGCCGGTGTCGGGATCGGTGAACGGCCTGGCGGTGGGCCTCGCCGGCCCCGCGGCCGCCGACCTCAACGGCGTGCTGATCGGATTGGGCGGCGTCGTAGCCGTGCACGCCATTCACGGCGTGGCCATCGGCGGGCTGGGCATCGTCTCGCAAGGCACGATGGACGGCATCAGCATCGCAGGCCTCGGCGTGGTGTCCCAGGGCGCGATGCGGGGCATCAATGTCTCGGGCCTCGGCGTCGTCTCGCAGGGCGGCATGACCGGTTTCAACGTCTCAGGACTCGGCGTGGTCTCCCAGGGACCGATGTCGGGTGTCAGCCTCGCGGGCCTCGGCGTCGTCTCGCAGGGCAGCCTGAGCGGGATTGCCTTCTCGGGCCTCGGGACCGTGTCCCAGGGCAACCTCAAGGGCCTCAGCGTGAGCGGCCTCGCCTCCGTCGCGCAGCGAGACCTGTGGGGCGCGCACGCCGGCGGGATCGCCGTCGTGGCCCAGGGCAACGTCACCGGCGTCACGGTGGGCGGGATCGCGACCGTGGCGCAGGGTCACATCGCGGGAATCACCGTGGGCGGCGTGGCGGTGGTGGCGCAGGGGGGGATCAGCGGCTTCTCCGCGGCGGGCGTGGCGGTGGTGAGCGAAGGTCTGGCGAAGGGCCTGACCGTCGCCGGCTACAAGGTGCGCGCGGCGCGCGTTTCCGGCATCACCATCGCCGGCGTCAATCTCAAGACCGAAGGCATGTCCGGCCTGTCGGTGAGCGCGTTCAACCAGATCCGCGGGCTCCAGGCGGGCGTCGCGATCGGGCTCCTCAACTTCGCTCGGCGGCTCCGTGGGATTCAGATCGGCGTGCTGAACATCGCCCGGAACAACCCGCCGCCCTTCCGCGTGCTGCCGATACTCAATGCCCACTTCGACTGAGGAGGTGCCAAGTTGGGAGTGTGGAGTCGACGGGTCAGTTGCTTCTCCCGCCTGCACCCACTAGAAGAAGTGGTGCACCAGCCGTACCACCCAGGAGATCAGAGCCAACGGAATCGGCAGCAGGGTCAGGCCGACCGCAAAGCTCAGCCCCTGGCGGAACAGCGCGGGTCCCGCGTACGGCGCCTCGTCGCCCCACAGCGCCCGCATCCCCAGCTCGGCGAGCCAGCCCAGCGAATACCCAACGTTCGCCAGCACCCCGTAGATGATCACGCCCCGCCACAGCGGCCCGATGTCCAGGCCCCGGGGCGGGAGATTGGTGAACAGGGTCACGGCGGCCAGCGTCACCAGCCCGGCCCCGCCGACGAACAGGTTGTAAGTCAGCCGCCGCGACTCCCACCAGCCGAGCAGCGACCCGGGGGTGCGGCGATAGTCCGGGAGTGGGAACAGGATCTTCGTCAGCGCGGTCACGATTCGGCTCCGGTGCCAGCCGCCTCCACTATGGCGTTTCTACTCTGAATTGGCAAGTACTTTGCTGTACAAAGGCACTACCCCTCGGCGGCGGGAACGTCTAGCCTGCTGAGGCTCCGCACAGAGGACGAGGCAGGTGACGCGACCCGGGTGGGTCAGCGAAGACGAGATCCGCGATCTCGGGTTCGGCGCGGTCGTCTCCCAGGAGAGCCGGCAGCGGCTCCTCAACCGCGACGGGTCGTTCAACGTGGCGCGCAGTGGGCTGCGGCTCGGCACGTCGCTCAGCCTCTACCACACGCTGCTGACCACGACCTGGACGCGTTTCATGGCGCTGGTCGTGGTGTCGTACGTCCTCGTCAACGCGGTCTTCGGGCTGGCGTTCGTGCTGTGCGGCCCCGGCGCGCTGCAGCCCACGTTCCCCGGCGCGGGGGAGGCGGGTTTCGCGCGGGCGTTCTTCTTCAGCGTCGAGACGTTCTCGACCATCGGCTACGGGACGATTGCGCCGGTCGGACTCGCGGCGAACCTGGTGGTGACCGTCGAGGCACTGGCCGGCCTGCTGTGGCTGGCACTGGCGACCGGGCTCCTGTTCGCGCGCTTCTCGCGTCCCACGGCGAAGATCATGTTCAGTCGGACGGCGGTGATCGCGCCGTACCGCGGCATCAGGGCGTTCGAGTTCCGCATCGCGAACATGCGCAGCAGCCAGCTCATCGAGGTCCAGGCGACGGTGATGTTCACGCGCTTTGAGGAGCACGGCGGCCGCCAGGTGCGGCGCTACTACCAGCTGCCGCTGGAACGCAGCGCCGTGACCTTCTTCCCCCTGTCGTGGACCATTGTCCATCCGATCGATGAGGCGAGTCCGCTCAACGGCCTCACCCGCGACGACATGCGCCGCTCCGACGCCGAGTTCCTGGTGTTGCTCTCCGGGGTGGAGGAGACGTTCGCCCAGCGCGTGCACGCGCGGTCGAGCTACCGGTGGGACGAGGTGGTGTGGGGCGCGAAGTTCAGCGACATCCTGCACCATCCGAGCGGCACCGAGGCCGTGACGCTCGACGTGAGCCGGCTCGACAGCATCGAGCCCGCGGCGTAGGGTATCTCCCACGACCCCCTGGGTGACGTTCCTCATCCTCGCCAATCTGGTGATGCTGCTGGCGAGCTCGTTCGCGCCGGGCCTGGTGAGCGGTCTGATGCTGGTGCCGGCTCTGATCCCGGTCCGGCCGTGGACGGTCGTGACGTACATGTTCCTGCACGCCGGCTTCATGCACTTCTTCTTCAACATGCTGGCGCTGTACTTCTTCGGGCCCCGTCTCGAGGCGCGCCTCGGCGGGCGCCGGTTCATCGGCCTGTACCTGGCGAGCGGGATCGGGGGCGCGGTGCTGTCGCTGGTGACGCCCTTCGCGGCGATCATCGGGGCCTCCGGCGCCGTATTCGGCGTCATGCTCGGCTACGCGCACTACTGGCCGCGCGACCTCGTCTACGTCTTCTTCCTGCCGATGGAGGCACGCTGGCTGGTCGTGCTGATGACCGCCATGTCGCTGTTCGGCGCCTGGCAGGGGCAGGGCGGCATCGCGCACTTCGCGCACCTGGGGGGCTTCGCCGGCGGCTTCCTGTACCTGCGGTGGATGGAGCTGCGCTCCCCGGCAGTCCAGTTCCGCGCGGCGGCGACGCCCGCGCCCAAGAGCTCCACTGCCGACCTCGACCGCTGGCGGCGGGTGCGGCTGGACACGCTGCACCCCGTCAACCGCGAGGAGTACGAGCGCGTAATGGCGAAGGTGGAGCTGGCGGGCGCCGCCAGCCTCTCGCCCGACGAACGGGCCTTCCTCGACCGGTTCAGCGCCGGCTGACATTCACGGAGACGAACGGATGACCAGCACACGTCTTTGCCTCGCCGCAGCGGCCACGCTCCTGATCGCGCCGGGCGCGGCGCTTCACGCCCAGCCCGCTCCTTCCGGTCCTCCGGCCGTGCGCGGCTTCCCGCCGGCGCTTCTGGGTGACGAGCTGGCGCGGGAGGCGGCGCTCCGGGCGGTGCCGAACGCCGACACGCTCCGCGCCCAGCTGATCGCGCTGAGCGCGGTGCCGCACGAGGCCGGGACTGAGCGGTCTCACCACGTCGCGGAGATGATCCTGGCGCGGTTCCGCGCCTTCGGGCTCGACGCCTCGATCGAGCAGTTCGAGGCGCTGATGCCCCGGCCGACGAGCCGCTCGCTGGAGCTGGTCGCACCGGAGCACTACGTC
>DATKLR010000155.1:0-10847 GCA_035542295.1 Gemmatimonadales bacterium | reverse complement strand
GCGCCCGACCAGTAGCCGCTACTCGAAGGGCCGGCCGTAGCGCTCGCGGTGGGCAACGGCCTTGAGCGGCTTGCGGTTCTTCTTGCCGCGCCCGATCCGGTCGGCGGGATAGCCGAAGGGCAGGATCGCCAGCGCCTCCAGCGGCGCGGGAATCTTCAGCAGCTCATTGACCTTGCCGAGGCCGCCGAAGCCCACCCAGTTGGAGCCGACGCCTTCCGACCACGCGGCCAGCAGCATCGAGTGGATCGCCCGGCTCGCGTCGGAGACGGCGTACCCGGACTTGTCGACGGCCACCACGATGGCCAGCGGCGCCTGCGCGATATACGGTCCCGACCGCGCCAGCGCGCCCAGCTTCTGGAGCGTCTCGCGGTCCTGCACCACGATGAAGTGCCACGGCTGGAGATTCATGGCGCTGCCCGTGAGGCGACCCGCCTCGAGGATCTTGCGCACGATCGCGTCGCTCACAGGCTTGTCCTGGTAGCGGCGCACGGCCAGCAGCGTCCGGATGCCCTCGAAGACCTCCATGGTCACGCGCTCCTTTCCGCGGCCCGGATCGCTTCCCACACGCGCTCCGGGGTCACGGGCATCTCGATGTGCTCCACGCCGAGCTCGGCGAGCGCGTCCACCACGGCGTTGACCACGGCCGCCAGCGCCGGCGTGGCCCCGCCTTCGCCGCCGCCGCGCAGGCCGAGCGGATTCGAGGTCGACGGCACCTCGCTGATCTCGGTGGTGAACGCGGGCAGCATGTCGGCGCGCGGCATCGTGTAGTCCATGAACGTGGCGGAGTGGAGCTGGCCTGTCTCCGCGTCGTACGCGCAGCGCTCCCACAACGCTTGCCCGATGCCCTGCGCGATGGCGCCGTGGGTCTGGCCGTGCACGATGAGCGGATTGATGGCGCGTCCCACGTCGTCCACCGAGGTGTAGCGGACGATCTCGACCGCGCCGGTCTCCGGATCCACCTCCACTTCGCAGACCGCGCAGCCATAGGGAAACGACGGCGTGCTCACGGTCTCGTCGCAGCTCGCGGTGAGCGGACCGCGCAGAGCCTCCGGGGCGTCAGGTCGCAGCGCCGCGGCCGCCACCGCGAAGAGGTCGACGGCGCGGTCGGTGCCCTTGACGGTGAAGCGCCGCTCCGAGAACTCGATGTCGGCGGCGGCCGCTTCGAGGAGCCAGGCGGCGATCTGTCGCCCCTGCTCGACGATGAGGTCGGAGGCCTTGGCCATGACCACGCCGCCCAGCCGCATGGAACGCCCGGAGTGCGAGCCGCCGCCCACGGCCACGAGGTCCGTGTCGCCGGTGACGAGCCGCACCTGCTCCAGCTCGACGCCGAGCCACTCCACGATGAGCTGGCCGAAGCTCGTCTCGTGCCCCTGCCCCGCCGAGAGCGTGCCGATGACCACGTCGACCATCCCCTCGGGCCGCACGGTGATGTCCGCCCGCTCCCGCGGCGCCCCGGTGGCAATCTCGATGTAGTTGCCGAGGCCGATGCCGCGGTAGCGACCGCGCGCCCGGGCCTCCCGCCGCCGCGCCTCGAAGCCCGCCCAGTCCGCCAGCGCGACCGCGCGATCCTGCGCCGCCGCGTACTCGCCGCTGTCGTAGACGATGCCGAACGGGTTCGTGTACGGCATGGCGCCGGGTGGCACCAGGTTGCGCCGCCTGAGCGCCAGCCGATCGAAGCCGTGGCGCCGTGCAGCGAGGTCGATGAGCCGCTCCATGACGAACATGACCTGGGGCCGGCCGGCGCTCCGATACGCGCCGAGCGGCGAGGTGTTGGTCAGCACGGCGCGGCCGTGCACGCCGGCGGCGGGCAGCCGGTACACGCTGGTGGCCAGCTCGCGTCCCTTGTTGAGCGGCACGAAGGTGACGGCGTGCGCGCCCACGTTGCTCGTGTTGACGCCGCGGAGCGCGAGGAAGTTGCCCTCGGCGTCGAGGGCCAGCTCCATCTGCGAGACGAGGTCGCGCGCCTGATAGTCGGTGAGGAACGCTTCCCGACGCGTGCACGTCCACTTCACCGGCCGCCCCAGTCGCCGCGCCGCCCAGGCCACGAGGGCGAACTCCGGGTAGAAGCTGTTTCGCGTGCCGAAGTTGCCGCCGACCTCCTGGGCCACCACGCGCACCGCCGCCTCGGGGACGCCGAGGATCTCCGCCAGATCGCTCTTGTGGCGCACCACGCCGCCGGAGCCGGCGTAGAGCGTAAAGCGTCCCGTCGCCTCGTCGTGGACGCCGAGCGCGGCGCGCGGCTCCATGGGCACGCCGGTGATCCGCGGCACCCACGTGTCGAGCCGGACCACGTGCGCGGCGCGGGCGAAGGCGGCGTCGGCGGCGCGCGCATCGCCGGCCATCGACCCGACGCAGACGTTCGTCCCTGCATCCGGCCAGAGCACGGGCGCGCCCGCGCCGGCAGCGTCGCGCGTGACGGTGACGGCGGCCCGCGGCTCGTAGTCCACGGCCACGTCCTCGACGCCGTCGAGCGCCGCCGCAGGTGTCTCGGCGATGACCATCGCCACCGGCTCGCCGACGAACCGCACGATATCCGCGGCGAGCACGGGATGCGGAGCCACGAAGATGCTGGAGCCCTCGCGACCGCCCAGCGGGTACTCGTTGGGGTTGGTGGGTACGGGCTTGTGCGGGATGACGCGAAGCCCGTCGGCCAGAGCGTCCGCGCCGGTGAGCACCGCGACCACGCCAGGTACCGAGAGCGCCTTCGCCGCATCGATGCGACGGACCCGCGCGTGCGCGTGCGGCGACCGGACGAGCTGCGCATACATCTGCCCAGGAAGGTTGAAGTCGTCGCTGTAGCGCCCCTGCCCGGCCACGAGGCGCGCATCTTCCCGCCGCGGCACCGGCTTGCCGAAGCCTCGCGGGGCGACGGCGGCGCGCGAGGTCAGGAACGACATCGGCCTCGGCGCGATCAGCTCGCGGTCTTGACCTGGTGCAGGGCCGGCAGCAGCTCGTCGCTGATGAGCCGCATGCTATCGAGCGCATGCGCGCCCGGCATGCCGATCCACTGCGTGCGCAGGACGAGCGCGGTGGCGCCCACCGTCTCCCAGCATGGGCGCAGCTGCTCGTAGCACTCTTCCGGGCTGCCGAGCACGAAGCGGTCCTCGAGGAGCGACTCGAAGGGCTGCTGGAAGGTCTCGCCGGCCGGCATCACCGCATCCTGCCCCCACGCCGCGTAGGTCTTGTACTTGCCGGCCAGGTAGGGACCCGCCGTCGCGAGCGCCGTCGCGCGATCCTTCGCGCAGAAGATCTCCTTGAAGATGGGCAGGGTGCGCGGAAAGGGCTTCCCCACCCGGGCGAGCTCGTCGCGGTACACGCCCATCTGCCGCACGATGGTCGTCATGGTCGCATGCGGGTTGATGAACCACGTGTCCCCGATGCGGGCCGCGCGGGCAATGGCTTTGTCGTTGTTGGCGGCGACCCAGACGGGCGGATGCGGGCGCTGCACGGGCCGGCAGGTGAGGCTCACGTCCTTCAAGGTGCAGACGTCGTTGTCCACCGTGACGCGGTCCTCGGTCCAGAGGCGCTTGACCACCTCGAGGCACGACTCGAAGCGGCGCACGCGCTGCCCGCGCGGCACCTTGAAGGCGTCGAACTCCACGTCGCGGTAGCCCAGGCCGATGCCGAAGACGAAGCGGCCGCCCCAGATGATGTCGAGCGACGCCATGGTCTCCGCCACCTCCACCGGGTTGTGGAGACCCAGGAGCAGGATGCCGGCCACGCCCGTCATGTGCCCGGCTTCGGCGGCGAGCCTCGCCAGAAACGGCACGAGCTGGAGCTGGCTCGCGCCCTCGCTCAGATAGTGCTGGCCCGAGGCCACGATGTCCCAGCCACGATCGCGCGCCAGCCGCGTCATCGCGAGCTGCTCGTCGAGCTTCGGGATCATGTCGCTGCCCACGGGATTCTGGTTCGTCAGGAAGATGCCGACCTGCATGGGATCAGCGCCAGAGCTGAGCGGAGGCGATCTTGGCGCCTTCCGCCATGACGGCGAGCTTGGCCCAGGCGATCTCGGGCTCCACCAGGTTGGAGCGGCCGAAGGTGGCGAAGCCGCAGTCGCTGCCGACCATCACGCGCTCCCGGCCCACCACCTCGGCGTAGCGCACGATGCGCTGGGCCACCAGCTCCGGGTGCTCGATGAAGTTCGTGGTGGAGTCGAGCACGCCCGGGATGATCACCTTGTCGTCGGGCAGCTTCACCTCGCGAAACACCACCCATTCGTGCTCGTGCCGGCAGTTCGCGCCCTCGAAGGAGAGCCCCTGCGGCCGGGCCTTGAGGACGGCACGGATGATCTCGCGCAGCGGGATGTCACGGTGGTGCGGGCCCACGTAGTTGCCCCAGCAGAGGTGCAGGCGCATCTGGTCGGGGGGAATGTCGCGCAGGGCGTGGTTGAGCGCCTCGATGTTGGCCTCGGCGATCTTCACGAACTCCGCGTTACTCGCCTCGGGGAATGCGAGATGCCGCCCCATGGCGAGATCGGGGCAGTCGACCTGGAGGAGGAAGCCCGCGCGGTGGATCGCGTCGTACTCCTCCTTCATCACGTCCACCAGCCGCGCCAGATAGGCCTCGCGGCTCGGGTAGTGCTGGTTCGGCAGGAAGTGGGCGATGACGCCGGGCGAGGCCGCCGTCATGAACGCCTCCGTCACGGATACTCCGCTGAGGGCCGCGCGGAACGTGGCGATATCGCGGTCGACGGCCGCACGGTCCTTCCATCCGACCGGGCCGTTGCAGGCCGGCCGCAGCACGTGGGCCCGTCGCTCCGCCCGCGCGGCCGCCTCGGGGAAGTCCGCCCAGTCCGCCCGGCCCTTCACTTCGCTCTGCCCGCCGAAGCCCGTGAGGCGCTGGCGCACGTAGGTGGAGTAGCCGACCTTGCCCTGCTCGCCGTCGTTGACGACGTCGATACCCGCGGCCGCCTGCTGCCGCACGATGTCCCGCGTCGCGCTCTCCACGCGCGCGGCGAACGCCTCCGCGTCCACGGGCGTGCCCGCATCCACTGCCTCGAGCATGCCGAGGAGATCCGCCGGCCGCGGCAGGCTGCCCGTGTGCGTGGTGAGGATGCGGTCGGTGCTGCGCTTCATGCGTCCTCGAACGGATAGAGGGGCCGGCGGCGGTTCTTGAAGGTGAACAGGGACAGATCGGAGCTCGTGCAGCCGTCGCCGTCGCAGAGGACGATGTGCCGGGCGATGGGCTCGAAGCCCGCGCGGAAGTGCTGGCGGGACTTGATGAGCACGTACTTCTTCCGCCGCGGGTCGATGCCGCAGTGGGTGAACACGCCCTGGTCGAACGGCTCGCTCCGCCGCTCCGCCACCACGATCTGCATGGCGCCCGTGTCGAGCACCGCCGTCCGTCCCATGCGCACGCGCGTGCCCGTGGCCATGGGTCCCGTGACCACGAACTCGCCGTCGGTGACGCGCGTCACCTTCCCCGTCACTCGGAACGGCTTACCGGGAAGATTGATCTGCGGCATGTCGATGCGGCCGCCCAGCTCGAGCGTGACGCTCGCGGCCGTCCCCGCCTCCACGAGACGGGCGACCGTGGCGGGATCGCAGATGGGCCCCGCCACCACGTCCTGGAGCCCCTGGCGCGTCACTTCCTCGATCACGCTCATGACGTCCTGCGTGCCCCCGGAGGCGGTGTTGTCGCCGTGGTCCACCAGCACGATCGGTCCGTCGCCCAGCGTCCGCGCGTACGCGATCTGGCTGGCAAGCGGCGCGCCCGTGTAGAGGAAATCCTTGCGGCGGTCCCAGGCCATGGTGAGAAGACGGTCCAGCAGGGCGCGGCCCTGATCGACGCGCCGGTCGCAGACGATCACCGCGGACAGCGAGGTATGTGGGATGTCGGCGTGCGGGAAGCCGCCGAACACGGACGCGTTGAGCACGGCCCCGCTCGTCTCCGCCGCGATCGACATGTCCATGATGTCGCGCATGGGCTGGCGCGAGGGCGTGTGCACGAGCGTGCTCGTCATCATGGGGCGCGCGCCCCACACCATGACGGGCTCGACCTCGCCCCGGAGCACGCGGAGCAGCGTGCGGCCCGCGCGCTGGGCCGTGTCGCCCATGTCGATGTGCGGGTACGTGCGGTAGCCCGTGATGATGGTGGCGTTGTCGACCATGGCCGCCGTCATGTGCGAGTGGAAGTCGAGCCCCACGGCGATGGGCGTCCGCGGCGCCACCGCGCGCACGCGCCGGAGCAGCTCGCCTTCGCCGTCGTCCAGGTGCTCGGCCACCATGGCGCCGTGCAGGGCCAGGAGTATCGCGTCGCAGCCTCCACGCACCGCGCCCACGATGGCCTCCGCCATGTCCTCGTAGGCGCTCTTCTCCACGTAGCCGGATGGATGCGCGCCGCCGGCCATCGGCACCACGATCTCGGCATCGGCCTCGCTCGCCACGTGGAGGAACCCGCCGAGCTGCGTGTTGGTATCGCGGAACTCCTCGATCGCCTGCTGTCCCGAGAGCGGGCGGAACGAGCCGAGCGGCGTGGGCACGGGCGAGAACGTGTTCGTCTCGTGCATCATCATGGCCACGACGAACCTGCGGCGGGCCATCGCGTCTAGCCCTGCATGAAGGCGTTCATGTCCGGCGTGGCCAGGGACCGGTCGATGTAGCCGAACGTGCCCTTGTCCTTCACCTCGCGCGCGGCGTCCACGAGCCCCGTCATGGCCATGCGGTAGAGCGAGGTCGCGAGGCTGATGCGCTTCACGCCGGCCGCCGCGAGCTCCGCCACCGTGAACGACTTGCCCTTGATGCCGACCATGAAGTTGAAGGGCCTGGAGAGCGCGGAGCAGACCTTGCGGACCGACTCCAGATCGGGGAGGCCCGGGGACATGAGCACGTCCGCGCCGGCCTTCTCGAAGGCCTGCAGGCGCTTGATCACGTCGTCCAGATCGGGCTTGCCGCGCAGGAAGCCCTCGGCGCGCGCCGTGAGCGTGAAGGGAAACGACAGCGCGCGGGCGGCCTGCACCGCGGCGGCCACGCGCTCCGTGGCCTGACCCAGATCGTAGAGCGGCTTGTCCTTGTCGCCCGTGGCATCCTCGATGGAGCCGCCCACCAGCCCGACGCCGGCGGCGAGGCGAATGGTCTCCGCGGCGATCTTGGGATCGTCGCCGAAGCCTTTTTCGAGATCCGCGGAAACGGGCAGGTCCGTGGCGTCCACGATGCCGCGGGCCTGCGCCAGCGCTTCCTCGCGCAGCACCTTGCCGTCGCGGCGGCCGAGGATGCCCGCGGACGCGCCGCTCGACGTGGCCAGAGCCTGGAAGCCCAGGCTGGCGAGGATGCGCGCGGAGCCGGCATCCCACGGATTCGGAATCACGAAGGCCGGCCCCTGGTGAAGCGCGCGGAAGCGGGCGGCCTTGTCGCTCTGGCTCGACGCCATGGAGAAGTCTCCTTTACCAGGCGAGCGCGTACGTGGGGCGGCGCGGATCGGCGCCGGCGGAGAGCACGCCGGTCGCGGGATCGCGATGCGTCACCACGGCGCCGATGCCGCACGCGCCGATCTCGGTCACCGCATGCCCGAGGGCGCGGAGCTCGGCGCGCGTGCTCTCGGGGATGCCCGGCTCCACGTTGAGCTGGCCCGGCTTGTAGGCCCGCGGATAGAACGAGTTGACGAGCGTCTGCGTGGAGAAGCGCGGCGCCTCCACGGCCTGCTGCGGGTTCATCCCGAAGAGCAGCACGTTCAGCACGAGCTGAAGGTCGGCCTGCGCCTGGTCGTCGCCGCCCGGGCAGCCGATGGTCATGGTGGGCACACCGCCCTCGCAGATGAGATAGCTCACCAGCGTGGTGCGCGGCCGCCGGCCCGGCGTGAGGGCGTTCGGGTGCCCGTCCTCCAGCACGAACATCTCGCTGCGAGTGCTGAGCGTGCAGCCGAGCTCCGGGGCGAACGCCGACTTGCGGAAGACGCCGCCGCTCGGCGTCAGGCACATCATGTTCCCGTCGCGATCGATGGCCGCGATGTGCGTGGTGCCGTCGGCGGCGACGACGGCGCTGGTGTCGCGGCCGACCACGCCTGGAGCGCTGCTCGCGGTGCCGCGGCCCCGCGGATCGCCGGGAGCCGGCGCGGCCGGCGCCGCGCGGTCCATGCGGATCAGCGCGGCGCGCTGGCGCAGATAGGCAGGCGCCAGGAGCTCCGTCAGCGCCACGTCGCATGCGTCGCCGTAGTAGCGCTCGCGATCGGCGAAGGCCAGCTTGAGCGCCTCCGACACCGCGTGGATGTAGCGCGCGGAGTTGTGTCCCATGGCGCGCAGATCCAGCGTCTCGAGCATGCCAAGCGCCTGCATGAGCACGGGCCCCTGCGTCCACGCCGCCTGTCCGAGAATATCGCGTCCGGCAAAGGACACGCGGGCCGGCGGCTCGAAGCCCGCGCGGTAGCCCGCCAGATCGCCCGCGCGCAGGAGCCCGCCGCACCGCTCGGAGAATGCACCGATGGTGGCGGCGATATCGCCGCGGTAGAAACGCTCGCGCGCGGCCGCGATGCCGGCCAGTCGATGGCCGCGGCCGCGCGTGTCCGCCTCCGCGAGCCGGCGCAGCGTCGCGCCGAGCGCCGGCTGCACGAAGAGCTCGCCCAGGCTCGGGATGCGGCCGCCTGGATAGAACACGTCGCTGCCGCCGGGCGGATAGAGCTCGAACTGGCTCTGCGATTCCGGGATCGCGAGGACCCGGCGCATGTACTCGTACATGGGGAAGCCGTGCTCGGCGTAGTGCAGCGCGGGGGCCAGCACCTCGCCGAGGCTTCGCGTGCCGAAGCTTTCCAGCACGGTCAGATAGGCATCGACGGCGCCGGGCACCGTGAACGAGAGGTGCGCGTCGGGCCCGGGGCCCGTGGGAATGCGGTCGAGCCCGCGGCCGCGGAAGAAGCCGATGGTGGCGAGCGCCGGCGCCGTGCCCTGCCCGCTGACGGCCACCGTCTCCCCTCGCCGCGCGTCGTGGATCAGGGCCACGCACTCGCCGCACAGGGTGTAGGACGCGGTCGGCTCGATCACCGCGGCCGCGAAGCCCGAGGCCACGCACGCGTCGAAGGCGTTGCCGCCGTCGAGCAGCATGCGCATCCCGGCCATCGACACCAGCGGGTGGCCGCCCGACACCACGCCATGCGTGCCGGCCACCACGGGCCGCGTGGTGGCCATGTCGGTCTGGTGGTGCTCGATCTCGTGATGCGGTCGGCTTGTCATAGGCTGGGCTAGTGGAAGAAGACGCCGGCGTCGATGTTCACCGTCTGGCCGGTGATGCTGTCGGACTTGCAGAAGGTCAGCACCTGGTCGGCCACGTCCTCCACGGACGCGGCGCGCTTGAGGGCCGCGCGCTGGCGGGCGCCGTCGGCCTGCTCGGGCCGGAGCCGCGACGTCATCCGCGTGCCCTCCATGAGCCCCGGCGCCACGCAGTTGACGCTCACCTCGGGCGCCAGGGCCACGGCGAGACACCGCGTGAGATGGATGAGCCCGGCTTTGCTCGTCGCGTACGCGATGCTGCTGCCGCCGGGATTCAGCCCGGCCACGGAGGAGATGTTGACGATGCGCCCCGAGCCGCTCGCTCTGAGATGCGGCGCGGCCGCGCGGCAGAGAAAGTACGGGCCGCGCAGGTTGGTGGCGAACAGCTTGTCCCACACCTCCGGGTTGAGCGCTTCCAGATCCGGAAACGGGATGCTGATGTTCCAGGCCGCATTGTTGACGAGGATGTCGAGGCGGCCGAAGTGCTTGACCACCGACTCCACCACGGGGGGAATCGCCTCGGCGTTGGTCTGGTCGAGCGTCACGCTCCACGCCTTCCGTCCCAGCGCCTCGATGGCTCCGCACGCTTCGCGCGCGGCATCCTTGCGCTCGAGATACGTGATGGCGACGTCGGCGCCGGCCGCCGCCAGCGCGCGATCGATCGCGGTGCCGAGGAGTCCGGTGCCGCCGGCGACGAGCGCGACGCGACCTTTGAGGTCCATGACGCAGGGGAGAGTATCACGCCCGCCGCCGGCTGTCTCGGCGGCCTCGCATCGCGCATTTGACCTTTCCCGGCGGCTATCGCACTCTCTCCGGGGAGGTCGCCCCGCTTCGTGCCAGCTTCCGTGCAACCCGCCCGGCTGTCGACATTCGCCGCCCTCAAGGGGCGGAACTACAGCCTCTACTGGTTCGGTCTCGTCTTCTACGTGCTGGGCCATCGCGCGGAGTACACGACCTTCGCCTGGATGACGTGGGAGGTGAGCCGCAATCCCATGTCGCTCGCTTATCTGGGCCTGGCCCAGGGCGTGCCGCTCGTGCTCTTCCAGCTCTGCGGCGGCGTGCTGGCCGACCGCATCAACCGGCTGCGCCTGCTCGTGGCCACGCAGACGCTCATCTCGGTGGTCCTCACGTCCGCCTTCGTGCTGACGCTGCTCGGCCTGGCCCGCCTGGAGATCCTCCTCGTGCTGGCGGCACTGAGCAACGTGTTCCGCGCCTTCGACGAGCCCAGCCGCATGGCGCTCGTGCCCCAGCTCGTCGACCGCGAGCGGCTACCCAACGCCATCGCGCTCGGCTCGATTCCGTGGCAGGCCGGGCGCATGGTCGGCCCGTCCATCACCGGCATCCTGATCGCCGCGTTCGGCGGCGCCGTCGGCTTCGGCATCGGCGCGGGCTCGTCATTCCTGGCCCTCTTCCTCTACAGCCGGCTGCGCCTTCACCTGGCCTCCCGCCCTTCCGATGGCCGCCACATCTTCCAGCAGTTCGCCGAAGGCCTGAGCTTCGTCGGCCACAACTTCGTGTTCTCGTGCCTGATCGCGCTGGCGCTCTTCAACAGCCTCTTCGCCATGTCGTATCTGACGCTCTTGCCCATCTTCGCGGACGCGTACTTCGGCACGGGCTCCACGGGGTTCGGCCTCCTGAACGCCGCGCACGG
>DATKLR010000154.1:0-4071 GCA_035542295.1 Gemmatimonadales bacterium | reverse complement strand
AAGGGGCCCGCGCGGGTGGTGCGCGCGCGTTCCCCGGCCACTATCTTCCGTGCGCCGAAACCCACCTGGAGGGCCGGCCGTGCCGCAGATCTGGATCGACGGGAAGTTCTATGAAAAGGACGAGGCCAAGGTCTCCGTGTTCGACCACGGCCTCCTGTACGGCGACGGCGTGTTCGAGGGCATTCGCGCCTACAATGGGCGTGTGTTCCGGCTGAAACAGCACCTGGACCGCCTGTACGCGTCGGCCAAGGCGATTCTGCTCGACATCCCCATGGCGCAGGACGCGATGACGGCGATGGTTCTGGAGTGCATGCGGGTCAACCAGCTCTCGGACGCCTACATCCGGCTGGTGATCACGCGCGGCGTCGGGGACCTGGGCCTGGATCCGCGCAAGTGCGTGAAGCCGAGCATCATCTGCATCGCCGACAAGATCGCGCTGTTCGCGGCGGCGGCGGCCGAGCGCGGGCTCACGATGATGACGGCGCCCACTCCGGTCAACCACCGCGAGGGGCTGAGTCCGCGCGTGAAGTCGCTCAACTACCTGGCCCACATCCTGGCCAAGTGGGAGGCGGTCAACGCGGGCGTGGACGAGGCCCTGATGCTCGAGTCCACGGGCGAAGTCGCCGAGGGCGTGGGTGAGAACGTCTTCTGCGTGACCAACCATACGCTGCGGACGCCGCCGGCCTACTCGGGCATCCTGCGCGGCGTGACGCGCGACGCGGTGATCGAGCTGGGGCGCGCCGCCGGCTACGACGTCCGCGAGGAGTCGCTGAACCGCTACGACCTCTACACCGCGGACGAGGTGTTCCTCACCGGGACAGCGGCCGAGGTGGTGGGCGTGATCAAGCTCGACGGGCGCAAGATCGGATGCGGCTCCGTCGGGCCGGTGACCAGGGACCTCGCGGCCCGCTTCCGCGACCTCGTGAGCCGGGAGAGCTGACCCCGGTGTGACGGCCGGCGGCGGGAAAAATGCTTGACCCCGCCGCCGGACCCCCGTCATATTGCGGCCACCCCGATGCGGACACGGCTCCTCTTCCCGACCCTGATAGGGCTCGCCGCGTGTACTCACGCGGGGGGGCGTCCCACGCCTGCGCCCGCGCCCGAGAAACCTGGGGCCGGGCCGGCCGTCGCGGCGGCGCCGGCGCCGCCCGCGGCCCCGTCGGCCCGCAGGGACAGCAGCCACGCAGCAGCGACGCCGATCCCGGTCACCCGTCCCTCCCCCTCGACAATCGCAGCTCCCGCTCCCCGCGACACCGCGGTCCAGGACTCGTCCGCCGAGGCGGCGTTCCTGGACTCGCTGCAGACCATGAGCTTCGACTCCGCGGCCGGCAGCCGGCCGGATCCGCGGGGCGGGGCGGCTGCCGCCGGGAGCGGACCGCCGGAGTCGGCCGCGTCCGAGGCCCGGCCCCCGATGTTCGACATCGACGTCGCGAACTACGCGGCGAACGAGCGGGTCCAGTACTACCTCGACTACTTCCGGGGCCGGGCGCGGGACCACTTCGCCATCTACCTCGCGCGGCTCGGCCGGTGGGACGCCATGCTGCGCTCGAAGCTCCAGGCCGCGCACCTGCCGCAGGATCTCGAGTACATGGCGCTGATCGAGAGCGGGATGAATCCCAACGCGGTCAGCCGGCGCCGGGCCGTGGGGCTGTGGCAGTTCATCTCGTGGACCGGGAAGCGTTACGGGCTGACCGTGGACCCGTGGGTGGACGAGCGGCGGGACCCCTGGCTCGCGACCGACGGGGCAATCCGGATGATCTCGGAGCTGAACGACCAGTTCGGCTCGCTGTACCTGGCGGCGGCGGCGTACGACGCGGGGCCGGGGAAGATCCAGCGCGGCCTCAACCGCTTCGCGCTGGACGGGCAGGAGGGGAACGACCGCTTCTTCGCGCTGGCGGACGAGCGGTTTCTGCGGCGGGAGACCCGCGACTACGTGCCGAAGATCATCGCCGCGGCGATGATTGCCAAGGAGCCGGAGAAGTGGGGCTTCCTGCACATCGACCGGTGGAGCCCGCTCGCCTACGACTCGATCCGGGTGAACGACGCGGTCGGGCTCGACGTGCTGGCGCGGCTGGCGGACACGACGCAGGAGGCGATGGAGGAGCTGAATCCGCAGCTGGTGCGCCGGATGACGCCGCCGGGGCGGACGGTGTGGGTGCGGGTGCCGGCGGGGCGGGCCGACTCGACCGCGGCGCGGCTGGCGGTGCTGCCGCCGGAGCGCCGGATCACGCACCTCGAGCACTACGTCTCCCGAGGCGAGACGCTGGGCGGCATCGCGATGCGCTATCACGTTTCGGTGGACGACATCCTGAGCGCGAACCGCGGCGTGCGGCCGCGCGCTCTGCGGACCGGCCAGCGGCTCGTGATCCCGACCACCGGCGTCCGGCCCGCGGACCGCCGGCTCTACGCGACCGCGACGCCGCACCGCTCCACGCGCCGGGCCGCGCCGTCGCGCTACCTGCTCTCGACGGCGGCGCGCCTCCCGGCCGGACCGCGGTCCTCCGCGACGCGTTCCGCGGCGACCCGCGCGCCTCGTATCCATGTCGTCCGCCCCGGCGAGTCGGCGTGGGCCATCGCGCGGAAGTTCCAGGTGACGCTGGGAGCGCTGCTGAGGGAAAACGGCCTGACGAAGGCCAGCCTGATCAAGCCGGGCCAGACCCTCCGGATTCCCGGCTAGCTACTTTCGCCGCTCGCGCCGCTTCCACGCGCCGGAGCGGCCGCCGGACTTCTCCAGCAACTGCACGTCGCCGATGACCATGCCGCGATCCGCGGCCTTCACCATGTCGTAGACGACGAGGAGCGCGACCGCGCACGCGGTCAGCGCCTCCATCTCGACGCCGGTCTTCGCGGCGACGCGCGCCGCCGCCCGCACCCGCACGCCGGGCAGCTTCGGGTCGAGCGTCGCCGTGACCGCGACGTGCTCCAGCTGGATCGGGTGCGCCAGCGGGATCAGGTCCGGCGTCCGCTTGGCACCGGCGACGCCCGCCAGCTCCGCGACGCCGAGCACGTCACCCTTGGCCACGCGGTTCGCCTGGATCAGGGCGAATGCGGCGCGGCTCATCGTGATGGTGCCCTCGGCGAGGGCCCGGCGCGCCGTCGTCCGCTTCGCGCCGACGTCCACCATCCGGGCGCGGCCCTTCCGGTCCACGTGCGAGAGGCGCCGCTTCACGAGAGCCGCTCCGCGAGGCGCCGCGTCAGATCGGCCGCGATGAGCTGGGGGTTCCCGTTGCCGCGGGCCAGCTTCCGGGCGCGCTCGAGGTCGCGGATCGCCTCCAGCAGCCCGGTAGCCGGGGGTGCGGCGCCGGCCGCCGGCGCGCGCAGCTGCGCGGCGAGGCGATCGCGCAACAGCTCGCCGGCGGCAGCGAGCGTGTCGGTGAAATCGCCGCGCCCGCCGAACGGCTTGAGGGCGAGGACGTAGCGGAACCGTGCCTCGCCCCCGTGCACGGCGGCGTCGAGCAGCTGCTGCGCCGCCGCGGCCGCGTCCGCTCGCTCGGCGTCGAGCGAGAGCGCCTCGCCGATCGAGCCGCCCGCCAGCTCGGCACGGCGCCGCGCATCGGCGGCGCCGAGCGGCGGCTGCGGAACCTCGCCGAGGAAGCGGACCAGCTCCGCCGCCTTGAGCCGCCGGACGCGGAGCGTGACCAGCCGCGACCGGATGGTCGGAAGGACCGACGCGGGTTCCGCCGTGGTCAGGATGAAGAAGGTGTCGGGCGGCGGCTCCTCGAGCACCTTGAGCAGGGCGTTCGCCGCCTCCTGGCTCGAGGCCTGCGGCACCAGCCGGTCCGCTTCGCCCACCACGAACACCTTCGACCGGCCCATCGCGGGGCGCATCTGCGCGCGCCGGTGCAGGACGCGCACCAGCGGCAGGAAGATCGCCGCCATCCCGTCCGGCCGCGCGTACAGCGGCTGGTCCCGGCGGCCCGCCACCGCCTGGGCGAGCAGCTCCTCCGCCTCGTCCGCCTGCTTGTCCTCCTCCCCCTTGGGCCGCGCGATCGGGAAGAACCAGTGGATGTCGGGATGAGAGAGGTTGGCCGCCAGGCGGCAGGAATGGCACGCGCCGCAGGGCTCGCCCGG
>DATKLR010000153.1:0-13172 GCA_035542295.1 Gemmatimonadales bacterium | reverse complement strand
GAGACGCCGAGCGAATCCGCGCCGATTCTCCAGCCGTCGAGTCGCCAGGTCTGATCGTCGGCGATCCCGTCCAGGTGCGGCGCGACTTCGATCGCGTCGAGGTGCTGGTCCACGCCGAACAGCCCGCGCGCCAGCAGATCCAGATATGAGCCCGCCGAGAACATGAAGAGGCCGTTGTTGTCGCCCCGTTCACCCGGCCGGCCGTAGTTGACGCGGATGATGCGCGCGGCCTCCCGGTCGAGGCGCTGCCACGCCTCGCGGCGCTCGGCCGCCGTGCCGAACCGGAACACGGCCTCGAGCGCCTTGAAGTCGAGGATGTGCCAGTCCCAACCGGTCCAGTACCCGCGCATGTCGAACCAGCCATCGCTGCTCGGCACCGCGAAGAACCCCTGATTGCGCGCGTCCCACCAGTCCGGCGCCAGCAGCCGCCGCACCATCGCGGCGCTGATCGCGGTATCCTGAACGCCGCCATAGACCAGCGCGTCCACCGGTTGGAGGTGGTAGTGGTCCCAGCTCCTGGCGCTGTCCGCCATGGCGTGGTAGGCGAACCAGCTCAGCTGCGGCCGGTACAGGGTCGGCAACGCCGCGCGGATCACGCCCGCGGCGGCCCGCCACGCCGCGGCGCTGTCACCCAGCGCCTGCACGTTGAACCGGAACGCCGCTTCGTCCTCGAGCTCCGCGAGGCGGTCGAGCGCATATGCCGCCAGCGCGTTCACGTAGGGATCCTCGGTGCGGTACGGCTGGTCGTGCGGCTCCAGCGGCGACATCTCGGAGTACGTCGCGTAGCTCATGCCTTCGACCAGCCCGTTCCCGTTCCGGTCGGTCTCCAGCACGTAGTGCGCGATGCGCCGCAGATACCTCAGCTCGCTCCCCAGCCACACCGTGTCGCGGGTCGCGCGGTAGCAGGCGTATCCCTTGAGGATCTCGTACGGGTCCTTGTCCCCCATCCAGCGGCCGCCCCAGTCATCGGTCCAGACGTAGCGGCCGCGGGGGCCCAGGCGGTTCCAGATCTCGTGGCGTTGCGCGCCGGACGGATCGGCGAACTGCTTCATGAGGGCGTACTCGGAGCAGACCACCTCCGGATCGCCCAGCTGGAGCGCCGCGGTGGTCCCGTACCACCCGTCGCGGTCGAACGCCGCGAGGAAGGTGTACGCGCCGGCGGGGAGGTTCCGGAAGGTCGCGATGCGGTCGTAATGCAGCATCGGGCCGGCAGCGCCGAGGATGTGCGCCAGCAGGTTCGCGACGTCGACCGACGGCGTGGCGACGCGCGGGCCGGGAGGCGCCGCCGGCATGGTCCGCTCCTCCAGCGCCGCCGCGACCGCGCTGGCGGCCGCATCCTCGCTGCCGCCCGATCCGAAGATCACTTCGGCGTGCATCGCGCCGTCGGCCTCGCGCGTCGGTTCCAGGGCCAGCACCAGCCGCCCGAGCGCACGCCGCTCGCGGCCGACGGCCTCGCCGAACTGCTGCGTCACGACGATCGACGTCTGCTCGACGCGGATCGCGGCCTGGGTGCCGCGCCCCGGCGCGACGGCGACGACCGTGTTCGCGATGGTGGTGTCGCGCAGGAAGGCCACGTGCCGCGCGTCGTCCACCGTGATCCGGTCCCGTACGCCATAGCCCACCGAGCGCCAGCGGTGCTCGTAGAGATCCGCCGGGTCGATCGTGACCAGCACTGCGCGGTTCAGCGGCCAGCGCGGCGCCGAGATCTCCAGCCGGCCGGCGGCCACACCCTGAACCCCCTGCGGCTCGATCTGGAGCGGCACCCCCGCCGCTGAGTCGGCGATCAGCAGCGTCACCCGTCCGTCGGCGCCGAAGCGCACGCTGTCGGGGAACGACGCGTTCTCCGGCTCCCTCGCGCCCGGCTGAATGCCCTCGACCCGCACCCAGCCAGTGAACGTGACCGGGTTGATGGTGAGATCCCGCAGGACCACTCCGCCCGCCGCAGTGTCCACCGCGACCCAGAACTGGAAATGCGGCAGGAGCACGGCCGTCGGCCGGAACCCCGGCACCCCGACCACCGTGATGTCCTGCGGGACCTGAGCCCGAACAACAGGAACGCACGGAGGCACGGAGGCACAGACGCACACCAGCAGCGAGGCCACAACCGCTGCGCCTGCCTTCTGGCAACTGGCAACCGCTGCGCAACTTGGCGTCTGACAACTCGCAACTGTGTGAGGCGTCCGGCAACTCACCTGGCCACCGCTTTCTGTCGTCGGGTAACGTCAAGAGGATAGCAAGCAGGCGCCTCCCTTGCCAGCATTCACCGGCCGGGGCACATTCGCTGGAACCCTCCCGGAGACCCGAGTGCCATGGGCACCATCCTGTTCCTCGTCGTCGTTGTGGCTCTCATCCTGTGGCTCGTCAGCGCCTACAACGGCCTGGTCGCGCTCAAGAACCAGACGGTCAACGCGTGGAAGCAGATCGACGTGCAGCTCAAGCGGCGCCACGACCTGATTCCCAACCTGGTCAACACGGTCAAGGGCTCGATGAACTTCGAGAAGGACACCCTCGACGCGGTGGTCAGCGCACGGTCGCGGGCGATGCAGAGCGGCGCCGCCGGCGGCGTGAACGTGAAGGAAACGGCCGCCGCGGAGACCGCGCTGACCGGTGCGCTGGGCAAGCTGTTCGTCGTGATGGAGCGCTACCCCGACCTGAAGTCGTCGCAGAACGTGCGCGACCTGCAGGAGGAGCTGTCGAGCACGGAGAACAAGATCGCCTTCGCGCGGCAGTTCTATAACGACACGGCGACCAACTACAACACCAGGCAGCAGCAATTCCCCACCAACCTCGTGGCAGGGCTCGCCAAGGCCGAGATCGCCGAGCTGTGGGAGATCGAGGATAAGGCGGAGCGCGCCGTGCCGACGGTGGACCTCTCGCTGCAGAAGCCGCAAGGGTGACCGCGGGGCTGAATCTTTTCGAGCAGCAGGCGCGGAACCGCCGCCTGACGGTGGCGTGGATGGCGCTGTTCATCCTGTTCTTCGGCTGGCTCGGCTTCGGGGGGGACCTCGCGATGTATCTCGCGGCGGCCGCGCGAACCGAGGGGCAGGTGCCGTACCGCTTCCCCTGGATCGGCGTCGTCGTCACGACCATCGCCGCGATCACCGCCTGGGTGTCGTGGCGGAAGGGGCCGCAGCAGGTGCTGTGGTCCACCGGCGCCCGGGAGGTGCAAGCGCCGCAGTCGTTCGAGGAGAAGCAGCTGGTGAACGTCGTGGAGGAGATGGCTGTCGCGACGGGCCTCCCGAAGCCGAAGGTCTACGTCATCGACGACCCGGACCCCAACGCCTTCGCCACGGGGCGCGATCCGCAGTCGGCGTGCATCTGCGCGACCACGGGGCTCCTGGCCATCCTCAACCGCGAGGAGCTGCAGGCGGTCGTGGCGCACGAGATGGGGCACGTCCGGAACTTCGACGTGCGGCTGATGACTCTCATCGCCGCGCTGGTCGGCGTGATCGTGGTGCTCTCGAACGGGATGGGGCGGCTGCTCAGGGGCGGCGGCGGGCGCGGACTCGGCGGCCTGCTCGGCGGCCGGGAGCGCAAGGCCAGCGGTCCCCTGCTGCTCGCGGCGCTGGTCGTCTTCGTCCTGTGGGTGATCACGCTGATCCTCGCGCCGTTCATCTCCCGCATCATGGCGATGGCGGTGTCGCGGGACCGCGAGTACCTGGCGGACGCCACCGGCGCGGAGCTCACGCGCAATCCGGCGGCTCTGGCATCCGCCCTCCAGAAGATCGAGACGCACGAGGCGCCGACGACGCACATCAAGGAAGGCGCGGCGCACCTCTGCATCGCCGACCCGCTCGGCCGGGACGTCAACTCGAAGGAAGGGCGGCTGGCGGACCTGCTGGCCACCCACCCGCCCATGGCGATGCGCATCACGCGGCTCAAGGGGATGGCCTTCCAGCAGCTGAAGGCGGCGGGGCAGCTGCCGACGGCCTGACCGGGCGGAGCGCGGCGCGATGACGCTGCTGGACTGGACACTGCTCGCCGCGGCCGCGCTGCTCGCGGCTGGACTGACGCTCTGGCTCACCCGCACCACCACCGCCGCCTTCCGCGAGCGCATCCGGCGCTCGGGGCGCAAGACGCTGCGCGACTTTCAGGCACGGATCGCGCGGTTCAAGCTCGTCTCCCGCCGCGCCATCCACGACGAGCTGATCCTCGACCCCGTGGTGGTCGCAGCCATGCGGGAGCACCGGCGCGAGCACCGCCTCACCGAGCTCGAGGTGCGGGTGCGCGTCGAGCAGTACATCGACGAGATCCTGCCGTTCTTCAACGTGCTGTCGTACTACCGCCTCGGCTACAACCTCGCGAAGCTGACGCTGAACCTGCTGTACAAGGTCACGGTGGACTATCAGGACGAAGCGTCGCTCGAGCGGATCCCGCGCAAGGACGTCGTGGTCTACCTCATGAACCACCGCTCCAACGCGGACTACGTGGTGGTCGCCTACGTCCTGGCGCGCGGCGTGGCGGTGAGCTACGCCGTGGGCGAGTGGGCACGGGTCTGGCCGCTCGAGACGATCTTCAAGTCGTTCGGCTCCTACTTCGTGCGGCGCCGCTACCGGGAGCCGCTCTACCACGCGGTGCTCGAGCGCTACGTGCAGCTCATGACCCGGCACGGCGTGACGCAGGGGCTCTTCCCGGAGGGCGGTCTCTCCCGGGACGGGAAGCTCCGGCCGGCCCGGATCGGCCTGCTCGACTACATCGTCGGGACGCTGCGCGAGCCGGGCTTCGACCGCGACGTCTGGTTCGTCCCCGTCGCCCTCAATTACGACCGCACGCTCGAGGACCGCGCGCTGATCCAGGAGTGCCTCGAAAGCGAGCTGCGGCTGTCGCGGCCCAAGCAGCTCTGGAGCGTGGTGGAGTATGTGGGCCTCAACACCGCGCGCCTCCTCACCGGGCGCCTCAAGCGCTACGGCCGCGCGGCCGTCAACTTCGGCACGCCGACATCGCTCAGGACGTGGCTCGCCGCGCAGGCCACTGACGTGCTCCGCCTGCCGCGCGAGGAGCGGCTGCCCCACATCCAGCGCCTCGCCGACGACCTCATGGACGGCGTGCGCGCGGTCGTCCCCGTGACGGCCGTGGCCCTCGCCTCGGCAGCCCTGCTCTCCTTCGAGCGGCACGTCGTCCCGCTGGACGATCTGCTCGAGCGGATGCGCGAGATCCGCGACCAGCTCCTCCAGACCAACGCCAAGGTGATCCGGGCCGACCGCGACATCGCCGAGACTTGGGGCCGCGCGCGACGGATGTTCCGGCTGCGCCGCATCGTCGTCGCGACCGGGGTGTCCGTGGCGGTGATGCCGCGACAGCGCCCGCTCCTGGAGTACTACGCCAACTCGGTCGTGCATCTCCTGCCGGCCAGGCCGGAGGCCCCTTACCGCATGACGCCGGCGGACGACCGGGACGCGTCGCTGCACCGGCTGAGGGAGCCGAAAGGCAGGTAGCGGGTTGTAGGTGGTCGTGGCAGTAGATGCCACGCCGGTTCCCTACCGCCTACTACCTACCACCTACCACCTCCGCCATTATTCCCCCGTGCCCCAGAGCCCCGTTTCCCTCCCCAATCTCCCGCTCGGCGCCCACGTTGAGGACACCCTCCTCGTCTACGAGGTCGAGCAGCGCACCCAGAGCGACGGCAGCCCCTTCGTCATCCTGACGCTGGGAAACGGCAGCGGCCGCGTGAAGACCGCGCCGTTCTGGTCATCCGACGTGCACAAGGTCGACGGGCTGGAGAAGGGCGCGGTCGTAACCGTGGTCGGCGACGTGGGCGAGTACCGCGGCGACCGCCAGCTCAAAGTCGCCTCGATCCGCTCGGTCCTGAGGGAGATGGTGGATTGGGCGCGCCTTCTCCCCACGGTCGGCCCCGTCGCACCGTGGTGGGCGACGGTGGACAAGTGGATCGCCGAGATGGCCGACGGCCCGTGGAAGAAGACCGTGGCGCTCTTCTATGGGGACGCCGACTTCCGAGAGCGCTACGAGCGCTGCCCCGCCTCGCTCGCCAACCACCATGCCGAGCTGGGCGGGCTCCTTAAGCACACGGTCGAGGTGGGGGCGATCGCGAAGACGATGGCCAAGGCTGCGGGCGCGACCTGGGATCTGGTCCTGGCCGGCGTGCTGCTGCACGACATCGGCAAGCTCGAGGCCTACACGTGGGACGGCCCGTTTACGATGACGGAGGCCGGCAGCCTCATGGGCCACGTGGTGCTCGGCTCGGTGATGCTCGACCGCAGGCTCGACGAGGAGGAGCAGCCGCCGCTGGGCGATGGTGAGCGCCTGGTGTTGCAGCACCTGATCCTGTCGCATCACGGCGAGCTGGAGTTCGGCAGCCCGGTGCGGCCGATGACGCTCGAAGCCGAGATCCTGCACCTGGCCGACCATGCGTCGGCGTCCACTGCGAATGTCGCGACCGCCCTCCAGGAGGGCGCCAATTTCGGCGAGGGAGAGACCGTCTCCAAGCCGATCTGGAGCCTCGACCGGCGGCGCGTCTACCGGGGCCAGCCCTGAGGTGACAGCGGCAGAGCCGAAGCTGGGGCGGATGCTGTACGCGCCGGAAACGATCGCCGCGCGCGTGTCCGAGATCGCATCCGAGCTGAACCGTCGCTTCGCCGGCCGGAGCGCGGTGGTGGTCGCAGTCCTCAAGGGCGCGACCGTCTTTCTCGCCGACCTGCTGCGGCGGCTCACCTTTCCCGTGGCCGTGGACTTCGTGCGCATCGCCTCGTACGGAGCGGGCACCAAGCCGGGCGAGATCCGCTTCATCAAGGACGTCGAGTTGCCGCTGGAGGGGCGCGACGTGATCGTCGTGGACGACATCGTCGATACCGGTGGCACGCTCGCGCGCCTCAAGCAGGCGATCGATGCGCATCATCCCGCCTCGATCACCGCGGTCGCCCTGCTCCGGCGCGCCCCGAAGCGGCGACTCCCCCCGACGCTGGACCTGGTCGGCTTCGAGCTGGAGAGCGACGAGTTCGTCGCCGGCTACGGCATCGACTGCGCGGAGCGGTTTCGCGAGCTCGCCGCCATCCACGCCGTGGCCCGGACGGAGCAGGCGTGACCACGCGCGCCCAGCGCACGACCGAGGAGTTCGGCGACCGCGCCGAGGCGCTCGCCGTCTTCCTCGAGGCGGCCGGTTCGGCGCCGCGGCTCATCACGCTGGACGACAGCGCCGGCTGCCCCCTCTACCACGCTCTCGCCGCGCTCCAATGGACCGGCGAGACCGGGCTCTTCCAGCTCTCCGACCGCCTGCACGCGGTCTGGTTCGCCGCGGAGACGGGGGTCGCCGTCATCGAGCGCATGGTGGACGGCAAGCCGGCGTATCGCTTCCTGGGCCCACGGATCGAGGCCCCGCAGAAACCACCGGTCGACGGCACTCCCGTCGTGGACGAGATGTACGTCCTGGGGTACGAGTTCGAGTCGCGGTGGAACGCCATCGCCCATTTCCTCGTGACCACGCAGGGACGCGGCGCCCTGATGTCGCTGTTCGCGCCGCGCGCCCCCGAGCTCGACCACGTCCGGCGCTGGCTGCTCGAGCTGTTCCAGGGCCCGGTCCCCGAAGGCGCCGATCACCTGCACGCCGCCTGGTTCGCCACGACCGGCGCGGGCTTCCTCTTCCCACCGACCACCATCGGCGGCGAGCGCACGCGCGGATGGTCGTATGTTGGCCTGAGCAGCGCCGGAGAAGAATAGGGCCGCAGAGTCGCAGGGGGACAAAAGAGCGACGGCCCGCCTGGGTTTCCCCAGTCGGGCCGTCGCCGAAGCAGCTACCCGGAGCCAAGAGATTGCTCTCTCGTTTTTCTCCCTACGGCCACCGGTTGTCTGTTGTCAGGGTCCCGGTAGGGCCGCCTGAAGCTCCGGCTTCCATCCCCACGCGACGTGCCCGCCACATGGTTCACTGCTCCGAGCGCTTCGAGTCCGGCCGGATCGCGTACCGACCTCTCGCACTGCACCCCGCTGCGCCACGGCGAGGTGGATGAAGCGCGCGATTGGCTTCACCTACCCGAGTCGATGGGTGCCCTGGGATCGCCGGACGCCTGTGCCCTTGTTTGCATCGGCGCCCTCCCCCAAGCTACCGCTCGGGCCCATCAGCAGGCGTAGACCAAGCAGAGCCCGATCCCTTCCCCGCTGACGACGACGCCAATATAGAGCCCTCTCAACATCGTGCAAGTGCCGGATTTGCTTCGGGTTACGCCACTTCGATGTGGGCGGGTTGTGGATTCCAAATGCTCCGCCTCAAAGGGGTTCCCACAACTTTCCCCAGAATGTCGAGATGTGGATTGGTATCCCGTGTGGAGCTTTCGCGCTTGCTCCGGACTGCTCCAACTGCTAGGGTAGGCCGCCTCGCTCACCTCAACACCGGAATGGAACCGTGAAACGCCAGCTGCTTCTGAGTTGCGCCACCGCCCTCGTCGCCGCGAGCCCGCTCGCGGCTCAGCGCTCCACAGCTCCCGATGCGCGCGTCGCCGCGCTGGTGCGCGCCGACGCCATCTGGGCTCCGCTGAAGTTCCTGGCGAGCGATCTCCTCGAAGGCCGCGGTACCGCGCGCCGCGGCGGCGAGCTGGCCGTACAGTACATCGCGTCGCAGTTCATGGCTCTGGGGCTCGAGCCGGCGGGCGACAGCGGCACCTACTTCCAGCACGTCCCCATCGTGGCCTTGAATCCCTCGCCGCTGCTCGCGGTGACGGGTGGCGCGCCTCAGCGCGAGCTCAGGTACCGCGACGACTACGTCGCCTGGTCCGAGCGCGCCGACACGCTCGCTCAGGCCGCGGGCGAGCTGGTCTTCGTCGGCTACGGGATCACCGCGCCCGAGTGGCAGTGGGACGACTACAAGGGGATGGACCTCAAGGGGAAGATCCTTCTGATGCTGGTGAACGATCCGGGCATCGGGAACCCGGCCATCTTCCGCGGCAAGATCCTGACGTACTACGGCCGCTGGACCTACAAGCTCGAGGAAGCAGCGCGGCACGGAGCCGCCGGCGTGCTGCTGGTGCACAACGACACGATGGCGACGTACGGCTGGAATACGGTGCGAAACTCGTGGACCGGGGAGCAGATCCGCCTCGACACGCCGCCGACGTCCCTCGCGTTCGGGGGATGGATCACGGAGGCGGCCGCGGCCGAGCTGCTCCGGGGGCGCGGACTCGACCTCCGAGCGTTGATCGCGTCGGCCGGGCAACGCGACTTCCGCCCCGTCCCGACCGGCATCGAGCTGGCGGCGACGGTGCACTCCCAGCTCAAGCGGATGACGACCGACAACGTCATCGGGCGTCTGCCGGGACGCGACCCGTCGCTGAAGCACGAGGTCGTCTTCGTCAGCGCGCACTGGGATCACTTCGGCATCGTCCCGCCGGTGAATGGCGACTCGATCATGAACGGCGCCGTGGACAACGCCTCCGGCGTCGCCACTATGCTCGGCATTGCCGACGCCTTCGTGCGCGATCCCGTCCGGCCGAAGCGGTCGATCCTGTTCGTGGGGATGGCACTGGAGGAATCGGGGCTGCTCGGTTCCGCCTGGCTGGCCGCCCACCCGCCGGTGCCGCTGGCCAGGGTGGCCGCGGACCTCAACCTCGACGTCACCAACCTGTTCGGCGCCGCGCGGGACATCTCGGCGGTCGGCGCCGACCAGTCCACGCTCGGCCGCATCTTCGCTGGCGCCGCACGCGCGGAGGGACTGCGGGTCGTGGTGGACTCGCTGGCCTTGACCCGCGGAGGGTTCTTCCGGGCCGACCATTTCTCCTTTGCGAAGGCCGGCGTGCCAGCGATGACGCCGGGGAGCGGCAACGACTTCGTCGGCAGGCCTGCCGATTGGGGGCGGGAGCAGAAGGATATCTACAACCGGGAGCGCTACCACCAGCCGGCCGACAATCTGCTCCCCTGGTACACCGTGGACGGCTCCGTCCAGCAGGCGCGCGTGCTGGCGCGCATCGCGTGGGACGTCGCGGAAGCAGCCGCTCAGCCCACCTGGTATCCGACGTCGGAGTTTGCGCCGGCGGGAAGGGCGCGGATCGGCAAGTAGAGGCGGGTGTAGGGTTGAGGGTGTAGGGTGTAGACACACGGAGGCGCCCCGGACATCGAGGCGCCTCTGCCGTACTTACACCCTACCCCCTACACCCTGAACCCTGCCTTCAGTTTCCCGGCGCCATTCCCGCATACGGCGCGTTTCGCTGCAGAGCCGGCGGGACCGGAATGCGCCGCGCGGCCGGGAGCACGGTGTTGAGCGTATTCACGAGCGCCCGGTCGCGCTCGTGCACGTCGCGCACCTGGCCATAGAAGTCGCGGTAGAAGTGCTGCGCCGCCGTGCGGTACTGATCCCCCCACGGCGTCCACCGATCCGGCGCGGCGATCATGCTTGCCACGTTGTCGCACTCGACCACCGCCTGGCTGGCCGCGAACGCGGAGTCGAGGCCCGCCACGGCGTGCTGCAGGGCGGGATTGGCGGGAAGAGTGCGCCGCAAGGTCTCCACCGCCGCGGCGAAGGTCGTCAGGTCCCAGTAGACGTTCCGGCAGCGCGCCCAGCGGTCGCGCTCCCGCTGCGAGAGATCCGTCGGATTGCTGGCGCCTTCCATCGGCTGGCCCGACGTGTTCCGGAAGATGTCCACCAGCGTCACGATCGCCGAGTCGAGCAGGCGGCCGAAGCGCGCCGCGTAGTCGAGCGCGGCGTCGGACGTCCCGCCGCCGTACGCCGGCATCGCGAGGCCGGCCGTGAACGCCGATGCCGTCGCGGGGAGCCGCGCCGACTGGGGCGTCACGAGTCCTGCCGGCTGAGCCACTGGCGCCGCAGGCTGCGCCGCCGGCTGAGCGGCAGGCGCAGCGGTCTGAGCGGGCGTGGGGGCCGGCTGCGTCGCGGGGGCGGCGGCCCGGGCCGCCGGACGGAAGACCTTCCCGGCTGATTTCGAGCTGGCGGGCGCCTGGGCCTGCGGCTGCGTCTGGGGGTGCATGACGGGTGGCGGCTTCTGGGCGGCCACGGGCGCCGCACCGGCGGCGGCGACGATCACGAGCAGCAGGATACGGCGGGCCATGGTTTCCCCTCGTGGAACCACGTCATCGGGAGACTAAACACCGATCTGGGGATACGCTAGCTCGCCGGCGCTCTCGCTCCGGTGATCAGGATCACTTCGTCGGGAATTGCTCTCCGTCCACAATCCGCACGCCGACGCTCGATTCGCCCATGTGGCAGGTGAGCGGGGCGGCCGCCAGCTCCGTGATGCCGAGCTGACGGCGCAGCCATTCGATCGGGACGACGCAGCTTTCTCCGCCCGCCGCCCGCTCGCGCGTCACACCCGCCAGGACGAGCCGTGTGCTCGCCCGGGCGGCCGCGAGGAAGAGGCGCTGCCTCCCCAGGGCATCGCGCATCGCTGCCGCTCGCTGCGCCAGCAGCAGCGACGAGAACGGCCAGACCCTTCGCCCGCTGTCGTCTTCCGGCCAGACAACGGCCAGGCCGCTCTCAAAGTCCAGCCAGGCCCGGCGCGGCGCCGGGCCGCCGAGGGGCTCGTCCAACCCGGCCACGAAGACTGTCGACCACTCCAGCCCCTGGGACTCCTCGACGGTGCAAACGTCGACGAGGCCGCCCGCACCAGCGTCCTCGAGGGCCGCCCTGACCAGGCCGAGCGCCTCGGCATTCTGCACCAGCACCACTGCGTTGCCGCCCCCGCCGACGTGGTACACCCAGCTCACGCCGGCCGCGAGCGCTTTCGCCTCCCGCTGGCGCGCAGCCGCGATCGGTTCGGGGTGCTCGCTTCCGTCGCCACGCCGTTCCGCGTGACGACGGACCAGCCACAGCTCCACTGGTGCCGCCGCCGAGGGATCCGATTCGAGCCGCGCTATGGCGGGCGCGTACCCGCCGGGTTCGCTGGCGGGCCAGAGTCGGGATCCGAGGGCGTTGATGAACCGTCCGACGCCCGCTCCGAACCGCGGAGCCTCGAGCAGCACGACGGCTCGTCCGGCCTCGCGCAGGAGCGAGCGGAATTGCGAGTCACCGCCCGCCCGCCACTTCGCCGCCCAGTGGTCACCCGTCACGAAGAGGGAAGCCGGCGACAGCAACTGGCGCAGGCGCTCCATCTCTCCGTTCGGCAGATCGTGTGCGTCGTCTACCACGACGTGCCGCGCGCCGGCGATGAGCGCGACGCCCGGCCGGTCGTCTGACGAACCGCGGTCGGCTCCCACGGCAGGCGGCGGAGCACCGAGTTCGCGGACCAAAGCCTGCGCGGCCTCCCACAGCCGCCGGCGCGCGATCGCGGCCGCCGCCTCGCGCCGCGCCGCCTCGGTCAGGTCGATTCCCGCGACGTCCACGCATCCGCGCAGGCGCTCCAAATCGGCCCGGTCCCCTTTCGCCATCCGCAGGGCGCGATCCACGGCCGAGCGCAGATCGCGAGAGCGACGGGCGACATCGCCGGCGCACCGCAGCTGCCTTCCCAGGTCGCCGATCCATCCCGGGGCTCCCTCGAGCATCCGCAGGTGCCGGAGCGCCTCGACCTGCGCGAACCGCACCGATTCCTCGACGAGCGCCACGCCGCGGCGCAGCCAGTCGCCGTCGCCCCGCGCCGCATCGCACGGCCCCCCGTCGCGCGAGACCCGGAGCATCGTCTCGAGCAAGAGGTCGCGCGCTTCCCCCGTGTGTCTCGCCAGCCCCAGGGCCGGCGCCAACTCGTCGGCCGCAGCGGACACGCGCCGCACCGTCTCTGGAGGCCACGCGCTCAGCGGGAGGAGCTCATCCGTGTCGGCGCCGGATGCACCCGCGGCCAGAGCCGCGGCGCTCACCACGCACGCCGTGGCCCGCTGGACCGCCGACTCGGCGCATCCCGCTGCCGTGAGCGCACGTGCGAGGCGCAGGCGGAACGGCCGGACCTTGGCCTCGGTCGTCACCAGGGCCAGGAGCCAGGCCGCATCCTGCCGCAGACCGGTGATGAGCCTCGTGATCCGCGCCAGCGCTGCCTCGGTTTTCCCGGTGCCCGGCCCGCCCTGCACCACCACCAGACGCGCATCCGCGTTGACGGCAGCCCGCTGGGCCACCGACAGCTCCTCGTGCACGTGCACGGAGCGCGGCGCGTTGCGGTGTTCGTGGTGCGAATGCGCGATGGTCACGGACATCCCCGCCGCGAACACCAGGCGCAGAATCGAAACCGGCAACGGGTCGAGCCGTGCCGCGTCGCTTCGGTTCTGTCGCTCAGCTGCTCGCAGCCATCTTGACGGCG
>DATKLR010000152.1:0-7788 GCA_035542295.1 Gemmatimonadales bacterium | reverse complement strand
AGCGGCCGGTAGGCGACCGCGCCCCGCGACAGCGGCTCCGAGCCCCACCGCAGCACGAGGCCGCGCGGCATCAGCCGCTGGACTTCCGGCCGCTTCAGCATCGAGTCGACGACGACTTCCTCCTCCTCTGCGACCATGTACTCGCCGAGCATGCCGCCCTGATACAGCAGCGGCGACAGCGGCCCCTGCCCGAGCGCGAGCGTGTCCGACGTAGTGTCGTGCTTCGCGGCCGTGGCGGCGCGCCGTCCCGCCTTCGCCGTGTCGCGCCGGGCCGCGGCGGCCGTGTCCTGCTTCGGCTTCCCCAGGATGTCCTCCACCGCCGAGGCCGGGGCGGCGGCCGCCCCGCGGTGCGACGTGTCCGCGAGGGCGAGGCCGATGCTCTGCTCCGTGACCCCGGCTTGCTTGAGCGCCCGGTCCATCGACGGCAGGGCGCGGCGGAACGCCTCCTCCTTGTCGGTCATCTCGAACTGGAGGAAGGCGGACCGCTGCACGATCGCCTTGGCGCGGTTGGGATCCTTGAGGCCCGGCAGATCGACGATGATGCGGCTCGTGCCGAGCTTCTGGACCAGCGGCTCCGCGACGCCGAACTCGTCGATCCGGGTGCGGATGACCTTGAGCGCGCGATCGATCGCGTCGGCCACGTCGGGGACGCGACCCTTGCTCTGGTCCACCTCGAGGCCGAGGTGGATGCCGCCCTGGAGATCGAGACCCTGCTTGATCGGGACCCGCCGCTCCGTCGTGTCGCGCATCCGGCCGTCGGCGCCGCGCATGCGCACCGTGACGTTTCGCGGCCAGAGACTCAACACCGACAGGCCGATCAGGATGCCGATGACGATCAGACGTGCGCGTATGGAATCGAGCATTTCAGCCTTCGTAGGAGTTGCAAACGTTAGAGACTAGCCGGGTCACCCAGCTCCGTCAACGCGCGCCGGGCGTCCTCGCGGTCCCGCTCCAGCTGGCGTTTCAGCGCGTCCGCCGAGGCGAAACGCGTCGTGTCGCGGAGGCGCCGCAGGAACTTGACGGTCACCGTCTGCCCCAGCAGGTCTCCCGCGAAGTCGAACAGATGCGCCTCCAGCGTCCGCACGGCTTCGCCGAAGGTCGGCCGCGGACCCAGGTTCAGCATCGCGCCGCGCCGCTCGCCGCCGAACGCGACGCGGGCCGCGTAGACCCCGTCGGGCGGGAACAGCTTTCTGGGCGAAAGCGGTGCGAGGTTCACCGTCGGCACGCCCAGGCCGCGGCCCCGCCCCGCCCCACGCACCACCGGCCCGGTCGCCGAGTACCACCGGCCCAGTCCCCGGCGCGCCGTCTCCAGATCCCCTCCCGCCACCGCCCGGCGGATCAGGGTGCTGGAGACCGGGTGCCCGTCGATCATCACCGCCGGCACGACGTCCACGGCGAAGCCGTCCTGGCGGCCGAGGCTGCGCAGCAGCTCCACGTCCCCCGCGCGCCCGCGCCCGAAGCCGTGGTCGTAGCCGATGACCAGCTCGCCCAGGTCGAAGCGCTTCTCCAGCACGTCGCGGACGAACTGCTCCGGCGAGTAGAGCGACAGCTCGTGCGTGAACGGGAGGAATGCGACGTGGTCCAACGCCGACTGGGCCAGCACCGCCCGCTTCTCGTCCCCCAGCGTGAGCAGCCGGGGCGCCGCCTCCGGGTTCACGACCTCGAGCGGATGCGGCTCGAAGGTCACCAGCACGCTGCGCCCGCCCGAGGCCGCGGCGCGGCGCGCGATCTCCTCCAGCACCGCCCAGTGCCCGCGGTGCACGCCGTCGAACGTCCCCACCGTCACGACGTCGCGGCTCACGGCGCGGTGGCCCTCGTGCCGCGGCCGGATCGAGCGGGCAGCGCATCAGAGGTGTCGTGCGCCGTTCGGCGGATGTCCGGCGCCAATACCACCAGCGGAGCGTACCGCCCCTCGCGCCACTCGGCCACGGCGAGCAGCTCGCCCGAGCCGTACACCGCGACCGGGCCCTCGAGCCGCGCCGGCTCCTCGATCTTCCGCCCGTGCGCGACCGCCGCGGCCGCGTCCGGCCCCACGGCGAGGGACGGCAGGTGGGCAACCGCCTCGGCCATGGGCCGGAGCGCCAGCGGGTCCCCCGCGCGGACGGCATCGAGCGGTTGGGCGTCCTCGACGCGCCAGGGGCCGACCGCCGTGCGCCGCAGAGCGCCGAGGTGCGCGCGGGTGCCGAGAGCGCGGCCGAGGTCGCGGGCGATGGCGCGCACGTACGTCCCGGCGCCGCACTCCACCTCGATCACCAGCGCGCCGGCAGCCGGATCGTACGAGGTGGCGGCGAGAGCGTGAATCGCCACGGGGGCGGGAGCGAGGTCCGGCTCCTCGCCGCGCCGCGCCCGCCGATAGGCGCGCTCCCCCCCGACGCGCTTCGCCGACACCCTGGGCGGGAGCTGCAGCGGCGCAGCCGCCACCCGCGCCAGCGCCGCATCGATTTCCGCCGCGGCCAGCGCGCGCCACGCCTCGTCGCCCTCGAGCGGCTCCCCGGCCGCGTCGTCGGTGGAGGTCTCCCAGCCGAAGCGCACCGTGCCGACGTAGCGCTTGGGCAGCAGCGCGATGAAGCGGGCCAGGCGGGTCGCGCGGCCCGCGAGGACGACCAGCAGGCCCGTCGCCGCGGGATCCAGGGTGCCCGCATGCCCCACGCGGCGCTCCCCGATGGCGCGGCGCACGGCCGCGACCACGTCGTGCGAGGTGGGGCCGGCGGGCTTGTCGATCAGCAGCAGGCCGCTCGTCAGGGCGCCGGCTCTCCCGGCCGCTTCAGCTGCGCCAGCAGGCGGTCGATGCGGGCCGCGCGCTCCAGCTCCCGATCCAGCTCGAAGACCACCTCCGGCACCGTCTTCAGCGTGATCCGCGCGGCGATCGCACGCCGGATCGCCCCCTCCGCGTGCGCCAGACCATACAGGCACTGCTTCTTCTCTTCCTCGTCGCCGTGGACCATCACCGCCACGACCGCGCGTTTGAGGTCGGGCGTGACCTTGACCTGGGTCACGGTGACGAAACCGATGCGCGGATCGCGCGCCTCGGCGGTGAGGAACTCGGCGACCGCCTCGCGGATCGCTTCGGCAACCCGCTGGGGGCGCCGTCCAGGGTTCCGGTTCATGCGTAGGTGGTCTCGCTGGAGACGACGTAGGCGAGCGGCTCGCCCGCGATGAGCCGGTCGCACGAAGCGAGGACTTCCTCGGCGTGGCGCCGCTCGGTGGTGACCACGCTGCACGCCAGCGCGGCCCGCTGCCAGCTGTCCTGGTAGTCCACCTCGGCGGCGGAGACGTTGAACCGGTGGTGGAGCCGGTCCTTCAGGCTCTTCACGATCCGCCGCTTGTCCTTGAGCGACTGGCAGCCGGCGAGGGACAGCTCCCACGACCTGACGCCGACGACCACGGCACTACCCGACCCGGGCCGGCCCCGCGGTCTCGAGACTGCGGGCCACGCTCTCGATGCGGAACGCTTCGATCACGTCCCCGACCTTCAGGTCGTTGAAGTTCTCGATGCCGATGCCGCACTCCAGCCCGTCCTTGACCTCCTTCACGTCGTCCTTGAAGCGGCGGAGCGAGGCGAACGCCCCGGTGTACACGACGGTGCCGTCGCGGATGACGCGCGCCTTCGCGGTGCGCTGGATGAGGCCGTTCTTCACGTAACTGCCCGCCACCGTGCCGACGCCGGAGATCTTGAACAGCTGGCGCACTTCGGCCTCACCGAGCACGACCTCCTTCTGCTCCGGCTTCAGGAGGCCCTCGAGCGCGGCTTTCACCTCGTCGACCGCCTCGTAGATGATCCGGTACGTGCGGATGTCCACGTGCTCGCGCTCCGCCGCCGCGCGGGCGTTGGAGTCGGGGCGGACGTGGAAGCCGATGATGATGGCCTGCGCCGCCTTGGCCAGCAGCACGTCGGACTCGTTGATCGCGCCGACGCCGCGGTGCACCACCTCGACCTTCACCTCGGCGGTCGACAGCTGCGACAGCGCGTCGGCCAGCGCCTCGGCCGGGCCGCCCTGGTCGGCCTTGATGATGATCCTGAGCGCCGCGCCCGCGGCCTCGTCCTTCTTCTGGAAGAACTCCTCCAGCGTGACGCCGGCCCGGCTGCCGCGGCGCATCTGCGCCTCGCGGTCGAGCCGCTGGCGCTTCTGCGCCGTCTCGCGCGCCTGGCCGCTGTCGGCCACGACCGCGAACGAGTCGCCCGCCTCGGGGATGCCCTGGTAGCCCAGGACCTGCACCGGCGTCGAGGGGCCCGCCTCCTTCACGGCGTTGCCGCGCTCGTCGAACATCGCGCGCACCACGCCGGAGTACATGCCGCTGATGAAGGCGTCGCCGATCTTCAGCGTGCCGTTGGTGACGAGCACCGTCGCCATCGGCCCCTTGCCCGGGTCGAGCGAGGCCTCGAGCACCGTGCCGGCCGCCGGCCGGTCCGGATTGGCCTTGAGGTCCAGCAGCTCCGCCTGGAGGAGGATCTGGTCCAGCAGCTTGTCGACCCCGGTCCCCTTCTTGGCGGAAATCGGGGTGGCGAGCGTCTGGCCGCCGAACTCCTCGAGCACGACGCCCTGCTGCAGGAGGTCGCGCTTGACCTTGTCCACGTTCGCCGTGGGGAGGTCGATCTTGTTGATCGCGACGACCATCGGCACGCCGGCGTTCTTGGCGTGGCTGATGGCCTCGACGGTCTGCGGCATCACCTGGTCGTCGGCGGCGACGACCAGCACCACCAGGTCGGTGACCTGGGCGCCGCGCGCCCGCATCGCGGTGAAGGCCTCGTGGCCCGGGGTGTCCAGGAAGGTGACGCGGCGGCCGTCGGTGAGCTGGACGTTGTAGGCGCCGATGTGCTGCGTGATGCCCCCCGCCTCACCCGCGATGACGTTGGTCTTGCGGATGAAGTCGAGGAGCGACGTCTTGCCGTGGTCCACGTGTCCCATCACCGTCACGATCGGCGGCCGGGGCTGGAGGCTCTCCTCCACCTCCGGCGCCTCGGCGACGGCCTCGGACCCTGCGGCGTACTCCTCTTCCTTGACCGCCTGGAAGCCGTACTCCGAGCAGATCAGCTCGATCTGATCGAAGTCCAGCCGCTGGTTGACGGTCACCATCATCCCCAGCTCCTTGAAGGCGAAGGCGACGATCTGCGACGCCGGCACCTTCAGGATCTCGGCCAGCTCCGCGACCGAGATGAACTCGTTGACGCGGACCAGCGTCTTCTCCTTTTCCTTCTCCTCGGCGGCGCGCTGCGCCTCGAGCTCGCGGAACGACGGCTCGTCGTCACGGCGCCGCACTCCCTTGCGGGCGGGCCCGCGGATCGTCGCGAGGGTGCGGGCCACGTTCTCGGCCACGGCCTCCTGGTCGACGGTCCACTTCTTCCCCTTCTTCCGCTTCTTCTTGTCGCGGCGGCGGTCCTCGATGACGCCGCCCGGGGCGGCCGAGGCGACGGGCCGCGGAGGCGGCGCGCCGGTGCCGGGCACCGCGGAGGCCACCGGCTTGGGCCGCGCCGGGATCGGGCGCTGGACCGGCGCGGGGATGAAGGGCTGCGGGCGGCCGGGGACGGAGGACGCCGCAGGCGCCGGCGCCGCGGTTGCCGCCGGCGGCGCGGGCTCGGCGGGCGCGAGGAAGATCGGCGCTTCGGGGGCCGCGGTTCCTTCGGCCGGCTCCTCCTCGGGCGGGGCGAGCTCGGGTGGGAAGAGCTCCGTCACGTGCATCGCCGCCGGCTCCTCTTCGGGCGCCTGCGCGGCGAACAGCGAGGAGGGGATCTCCGGCTCACGGGCCGCCTCTTCCGCGGCGGCTACGGCCGCGGCTTCGGCCTCCTGGGCGGCCACTTCGGCGGCGGTCCGGCGGCGGCGCTTGGGGCGCGCCTCCTCCGGCGGTGGCGGCGCTTCCTCCACGGCCTTGGCCTTCAGCTTCGGCGCCGCGCGGCGGCGGCCCTTGGCGGGCGCGGGCGCCTTCTCCTTGCGCTTCTCCCGCTCCCACCGGGCGCGCACCCGTGCGACCTTGTCCTCCTCGAGAGCGCTCAGGTGGCTCCGGACGAAGATGTCCATCTCCCGGAGCAGTTTCATCAGCTCGTCGCTGGGCACGCCGAACTCGGCGGCCAGATCGTGCACCCGCATGCTCATCGCCCGACCTTCTCCCCTTGGTTCGCCACCGCTTGGTTCGCCACCGCCAGATACGCGCGGAGTCCGCGCGCCAACTGCCTGTCCAGCACCGCCACGCCGTGCACCGGGGGCCGGCCCAGCGCCTGCCCGAGCGCGTCGGCGTCCGGCCCGATCAGCACCGCGACGGCACGGTGCCCCGCGAGCGGCGTCAGGCGCTCGCGCGCCCGCTCGCTCGCGTCACTCGGCAACACCAGCGCTTCGGCCTTGCCGCGCCGCAGCGCCTCGCGCGCCGCGTCCACGCCGATCGCCAGCCGCCGGGCGCGTGCGCCCAGCCCCAGCAGACCCAGCGCAGTGCGCGTGCGCTCCGGCATCACGCCGCCGGCTCCTCGCCGGACGCCGGCTTCGCCGTCTCTTCAGCCACCGCGGGAGCATCCGTCCTCTGCGGCTCGGCGGCACTCGTGGCGGGGCCTGATCGAGCGGGCGGCGCATCGGAGGTGTCGTTCCCGGTTCGGCCCCCGTCCGGCGCGTCGGTGGTCGTCAGCTCGTCGATGAGGGTCAGCAGCCGGTCGGCCATCTCCGGCGCCATCCCCGGAATCGCCCGCACTTCCTCGGGCTCCAGGTCCAGGATGTCGGAGAAGGTCTTGTAGCCGGCGCCGTCCAGGACGGCCAGCAGGTCCTGCGAGATGCCGCCCAGCTCGGCCAGCGGCACCGCCGCCACTTCCTCCCCTTCCCGTTCGGCTTCCTCCGCCGCCGTCGGCGGCAAAGGCGCGAACAGCGGCCGTTCGCCGCCCCGCTCCAGCCACTCGCGGCTGGAGTACAGGTCGATCTTCCAGCCGGTCAGCTCCGAGGCGAGGCGCACGTTCTGGCCGTTGCGCCCGATGGCGAGGCTCAGCTGGTCCTCGTCCACGATTGCCTGGATCGTCTTGGTGTCGGGCTCGGAGAACACGCGCGCCACGCGGGCCGGCGCCAACGCCAGCCGCGCGAAGCGCTCGGGGTCCGGGCTCCACGGCACGATGTCGATCCGCTCGCCGCCCAGCTCGTTCACCACCGCCTGCACGCGGCTCCCCTTGAGGCCGACGCACGCGCCGACCGGATCGATCCCGTCGTCGCGGCTGAAGACCGCGATCTTGGTGCGGCTCCCCACCTCGCGGGCGGTCGCGCGGATGTCCACGATCCCCTGCTGGATCTCCGGGACCTCGAGCTTGAACAGCGCCTTTACGAACAGCGGGTCGCCGCGCGAGAGGATCAGGCGCGGCCCCTTCGGCGTCTCCTCCAGCCGCTTGAGGACGGCGCGGATCGTGTCGCCCTGGTGGAAGTGCTCGCGGTGGTTCTGCTCACGGTAGGGGATGATCGCCTCGGCTTCGCGGAACTTGTTGAGCATCACCACGATCTTCCCGCGCTCGATCTGCTGCACCTCGCCGGAGAGCAGCTCCCCGACGCGGTCGGCAAACTCCTCGCGGATCCGGCTCCGCTCTCCTTCGCGCACCCGCTGGATGATCCGCTGCTTGGCCGCCTGGACCGCGTTGCGCCCGAACTCGGCGAAGTCCACGTCCTCCTCGAGCACGTCGCCCACCTGGAAGTCCTCGTCGTTCCAGCGGGCCTCCTCGAGCGACACCTGGCGGCTCGGGTCCTCCACCGTCTCCACGACCTCGCGGAGCACGGTGATGCGGATCTGGCCGTTCATCTCGTCGATGCCGATGTCCGCCCGCACGTTCGGGCC
>DATKLR010000151.1:0-20208 GCA_035542295.1 Gemmatimonadales bacterium | reverse complement strand
CGTGGGCGAGAACCGGGAGTTCATCACCCAGCGGCTCAACAGCGCGCAGTGGATGATCCAGGCGATCGAGCAACGGCGCCAGACGATGCTCAAGGTCATGAACTTCATCGTGGACCGGCAGCACGACTTCTTCGAGAAGGGGATCGAGCACCTCAAGCCGCTGACGCTGCGTGAGGTGGCGGAAGTCATCAACATGCACGAGAGCACCGTGAGCCGGGTGACCAACGAGAAGTACGTGCAGACCCCGCGCGGCGTCCTGCCGCTCAAGTTCTTCTTCTCCAGCGCCCTTTCGACCACCACGGGCGAGGACGCCAGCGCCCGCGCCATCAAGGCGCAGATCCAGAAGCTCGTGTCCGAGGAAGACACCCAGGAGCCGCTCACCGACCAGCAGATCGTCCAGAAGCTGCGCGAGAAGGGCGTGCGCATCGCGCGGCGCACGGTCGCCAAGTACCGCGACCAGCTGGGCATCCTGTCGGCCCGGATGCGGAAGCGCGTATGAGCCTTGCCAGCGGCCGAGGGCCGGTGGACGTCAGCGTGCTCGTGCCGGCGAAGGACGAGGCGGAGAACCTCCCCGAGTTCGTCGCGCAGGCGGCCGCGGCGCTGCTGCCGGCGCCGTTCACCGCCGAGATCGTCGTCGTGGACGACGGCAGCACCGACGCCACCCCCGAGGTCCTGAAGGATCTCGCGGCGCGGTACCCGTTCCTCAGGTGGGAGCGCCACCGCACCCAGCAGGGGATCGCCGACGCGCTGAAAACCGCGGGGGATGCCGCCCGCGGAGACATCCTGGTCTTTTATCCCGCCGACCTGCAGTACCTGCCGGCGGAGATCCCGATGCTCGTCGCCCCGATCCTCGCTGCTGAGGCGGACCTGGTCACCGGCACGAAGCAGGGGCACTACGACAAGGCCTTCGTCTCGGGTGTGTACAACGGGCTCTGCCGCCTGCTGTTCGGGATCCGCGTCACGGACCTGAACTCGGTCAAGGCGTACCGCCGCGCGGTGATGAACGCCGTGCCCGCGCGCCCCGACTGGCACCGGTTCTTCGCCGTCGTGGCGGCGGCCCAGGGCTTCGTCCTGGCCGAGCGGCCGGTCACACTGCTGCCGCGGCGGGCGGGGCGGAGCAAGTTCGGGATCGGCCGCATCCCGGTAGGCGTGATGGACATGCTCTCGGTCTGGTTCCAGCTCAAGTTCGGTCGCAAGCCGATGCTGTTCTTCGGGGTCGCGGGCACGATCCTCTTCGTGCTCGGCTTCCTGGCCGGGATCGCGGCGCTCATCATCCGCTTCGGGTACGGCGTCGGGTTCCGGCCGCTCCTCAACCTCATCGAGACGCTCGTCATCTCCGGGATCGCGCTGTTCGGGTTCGGCTTCATCGGCGAGCTGCTGGCCGGCCAGCGCGAGGAGCTGCACGAACTCCGCCGCGCCGTCCAGGATCTGACCGCGGAGCTGTCGCGCCGGCGGTCCTCCGAGTCCTAGACGCGATGCGCGTCGTCATGGTGGCGCACTCGTTCCCGCGCTTCGATGGGGACGTGGCGGGCGCCTTCGTCGGGCGGCTGGCGCAGGCGCTGGCCGCGCGCGGCCATGCGGTGACGGCGATCGCGCCGGCGGACCACGGCGAGCGTGGGGCGCCGACCCTGGGCAGGGTCGCGGTGCGCCGCGTCCGCTACGCCGCGCCGGCACGCGAGACGCTCGCCTATCAGGGCACCATGCACCGCGTCGCAGCCACCAACCCGCTGGCCGCGATGACGTTCCTCGGCCTGGTGCGGGCCCTCGCCGGCGCCATAGGGGAAGAGTGCCGCGCCGCGCCCGTGGACGTGATCCACGCCCATTGGTGGGTGCCGGGGGGCGCCGCCGCGGCACTAGCCCAGCGCCGCGGCCGCCCGTTCGTAGTCACGCTGCACGGCACCGACGTCGCGCTGAGCCGCAAGATCCCCGGGGGGAGCGCTCTGATGGCCGCCGTGCTGCGGCGCGCCGCCGCCGTCACCGCCGTCTCCTCGGCGCTCGCGGACGCCGCGGCCCGGGCGCTGCGACGTCCGGCGGGCGAGATCCCGCTGACCCCCATGCCCCTCGCCCCGGTCGCCGTGCCGCCGGGAAACCAGGGCGAACGCCGCGGGGTGGTCTTCGTCGGACGCCTCACGCGCCAGAAGCGGGTGGGGGACCTCCTCGAAGCGCTGGCGCTCCTCGCGCGGCGCGGCCGGCGGCTGGACCTGACCGTGGTCGGGGACGGCCCCGAACGGCCCGCGCTCGAACGGCGCGCGGCCGCGGACGACCTCGCCGGCACGGTGACCTTCGTCGGCGCGGTCCCGCCGGAGGCGGTCGCCGCCTACCTCGCCTCCAAGCGCCTCTGCGTGCTGCCCTCGGTGGACGAGGGACTCGGCCTCGTCGTCGCAGAGGCGCTCGTGGCCGGCGTGCCGGTAGTGGCGACGCGCTCCGGCGGCATACCGGACCTGCTGACCGATCCCGAGGCGGGGGAGCTGGTGCCGCCGGGAGATCCGGCTGCCCTGGCGGACGCGATGTCCCGCGTCGCAACCGAGGAGCGCTACCTGGCGGGGGCGCTCCGGGCTGGCCGCGCGCTGCTCGAGCGGCTGTCTCCGGACGCGGTCGCGGCGAACGTCGAGGGGATCTACGGCGCCGTGCTGTCGCGGCGGAGCCGCGCCTAGTGCGTCGCCTCTGGATCGCGCTCCAGTGGCTCCTGGGCCTCGCGGTCGCATACTTCGTCGTGACTTCGGTCGCCGCCAACTGGGACCAGATCAGGCGCTCCGAGGCCAGGATCAGTCTCCATTTCGGCCTCCTCGTCGCCGGGGCGGCGATGGTGCTGGTCAGCTACGCCGTCCTGATCAGCGCGTGGCGCGCGGTGCTCGCCGGGTGGCAGGGTCCCACCCGTCTGCGCTACGCGCAGGCGGCGCGGGTCTGGTGCATCTCCAACCTGGCGCGCTACGTCCCGGGCAAGGTCTGGCAGATCGGCGGGATGGCGACCCTGGCCCAGCGCGCCGGCGTGTCGCCGTGGGCGGCCGCGGGGTCGGCCATCATCGTGCAGCTGGTGAGCGTCGCGACGGGGGCGATGATCACAGGCCTGGCGGCGCCGGAATGGAAGGCCCACCCATGGGCGGTCGCGATCTGCGGGATCGTCGCCGCCGGGACCGCCGCCGCCCTGGCCTGGCGGCGCGGCACCAGCGTGCTGGCCAAGTGGATGAGCGTGATGTTCGGCAGGACGATGGAGCTGCCGCCCGTGGGGAAGGGCGCGCTCCTGCTGTCGGCGGCCGTCACGACGGTCGCCTGGCTGGCCCAGGGGCTGGCGCTGTACTTCTGCGCCGCGGGCCTGGTCGGCCCCACCCGCCTGGGCGTCTGGTCCGCAATCGGTATCTTCACGGGCAGCTCCCTGGCGGGGCTGCTGGCGGTGTTCACGCCGGGGGGCCTGGGCGTGCGCGAGGGCGTGCTCGGCATCTGGCTCACGCCGCTCATGGGCCCGAGGCGTGCCATCATCGTCCTGGTCGGCTCACGGCTGATGCTGACCGCGACCGAGTTGCTGGCCGCGGCGATCACTTACCCGATGAGGTCCGTGCGTGACGACGCAACAGCCTGAGAACGCCGAGACCGGATTCACGCCGCGCCATCCCACGCTCCTGGCGCTGGCCATTCTCTGCGCCGGCGTGGTCCTGCTCTGCTTCCCGATGCTGGCCGGCAGGTTCCTCGGCGGGCCGAGCAGCGACCAGACGTGGACGGGGATTCCGTTCCGCGCCTTCTGGGCCTTCGAGTTCCATCGGACGGGCCACATCCCGCTCTGGAACCCCTACATGTTCGGGGGGCTGCCCTTCGTCGGGGCGATGCACGGCGACATCTTCTATCCGACGTCGTTCCTGCGGCTGCTCCTGTCCCCGGACACGGTGCTCGACATCGTCTTCGCGCTGCACCTCGTGCTGGCCGGGCTGTTCACATACGCCTTCCTGCGCACCGTCGGCGTTTCATGGACGGCGGCCGTCACCGGCGGTCTCGCCTATCAGCTCTCGGGCATCGTCGCCTCGCTGGTGAGTCCCGGTCACGATGGGAAGCTGGCGGTCTCAGCCCTCCTGCCGCTGCTCCTGATCGGGCTGCTGCTCGGCATCCGGAAGCGGCGCGTCGAGGGGTTTGGACTCGTCGCCCTGGTCGTGGGGCTCGATCTCCTCAGTCCGCAGCTTCAGATGACGCAGTATTCGCTCATCCTGGCGGGCCTCTTCACGCTGTGGCTGTGCTTCGGCGATGCCGAGCGGCCCGATCCGCGCTGGCGCTGGACGTCGCTCGGCCTCGCCGCCCTCGCGGTGGCCGTCGGCTTCGGCGTGGCGATGATCCAGCTCCTTCCGTTCATCCGGTACGCTCCGTACGCGGCGCGGACCGTCGGCCAGCAGGGGTGGGCCTACGCCACCAGCTACGCCATGCCGCCGGAGAACATCGTCGACTGGCTGGTCCCCACGTTCACGGGCATCCTCGACAGGTACTGGGGGAGCAACTTCTTCAAGCTGCACTCCGAGTACGTCGGCGCGGCGACCCTCGCGCTCGCGGCGGTGGGCGTGGCGAACGCTCGGCGGCGCCGGCTCGTCTGGTTCCTGGGCGGGGCCGCCGCGCTGTTCGTTCTCGTCGCGCTGGGCGGTCACACCCCGTTCTATCGGCTCTGGTACGCGCTGGTGCCCGGTGTGAAAGTCACGCGTGCGCCCGGGATGGCGTTCTTCATCCCCACGTTCGCCTTCGCGTGCTTCGCGGCCTTCGGCGTGGAGCGGCTGGAGCGCGGCGAGGGGGCGAAGGTGCTAAAGGGCGTGGCGATCGCCGCGGGCGTCCTCCTGCTCCTAGGCGCCAGCGGCGCACTGGGCGGCCTCGCGCGCGCCCTGGCGACGGACCAGATGGCCCAGCAGGCTGAAGCCAACGCGGGCGCCATCGCCCTGGGCGCCATCGGATCCGCCCTGGTCCTGGCCGCCGTGGCGTGGCTCGGCCTGGCGGCCGGGAAGGGGAAGGTGAACGCCCCCGCGCTCGCCGCGCTCCTGTTTGTGCTGGTCGGCGGCGATCTGTTCATCAACGCCCGCCGCTTCTTCTTCTGGTCGCCGCCGATGGCCCAGCTCTACACCGACGACGACATCACGCGGCGCCTCGAGGCGACTCCCGTGCCGTACCGGGCGCTCGATTTCCCGGCCGAATACGGCGGCGGCGTCTATCCCACGGCGTTCCTGATGGAGAAGCGGATCCCCAACGCCTTCGGCCACCACGGCAACGAGCTGAACGCGTACGACCAGCTGTGGGGCGGGAAGGGCGTCTGGGCGAACGCGGGGAACTCCAGGCTTTTCACCCTCCTGGCCCTGCGGTACCTCGTGGTGCCCGTATCGGCCCAGGTGCCTGGCTACCACTTCATCACGCGCGTCGCCCAGACGCCGAGCGGGCGCGACGGCTTCCTCTACGAGGCGGACACGATCCCGCCCTACGCCCGCGTCGTGCCGGCGGCGGTGAAGCTGCCCGACGACCGGATCGTGCCGACGCTCCTGGATCCGCGGCTCGACTTCGACCGCCTCGTCCTCCTGCCGGAGGACGCGCCCGTGAGCCCGCCCAAGCTCGACTCGCTGCCTCCGGCGCTGGCGACCCGGGGGACCGTCACGGCCTGGGAGCCGGGCGCCATGACGGTGCATCTCGATCCCGCCCCCGAGCACGACGCCTATCTCGTGGTGGCCGAGAACTGGTATCCCGACTGGCACGCCACGGTCGACGGCCGGCCCGCCCAGGTCCTGCGCGGCCAGCACACGCTGATCACGGTGCCGGTGCCGCGCGGCGCCCGCGAGGTGCGGCTCGCTTTCGCAAGCCGCAGCTACGTCCACGGGAAGGGGATCACCCTGGCCTCGCTCGGCGCCGCCTTCCTCTGGCTTCTGGTTCCGCTGGTACTGCGGAGGCGGCGTGGCTGAGCGCGCGCTGGTCGTCATCCCGACGTACAACGAGCGGGAGAACCTGCCCAATATCGTGCCGCTGGTCCTCGAGCAGGATCCACGGCTCGAGGTCCTGGTCATCGATGACAACTCGCCGGACGGCACCGGCGACCTGGCAGACGCGCTGGCCGCCGCCTCCCCGCGGGTGCACGTGGTGCACCGCGCCGGCAAGCAGGGCCTCGGCACGGCGTACCGCGCCGGCTTCCACTGGGCGATCGAGCACGGCTACGACTACGTCTTCGAGATGGACGCGGATTTCTCCCACGACCCGCGGCACCTGCCCAAGTTCCTGAAGGAGATCCAGGACGCCGACCTGGTGATCGGCTCGCGCTACCTCAACCGCCGCGTCACGGTCATCAACTGGCCCATGTCGCGGCTGATGCTCTCGTACTTCGCCAACGTCTACGCGCGCTGGGTCACGGGGCTCAAGCTCTGGGACTCGACCGGCGGCTACAAGTGCTACCGGCGTCGCGTGCTCGAAGGGATCAACCTGGAGCAGATCCGCTCGAACGGATACTCGTTCCAGATCGAGACCTCATTCCGCGCCTGGAAACGGGGGTTCCGCATCAAGGAGATCACCATCACCTTCAGCGATCGGAACGTCGGCAGCAGCAAGATGTCCGGCGCGATCGTGCGCGAGGCGGTCTGGATGGTGTGGCGCTTGCGCCTCTGGGCGCTGTTGGGGCGCCTGTGAAACCGGGCACCGTCTTCTACAAGATGACGGGGTCGGGCAACGACTTCGTCATGTTCGACGGGCGGTACGTGAAGGCTCAGGAGCTGACCACGGAGGCCATCGTGGCCATCTGCGACCGGCGCCTGGGCATCGGGGCCGACGGCGTTGCGCTCCTCGAGCCGACCGAGGAGGAGGGCGTGCACTTCGCCTTCCGCTTCTGGAACAGCGACGGGTCGCCGGGACCGATGTGCGGCAACGGGGCCCTGTGCGCCACGAACCTGGCCGGTGTGCTCGAGTTCGCCCGCACGGGTGAGGAGGTCCGGTTCTCGACCGAGGCCGGCGTCCACCGGGGCAGGGTGGTGGACGGTGCGTCCGAGATCTGGCTCCCCGACTGCGCGCCCCCCGAGAGCGTCCCCGGAGTCAAGACGGTGGCGGGCGAGGAACGCCCGATGCTGGCCCGGCCGTCCGTCCCGCACCTCGTGCTCCGGGTGAAGGACGTGGACCGGGTGGCCCTCGAGGATCGAGGGCCCGGCCTGAGACGGGACCCGGCCCTGGGCGAAGGCGGGGCCAACGTCAACTGGGTCGCCCCCACGGGCGACGGCACCTGGGCCTTCAGGACCTTCGAACGCGGGGTCGAGGCTGAGACGCTGGCCTGCGGAACCGGTGCCGTCGCCTGCGCCCTGGTCCTCGCAGGTGAGAAACTGGTTCAACCTCCCGTGAAGCTCTGGACGAGGTCCGGCTTGCCCCTCGTCGTGACGTGGGAGCAGACCCCGAACGGAGCCAAATCCATTCGCCTCCGGGGCGAGGGGAGAGTCGTCTACCGGGGCATTCTCGGTCAACTGCTAAGCCAAGCCCTCCCAAAGCACTAGAGAACCGAGCTTCGATATCCACACTTGCCCACAATTCAACTTAACATAACATATCTTATACGAAGTGGAGTTGGCGCGACACTGATCGGGTGATGCAGGCGGCCCCGCTAGCTTGCCGAGGGGGTTCGGGCGCCCCAGCGACCGGAGTGCATGACTGCGTTCCCGTGTGCGGCCGTGTGGGTAAGTGGAAGGCCTACGGAGACGAGGTGAGAACCGGCACGTACACGGTGTTCTGGGAGCCGTTGCCGATCTGTCCGAACTGCCCGTAGCCCCAGCAGTAGACCGCTCCGCTCGCCGTCAGTGCACAGGAGTGATACCCGCCGGCGGAGATCGCCGCAAAGCGCAAGCTGCCACCCACCGCCACCGGCAACGAGTCATTGGCGGCAGAGCCGTTGCCGAGCTGGCCGGCGTCGTTGTAGCCCCAGCAATAGGCCGCCCCCTGCGTGGTCACGCCGCAGGTGTGCAGGAGTCCGGCGCTCACTGCAGCGAATGTGAGTCCCCCGGGCAACGGCTCCGGCCGAGTGCTGCTGGACGTCGTCCCGGTGCCCAGCTCGCCGTAGCTGTTCGATCCCCAGCAATAGACCAGAGCACCGCTGGTCAGGCCGCAGGTGTGATAGCCGCCGGCGCTGATCGCGGTGAAGGTGAGAGCGCCCGACACCGGCACGGGCACGGCGCTGGCGGCGTTCGACGCGTCGCCGAGCTGGCCGTCGGCGTTGTCTCCCCAGCAATAGGCGGCTCCGGCGGCGGTCAGGGCGCAGGTGTGGTACCCCCCCGCACTCACGGCCTGGAAGCTGAGCCCCCCGGACACGGCAGCCGGGAGCTTGTGCGCCGCGGTGTCGGCGCTGCCGATCCCCAGCGCGCCAGCCACGTTGTAGCCCCAACAGTAGGCGGCGCCGCCCGTCGCCAGGGCGCACGTGTGGTAGAGCCCGGCGCTCACGGCCGTGAACGCGAGACCGCCCGAGGCCGCCGCGGGCACGGGGTCGTCGGCCGTCGAGCCGTTGCCAAGTTGGCCGTGCACGCCACTCCCCCAGCAGTACGCCGCGCCCGCAGCCGTCAGACCGCAGGTGTGATAGCCGCCCGCGCTGAGCGCGGCGAACGTGAGTGAGCCGGAGACCGAAGCCGGAGTCGTGTGAGGGTTGCTGTCGGCGTGGGCGAGGCCGAGCTGGCCGTACAGGTTCCACCCCCAGCAGTGGCCTGCCCCCCCCGTCGCAAGGCTGCATGTATGCTGGGTCCCCGCGGTCACCGACGCGGCGGCGAAGCGTCCGGGGCTCGTGGAGTCTTTGCAGCCGGCGACATACCAGATTGCCGGGATCAGCAGACAGGCTATGCGCAGGCGCATTCGGCTCGGGTCCACTTGCTGGCAGGCCGGCTGACGGGCGGCCGCGGCCTTATGAGCCGGACCCGGCCTTCTCCGCCGGCACGGCGCCGCCGATTTCCCCCATCCGGACCCGCCCCTCCGCGGCCTGCGGCAGCTTGCCGTACTTCTGCAGAAGCTCGGTGTAGGCGGCGCGGGCGCCGGCTGAGTCGCCGGCGATCGTCAGCACGCGAGCGGCGTCCAGCAGGCCCTGCGCCCTGAGGAAGTCGTGCGCGGCGTTGTCCGCGACCTTCCGATACGCCTGCGCGGCTTCCTTGAACTTCCGCTGGCTCTCCAGGCCGCTGCCCAGGAGCGACCAGCCAGACGCCTCGATCTCCTTCGAATGGCTCTTCGCAACGAACTTCTGGAGATTCTGCACCGCGGTGGCGGTCTGCCCCTCGAGGAGCAGGACATCGTTGAGCAGCACCTCGGCGTCGTCCGCGGCCCGCGTCCCGCTGTAGCGGTCCACCAGCCGGCGCAGGTCGCTGGCCGCCAGCGGCAGGTTCCCCGCCTCCGCCTCCGCGCGCGCCTGGGTCAGCGCCTGGGCCGCGAAGAGCTGCTTCCGCTGCTCCGACGTGACGTACAGCCACACGGCGACGCCGACGATCACCACCGCGGCCGCGCCGTAGGCCACCTCGCGCGCGTGGGTCTTGAGGAACTCGCCCCAGTCGCGTTGCGCGGCGGGAGTCGTGCCAGCAGGAAGCGGCGCACCCATGGACGTCTCGGTCCCTCTGATCTGCCCGGATGAAGGTGATGCCCCTGGGGTGACTCGAACACCCGGCCAACGGTTTAGGAAACCGCTGCTCTATCCATGCTGAGCTACAGGGGCCTGATGGATAGCCATTGAATGTCGCCAGCTATCGCACGAATGAAAAGGCGTGAGAGGCAACTCACGTCTCACGTCGCCCTCTCACGTCTCACGCCTCACCTCTCACTCTTCCCCGTGCACCCTCTTTTCACATGGCATCTTGGGCGCCCTGTGCACACACGGTCTTAGTGTTTGACAGTAAACGACTTACCATCAACAAGCTCCTGTTGAATCTCATCCCGCCGCACCTCCGTGACATAGGCACCCGGCGGGCCTTTCGCGAGCAGCGCATCAAGCTGGTCGATCGTTGCGGCCGACGCCAACGCGACCACCTCCACATCCCCGTCCTCCGTGTTCCGGACCCACCCCCGGACGCCGAGCGCCTGGGCGCGGTTCAACACGAACCACCGGAACCCCACGCCCTGGACCCGCCCCCTCAGCACCCAGCGACGGCCCACGAGCTTCGGGCTCCCTCCTTCCGGCGCCGCCATCACGCCTGCCCTCCTGCCGCGCTTCCCTCCCCCTGCCCCGTCCCTGCCCCCACGCCAGCCCCACGCTCCGCCCGGATGCGGCGCCGGTGCCGGATGACGTACGCCGCGATCAGCACCGCGACGGCCGGGATCAGGATCATGACGGCCCGGTGCGAATAGGTCGCGATCTGTTCCCGCGACAGCGCCCGCCCCTCCTTGCCGATGACCCAGCCGATCGCCATCAGGATCCCGCCCCAAAGGCCTGCGCCGGCGCCGGTGTACACTAAGAACCGTCCCACCGGCATACGGGCGATTCCCGCGGGGATCGAGACGAGGTGGCGCAGGACCGGAAAGAGGCGCGAGATGAAGACGGCGATCGGCCCGTGCTTCTGGAAGAACCGCTCCGAGCGTTCCAACGACCGCTCGCTGACGAGCACCCAGCGGCCGTAGCGCACGAAGAACCAGCGTCCCACCCGGGAGGCGATCCAGTAGTTCGCGTAGGAGCCGAGCAGCCCGCCCAGGATGCAGGCGCCCAGCGCCAGCGCCGCATTCATCCGTCCCATCGCCACGAGGTAGCCGGCCGGCGGCATCACCATTTCGGAGGGGAGCGGGATGACCGACGACTCGATCGCCATGAGCACGGCGATGCCCGGGTAGCCCAGGGCGCCGATCGTGTCGACGAGCCAGGTCAGGAACCGCTCAAGCATCGAAGCCGAAGGTCCCGAGCAGGGGCACGAACCGCGCGTCGGCCAGCGGCTCGCGCCGCGTGCCCGCGTCCGCCGCAGTGACGAGCGTCAGCACCTGATTCCCCTTCTCTCCCAGCGGGAGGAGGATGCGGCCGCCGGGGACGAGCTGGTCCAGCAGCGGCTGCGGAACCTCGGGGGACGCGGCCGCGACGACGATCGCGTCGTACGGAGCGTAGTCCCGCCACCCCAGCGTGCCGTCGCCCAGCAGCAGCGAGACGTTCTGGACGCCCGCGGCCTGCAGCGCCCTCAGCGCGGCCTCCCGCAGCCGGACGACACGCTCGATCGAGAAGATCTGGGCCGCGAGGCGGGCCAGCAGCGCGGTCTGGTAACCCGAGCCGGTGCCGACCTCAAGTACCTTCTCATGTCCCCGGAGCCGCAGCGCGGCGAGGCATCGCGCCTGCATCGAGGGCTGACTCATCGTCTGGCCGTTGCCGATCGGGAGTGCCGTGTCCTCGTACGCCCGCGGCTCGAGGGCGCGCGGGACGAAGAGGTGCCGCGGCACGGCGCCGACCGCGCCCAGCACCGCGGCGTCGGTGATGCCCCGCGCCCGCACCGCCGCGACCAGCCGGGCGCGGTGCGCCGCGTAGGGGTCGGCTACGCGCCCAGCCGCCACGACCGCACCGATTCCAGCAGCTCGAACCCCGTCAGGTCCGCATGGAGCGGCGTCACCGAAATGAAGCCGTCCTCGACCGCCTTGAAGTCCACCTCGTCCCCGCCCGACCAGTCCAGCCGGCCGCCGCCGATCCAGAAGATCTCGCGCCCCCACGGGTCCTTCATCCGGGAGAGCGACCCGTCGTAGATGCGCTTGCCCAGCGTCGTGACGCGGACGCCGCGCACCGCGTCGCCCGGGATCGGCGGCAGGTTGATGTTGAGCAGCGTCTGCCGCGGCAGGCGCTCGACGGCGAGGATCCGCCGCAGCAGCCGCTGGACGCCGTCGCGATGCGACGGGATCAGGTCGTACTCCGAGCCGGCGAACGACACGGCGATGCCGGGCACGCCGAGGATCTGCGCTTCCATCGCCGCGGCCACCGTGCCCGAGTAGAGCACGTCCTCGCCCATGTTGGGCCCGTGATTGATCCCGGCGACGACGACGTCGGGCGGCGGCGTCAGCAGCGCCCCCAGCGCCAGCACCACGCAGTCGGTGGGCGTCCCATCCACCTGCCAGCGGAGATGCCCGCGCGGGATGGCCCGGAGCGGCCGGTGCAGCGTCAGGGAATGGCTGGTGGCGCTCTGCTCACGGTCGGGCGCGACGCAGAACACCTCGCCCAAGGCCGCGCATAGCTCGGTCAGGAGCTCGAGGCCCCGCGAGTGGAGGCCGTCGTCATTCGTGCAGAGGATTCTCATCGTTCCGCTCCAGGTCCCGCGAGCACCCCGCGCCAGTGCCGGACGAACACCGACGCCACGGCAAGCGTGTCCGCGCCGTAGCGGAAGTGGCTCGGCGCGCCGTCGTAGACGGTGGGCACGCTGATCGCACCGACGTGGAAGCCCAGGCGCGCGGCGAGGAACAGGAACTCGGTCTCGAACTCGTAGCGCGAGCCTCTGGGCCGGACGGCCACGGCCACCTCGCGCCGCATGGCGCGAAAGCCCGATTGGGAATCCGGGACCCTGAACCCCACGGCGCGCGAGATGAGCGCGCTCGAGAGCCAATTGCTCAGCTGCCGCCCGGCGGGCATGCGGCCGTTGCGCGCCCGGGAGCCCACCACCAGATCCCAACCGGGCTCCGCCAGGGACGCGACCAGCAGCGGGATCGCCTCCGGGGCGTGCTGCCCGTCGGCGTCCATCGTCACCACGACGCCGGCACCGAGAGCCACGGCCGCACCCAGCCCCGAGGCCAGCGCGCACCCCTTGCCCCGGTTCTCCGGATGCCGCAGCACGACGGCGCCGGCGCATGCCGCCACCGCAGCCGTGTCGTCGTCCGACCCGTCGTCCACCACCACGACCTGAGCCCCGGGCGCGGCGTCGTGCACCCGCTCGAGTACGCCGCTTAGCGCCGCGGCGACGCGATAGGCGGGGATGACGACGGCGACAGCCGCCGGCGCGCCGCCGTCACTCACGGCCCTGGGCCTTCTCGCCGTCCAGGACCTGCAGCACGCGCTCCAGCTCGGCCCTGAGGTCCCGGACCGTCTCGAGCGCGAGGGCCCGGCGCGCCGCCGGCTTCAGCTCACCGGTGCGCCGGTAGTGCTCGATGCGCTGGCGCGCCCCCTCGATCGTGTACTTCTCCGAGTAGAGCAAGTGCTTCACCAGCATGATCAGCTCGATCTCGCGCCGCTGGTACACCCGGTTCCCGGACCGATTCTTGGCGGGATTCAGGAAGCGGAACTGGCTCTCCCAGTAGCGCAGGACGTGCGGCTTCAGGTCGGTGAGGCTGCAGACCTCGCCGATCGAGAAGAACTCCTGGACCGGTTCAGTCACGGTCAGCTCCAGGTCTCGCTCTTGAGCGAGCGCTCCATCAGGTCCTTCATCGCCTGGCGCGGCGGCTTGCCTTCGAACAGCACGCTGGCCACCTCCCGCGCGATCGGCAGCTCGATGCCCGCCTTCGCGGCCAGCTCCACCGCGGCCCGCGCGGTCCCCACGCCCTCGGCCACCGAGAGCCGGCGGGCGAGCACTTCGTCCAGCGGCTTCCCCTCGCCGACCTCGATGCCGAGGCTGCGGTTGCGCGACAGCGCGCCGGTGGCCGTCATCAGCAGATCGCCCATGCCCGCCAGCCCGGCAAAGGTGGCCGGCCTGGCGCCGAGCGCGACGCCGAGCCGCGTGATCTCCGCCAGACCCCGCGTGATGAGGGCCGCACGCGTGTTGTTGCCCATCCCCAGCCCGTCGAGGATTCCCGCCGCGATGGCCACCACGTTCTTGAGCGCGCCGGCCAGCTCGACCCCGACGACGTCGTCGTTGGTATAGAGCCGGAAATACGGAGCGCTGATCGCCTCCTGCGCGCGGCGCGCGCTCTCGGGAGCGGCGGATGCCGCCACTGCGGCGGTCGGCTGGCGCTCGTAGACCTCCCGGGAGAACGTCGGCCCGGAGAGCGCCGCGAGCGGGGCCCGCGGGAGCACTTCCGCCAGCACCTCCGTCATTCGCTTGTGCGTCTCCGGCTCCAGCCCCTTCGAGGCGCTCACCACCAGCGCTCCGGGCGCGAGATACGGCGCCGCGGCCGCCATCACCCTGCGCACGGCATGCGAGGGCGCGGCGGATACCACGAGCGTCACGCCCTCGAGCGCGGCGCCGAGGTCGTTGGTGGCCGTGAGCGCCGGCAGGAGCGGCGCGTCGGGGAGGAACAGATCGTTCCGATGCCGGCGGTTGATCTCTTCCGCCACCTCCGGCTCGAACGCCCATAGCGCCACCGAATCGCCGCGGCCGCACAGCAGGTTGGCCAGCGTCGTGCCCCAGCTCCCGGCCCCCACGACCGCCACGCGCGTCATGACCCGACCTTTCCGCGGCCGCCGAACCGCGACTCGGTGCCGGCAATCAGACGCCGCAGGTTCGACCGGTGGTTGAAGATCACGAACAGCGCAACCGCCACCGCGGCCCAGAGCCCCTCCGGCCGGCTGGGATAGAGCACCGCCACGAGGACCGGGAAGGCGACGGCGGCGGCCACCGAGCCGACGGACACGTACCCCGTCGCCGCCACCAGACCGATCCACACGAGGGCATCGGCCGCGATCGCCAGCGGCACGTAGGCGAGGAAGACGCCGGCGGCAGTCGCGACTCCCTTGCCGCCGCGGAAGCGCACGAACGGCGAGAAGACGTGCCCCAGCACCGCCGCGCATCCGACCACCAGGGCCCACCAGGCAGGAGACCGACCGAGGCCGAGCCAGAGCAGCACGGGGCCGGCGCCCTTCGCGACGTCGAACAGCGCCGCCGGAATCGCCCCGCCCCACCCGACCAGCCGGTAGAGATTCGTGGCGCCGAGGTTCCTGCTGCCGAACTCACGCAGGTCCACGCCGCGCATGGCACGCGCCACCAGGTACGACGTGGGGATCGCGCCGAGGAGGTAGGCGCACGGCAACCAGAGGATTGCCGAGAGCGGCACGGGAGCCATCAGGCCACCCCCCCGCGGCGCCGGCGGGTGAACTTCACGCGGATCGGCGTGCCGAGGAACCCGAACCGCGCCCGGAGCCCGTTGATCACGAACCGCCGGTAGGCGTCCGTGATCTCGTCCGGGCGTGAGGCGACGATCGCGAACGTGGGTGGCGCCTCGCCGATCTGCGAGCCGTAGAGGAGCTTCACCTCGGCGCCGCCGGCCTGCGGGGGCTGGCGCTCGGCCGTCATCTCCGCGATCGCGCGGTTGACCAACGCCGTCTGCACGCGCGCGCCACGCGCCTCCGCCACCTCCACCACCGCTTCGAGCACCTTCGGCACCCGCTGGCCCGTGAGCGCGGACACATAGACGAACGGCACGTTCTCAAGGAACGGCGCCCGCTCGATCGCCTTCTTGCGGCCGGCCTCGGCCGTCTTCGTGTCCTTCTCCACGAGGTCCCACTTGTTCACGGCTACGACCAGGCCGGTGCCCGCGTCCCACGCCTGCGCCGCCACCTTGAGGTCCTGCGTGTGCAGCCCCTCGGCGGCATCCACCACGATCACACACACGTCCGCACGCTCGATCGCGCGCTGAGTCCGGAGGAGCGCATAGAACTCGACCGCCTCGTCGATCTTCCCGCGGCGCCTGAGCCCCGCCGTGTCCACGAACGTGAGGACGCGGCCCCGGTAGTCGAACGGCGTGTCGATAGCGTCCCGGGTCGTGCCGGGCTCCGGCGCGACGATCGAACGCTCCTGTCCCAGGAGCTTGTTCACGAGGCTCGATTTGCCGACGTTGGGCCGCCCCACCACCGCGATCGCGAGCCCCGGCTGCACCGCGGCGGGCGGGCCCGGCGGCAGCGCCGCGGTCACCGCGTCCAGCAGGTCGCCCACACCCTTGCCCGTGGCGGCCGAGACGGGGATCGGGTCGCCGAGCCCCAGCTCGTAAAAGGCGAGGTGCCGGGCTTCCTTCGCCAGCGCGTCCGCCTTGTTGGCCGCCAGTACCACCGGCTTCCCCTTCCCCCGCAGGTACTCGGCGATCTCCTGATCCACCGGCGCGGGTCCCACCTCGACGTCCACCAGGAGCAGGATCAGGTCCGCTGCGCCGACCGCCATCTCCACCTGCGTCCGGATCGCCGCGTCCATCGGCTCGTCCGACGTAGGCAAGAGGCCCCCGGTGTCCACGAGCCAGAACAGGCGCCCGTTCCACTCGGCCTTCGCGAAGTGCCGGTCGCGGGTCGAGCCGGGGCGCTCGTCCACGATCGCCGCCCGGCCGCCCACGATCCGGTTGAACAGCGTGGATTTGCCGACGTTGGGCCGGCCGATGACCGCCACCGTGGCCGCGGTGGCACCCGCGTCACGACGAGATCCTGCGGGCGGCGCGGCTGCCGCGTCCTCGGCGCGTCGGCTCCTGTCCGGCGCGTTCACGCGGCCTCCGCGCCGAGTGCGTCGGTGAAGTGGTACGAGAGCCTGATCGGCATCGGGGCGGCGGCCTCCAGCTGGGCGAACGAGAGGTCGTCCACGAATACGCCGTCGTCGTTCACCGCTTCGGCTGGGAGCAGCGCGAGGTCGTAGCGCACGCCCGGCTCCGGCGCGTCGAGCGCCCGCCGGAAGTCGGCGCCCGCCAGCAGCCCCGCGGTCGTGACGCTCGGCCCGAAGAAGGAGTTTCCCAGCGCCACGCAGTCGAACCGGGCGCCCGTCGCCTTCGCGAGCGATGCGAGGACCTCGGGCATCAGGGAGCCCATCGCGGTGCCGGTCAGCACCAGCACGCGCCGGCCAGCCAGCGCGCCGGCGCCCAGCTCCCCTTGGTCCTCCGCGATCAGCTTCTGGAGGTAGCGCACGGCGCCGACGCCGTTCTCGACCTGCTGGAAGCCGTCGTACGCGTCGGCCGGGGGGAACGGCTCGCCGGCGAGCATGTACAGCTCGTCGGAGCCGTACACCCACCCTTCCCGCCGCTCGCCCCGCGAGCGTGCCGCCCACTTCTGCACCGAGCGCAGGGCGCGGCGCGCCTCCTCGCGCGTCGGGGCGCGCACCCTGTCCAGCTTCGAGTGCGCGGTCAGAGCCACCGGCACCACGGAGACGCTCAAGACCGGCGCCCCGAAGGCATAGAGGTCGCCGAGCGACCGCTCCATTACGGCCCCGTCGTTGACCCCCGGCACCATCACGATCTGCGTGTGGAACTGGATCCCGCCCGCGGCGAACATCTCGAGCTGAGGCAGGATCGCGGGCGCCTTCGGATTCCGAAGCAGCACGCGCCGGATCTCCGGGTCGGTCGCATGCACCGACACGTAGAGCGGCGAGAGCCGGTACTCCAGGATCCGCCGGACGTCCTTGTCCTTCAGGTTCGAGAGGGTGGCGAAGTTCCCGTAGCGGAAGCTGAGACGGTAATCGTCATCCCGGATCAGGAGCGCCTTCCGTGCCCCGTCCGGATTCCCGTCCACGAAGCAGAAGTCGCAGCGGTTGTTGCAGCGGCGGATCTTGGGGGGCTCCAGCGCCACGCCGAGCGGAACGCCGTCGGAGCGCTCGACGTCGAAGCTGCGCGCAGCCCCCGCCGCCGTGCGGGTGTCCAGACGGAACTGCTCGTCCGCGGCCATGAACTCCCAGTCCAGGAAGTCCACCAGCTCGCGGCCGTTGATGGCCAGCAGCTCGTCTCCGCGCTGGAGGCCGAGCTGGGCGCCGATGGAGTCGGGAGCGATGGCGGCCACGCGTAACATTGGCCTTCAATCATACCGCGTAACGCCTTACTCCACAATAGATTCGGCGCGCGACCTCAAGCGATGTCGAAGGCGCCTAATGTGCCTTCGCATCCAGGGCTGCGACTTGCTCTGCGTGGCGGCGCACGAACCAGTCGGCCAGGAGCGGCCGGTACTCGCGCTGGATCTCCAGGGGCAGGCTGAAGAAGTCCCCCGTGGTCTCGCCACGGCAGCGGGCGGCGCCGCAGTGGCAGGGCCAGGACGTGCCTCCGGCGATGTTGATGTTGTAGTCGCAGGTGATCTCGTCCCCGGGGGCGAGGTCCCGGCGGGCGACCAGCCAGGCCCCTTCCCCTTCGTAGAGCACCCAGGCGCTGGGGTCGCAGCTGTGGTTGGTGGCGCGGTCCGGGAAGCCCAGCAGGACCACCCGGCCGTCGGGGTAGTCACAGTGGTCCTGCCGCTCGCCCAGGTCCTCCCGGAGGGGCGCCACGGCGGTGACTTCGCGCACGACGTTGATCCGCCGGATGCGCTCGCCTACCCTGAAGGCCCGGGCGGCGAACAGGCCCTGGCCCTCGATGGGCGATGCGCGGACTTCCACGTCAGCCATGGTGTCTCCGGGTCACGTCGTGGATCCGCACCGGGGTGGGTCCAGCGCTTATTGCTGCATCGCCGTCTGCTGCATCGCGACCGCCTGCCACCGGCCGTCCCGGCGCACGAAGACGCGCGTGTACCGGATCCTGCCGGTGAATGGGAAGCCGCGGAAGGTCCCGACGTTGTCGGCGATGCCCTGCAGCACCCCGACGTCCCCGTAGATCCGCACCGCGAGGCTGTCGTAACGCACCGAGGTCAGTTTCAGCTGACCGCTCGCGATGTCGCGAATGTTGTCGGCCCGCGTTCGCAGCGTCCCGAGCCGGGACACCTCCGTGAACTCCGGCGCCACCATCCGGGAGAGGGCGACGGTGTCCGCCTGGAGCAGCGCCTGGCCGCGGGCCTCCTCCATCGCGCGCACCGAATCCTCGGCGGTGGTGGGCCCTGCCTGGGCGGCGAGCCGGGCGGCGGGGCCCGCGAGTGCGAGCCCAACGACGATTGCCGCGACGGCACGACATGGTGCCGTGGTCATCAGCTACCTCCTCGATCGGAAAGGCTGGACGGATGTGCGGTTAACGTGCGAGCGAGCGGCCGTTCGGCGCAAGGCTCCGTTGGAATCCCGCGCCCGCGGCGACGCGGAAGACCCGCCCTGCCGTCATCGGATGCCCCGACATATTGTTGGACGAACGGAAAGGCGGCGCCGATGACTCTGGAGCGACTGCTGGGCGGACGATGCGGGCACCCGTTCCCCGTCTATGACAACCTCGTGCCGGACCTTCTTGCCGCGCACGATCGGGACCGCGTCGCTCGCGACGCCACTGTGGCGCACGTCCTCGCTACCGCTGCCGGCTACTCGTACTCCGATATCGAGACTCTGGCCACGATCATGTCCAGACTCGGACTCGAGGATAGCGCGTGTGTCCGTGTGGCGCAAACGGTCGACGCCATGTTCATCCTGTCGACCGTGTATCTCGTGCAGAGCCGCTGCGGCCGGGTGGTGATCCTCAGCTATCGAGGCACCGAGCCTGCGAGCCTCCCCAACTGGCTGGCAGATGCCGACGTCGGCGCCGCCTCGCTCGTGCTCGACGGCGAAGCGCTCGGCGTCCATGCCGGGTTCTATCGGAACCTTCGTGCCACACAATGGGAGGTCATCAACGAGCTGCAGCTGGCCCTGCGAGGACGATCGCTGTCCCATCCCGAGAAAGATCTCGACTATCCGATGCAGGCGTTGTACGTGACGGGCCACAGCCTCGGCGGTGCATTGGCGGCGCTGTTCTCACTCTCGATTGCCGGGAATGCCGAACAGCGTGCGATCGCCGACAAGCTGCGCGCCGTCTACACCTTCGGCCAACCGTTGACGGCGGGCGAGCCGCTGCCTGCAGTCGCCCGCGCGGTCGCCCGGAAGGTGTTTCGTCACGTCAACGCCCGCGATCCCATCCCCGCTCTTCCCCCTCTGGCCTGGGGACGCTTCGCCCACTTCGGGCACGAGTATCGATTCGCGAACAACGAGTGGGTGGAATCGGACCAGCCGGTGGCTCAGCTCAAGGGCATTCGCCAGATTCCCGGCTCGGTCCTGGCGTTGGTCGCCACGGCGAAGCAGCGCAATGCCTCACGCTACTCGATGAACGCTCACGCCCCGCATCAGTACATTGCCGCACTCCGGCCGAAGGGACGGGTCACCGAGTTCGGCGATCAGGAGTGAATCCCCGACTCGCGCTTCAGACCGACAGCACGCCCGGCCAGTGCCGCATCCACTGGCGGCGCCGCGCCGTGAGCTGCCACGCCCGGTCGTTGCTATCGATCCGCTGCGAGCCGGCGATCAGCTCGTCGATGCGCGTCTCGAGCGCGCGGGTGATCGGTTCGTCCTCCACGATGAGCATCAGCTCGTTCTCCCAGTAGCCGGCGGTGATGTCGAGGTTCGCGCTGCCGACGGAGCAGACCCGGCCGTCCACGCTCATGACCTTCGCGTGAACGTGAGGGTTCACGACGCCGAGCCCCGCGCTCCAGGCGGGCTGCTGGCGCATCGCGAACTGATACCCCTCGCCGCCGGCGGCAACGAGCGCGTCGATGCG
>DATKLR010000150.1:0-4103 GCA_035542295.1 Gemmatimonadales bacterium | reverse complement strand
TACTGACGGGCGGCGTACTCCAGATGCTTCCCGACGAGACGGTACGCTTCCTCGAACTTCGCGAGCTGTTGCCTCAGCCCGCCCAGCGACTCCAGGATCTGCTGCGCCTGCTTCTCGACCTCGAGGCCGCGCAATCCGTGGAGAACGGCCGCGAGATAGGCGTAGAAGGTGTTGGGCGAGACGGGGATGACCTTCCGGCGGAGGGCGTAGGCCACGAGGCTCTCTCCGCCCTCGACCTCCTCTCCGCGGATCACGGCCTCGTAGTACACGTTCTCGGCGGGGATGTACATCAGCGCGAATTCGAACGTGCCTTCGTCCGGGCGGATATACTTGTCCGCGATCTCGTCGATCCGCGCGCGGAGCGACTTGCGGAACGCACGGCGCTCGGCGTCGGCGGCCGCCCCCTCGGCGGCGAGCATGCGCTGGCAGGCCTCGAGCGGGAACTTGGAGTCGACGCTCATCAGCCGGTCGCCCACCTTGAGCACGGCGTCCACGCGCTCGCCCGACCGGAACTGGTGCTGCATCTCATAGAGGCTGGCGGGGAAGATCTGACGCAGCAGCTCCTCGAGCCACATCTCGCCGAGCGTGCCGCGCATGCGCGGTACCTTGAGCAGCTCCTGCAGCGCCGCGACGCTCGCGCCGATATCCTCGAGCCTCTGCGTCGCCTCGGCGAGCCGGCCCAGCCGTTCGCGTACGTCCCCCACCGCGGAGCCTTGCGAGCCGACCAGCGCGTCGAGCCGGCCCCGCATCTCGATGAGCTGCTGTTGCAGCATCGCGGAGGGGTCGGGGGGGCGGCGCAGCAGCAGCGCCACCAGCAGCGCCACGACGACCAGAAGCAGGGCGAGAACGGCGACCGTCACCGCGCCCTCACGCGTCGGCCTTGTGGCAGGCCACGCGATGAGCGGGCTGCAGCTCGCGCAGGGCCGGTAGCGCGGTGCGGCAGGTCTCGTCCTTGGCGGGGTGCTGGCAGCGCGGGTGGAAGGGGCATCCGGCCGGTGGACGCACCGCCGACGGGGGCTCGCCGGTAAGCACGATCCGCCGGCGCCTGGTCTTCGGGTCCGGCACCGGCACTGCCGAGAGGAGCGCCTGCGTGTACGGGTGGAGCGCTCGCGCGTAGATGCTCTCGGACGGCCCCTCCTCCACGATCCGGCCGACGTACATGACGGCGACCCGCGGCGCGATGTGGCGGATGACGGCGAGGTCGTGCGAGATGAAGAGGTAGGAGAGGCCGCGCCGCGCCTGGAGATCGGCGAGCAGGTTCAGCACCTGCGCCTGCACGCTCACGTCGAGCGCGGACACCGGCTCGTCGCACACGACGAACTCGGGCTCGACCGCCAGGGCGCGCGCGATCCCGGCCCGCTGGCGCTGGCCGCCCGAGAACTCGTGCGGGTAGCGCCGCGCCGCGTCGGTCGACAGGCCCACCTCCTCGAGCAGCGCCGCGACCCGCCGCTCCGCCTCCCGGCCGGAGGCGAGGCGGTGCACCTCGATCCCCTCCCTCACCGCGCGGCCGATGGACATCCGGGGGTTCAGCGATGCGTACGGGTCCTGGAAGATGATCTGCATCCGCCGGCGCAGCCGCCGCAGCGCCTCCGGGTCGAGTCCGAACACGTCCTCGCCGTCGAACCGCACTTCGCCGCTGGTACGCTCGATCAGCCGCAGGATCGTGCGCCCCAGCGTCGTCTTCCCGCACCCGGACTCGCCCACCAGGCCCAGCGTCTCGCGGCGCGCGACCTCGAGCGACACGCCGTTCACCGCCTGCACCGTCTCCTTCCGGGTGCCCAGCAGTCCCGCGCGCCGGGAGAAGTGCGTGATCAGGTCCCGGACTTCGACCAGCGGAGCGGGGATCACCTCTCACCCCTCACGGCTCACTTCTCACGCCTATGCGGTTCATTCACGAGCCAGCACCTCGCCCGATGTCCCGGCTCGACCTCCAGCAGCTCCGGCAGCTCCGTCTCGCACTTGGACCATTTGAAGGGGCACCGGGGATGGAAGCGGCACCCCGAGGGCCACGCGGTGGCCGGCGGCACCTGACCGGGCACCGCCTGCAGTCGCTCCTTCCGCTCTTCCAGCGAGGGCACGGCGCCCATCAGCCCTTCGGTGTAGGGGTGCGTCGGACGCGCGAAAAGCCGCTCCGTGGAGGCCTCCTCGACGATCTGGCCCGCGTACATCACGTAGACCCGGTGCGTGCGCTCGGCCACGATCCCGAGGTTGTGCGTGATCAGCAGTACGGCCATCCCGAGCTTCTGCTGGAGGCGGTCCAGCAGCTCGAGGATCTCCGCCTGGATCGTGACGTCGAGCGCCGTCGTCGGCTCGTCCGCGAGGAGCAGCTTGGGGTGGCACACCAGCGCCATCGCGATGAGGGCCCGCTGGCGCATCCCGCCGGAAAGCTGGTGCGGGTAGGCGGCGGCGTGCCGCGCCGCGTCCGGGACCCCGACGGCCGTCAGCATCTCGACCGCGCGCCACCGCGCCGTGCTCCGCGACACGTGCTCGTGCGCGCGGATCCCTTCAGCAATCTGGTCGCCGATCGTGAGGACCGGGTTCAGGGCGCTGAGCGGCTCCTGGAAGACCAGCGCGACGTGGTTGCCGCGCACGGCGCGAATCTCTTTCGCTCCCAGGGCGAGCAGGTCCCGGCCCTCGAGGCGCACGCTGCTCCCGTGGGCGATGTGGCCCGGCGGCTCCACGAGGCGGAGCACCGCGAGTGCCGTGACGCTCTTCCCGCATCCTGACTCGCCGACCAGGCCCACGGTCTCCCCCTCGCCGACCACAAGGTCGATCCCGTCCACCGCGCGCGCGACGCCGTCGGGCGCGGTGAACAGGACCGTGAGATCCCGGATCTCGAGCAGCGGGCCGCGGCCGGAGGCGGAGGCGGGGGCGGGGCTGCTCACGCTATGTTCGGGGAAGGGAGGACGGCAACCGTCACGGCGCCGGAATCTACGTCGTGCCCGACCGGCGTCTAGCGGGACTGCGGTGCCCCATCATGGGGCAAGGGAAGTGCGGGCGGCGCGAGGAACGCGAGCGGTGCCACGTCAGTCTCCTCCGGCGCGGTGGCACGGGCCGTGCGGGGCGCCAGTGCGGAGTGTCTATCGTCCGATGCGGTACGCCCATAGGGTAGGCCCGTGACTCTCGCGTCCGCCGTGCTGGCCTCGGGTGTGGTGGCCGTGGGCGCCCTCTCGCAGGGAACGGTCGGCTTCGGCGTCGGAACCATCGCCGCTCCGCTGCTGCTGCTCATCGATCCCCGCTTGGTCCCCGGCCCCCTGCTGGCCACAGCCTTCTGCCTCATCCTCGCGCTCACGGGGCGCGAGTGGCGGGGCATCCGCTTCGCTTACCTGGCGTGGTCCCTGGTCGGCCGCTTCGCCGGCACGGTCGCCGCGGCGTTGTTCATCCGCGGCATCTCTCAGGCGCGCTTCGAGACCGCGCTCGGGATCGTGGTGATCCTCGGCGCCCTGATCAGCGCGGTCGGCCTCGAGGTGCGCCTGACGCGGGCGGGATTCCTTGGCGCCGGCGCGCTCTCCGGCTTCTTCGGCACGACGGCGGCGATCGGAGGGCCGCCGATCGCCCTCCTCTACCAGCGCGAGAGCGGCCAGGTCGTGCGCGGGACGCTCTCGGCGTTCTTCGTCGTCGGCACCGCCATCTCCATCGGCGGACTCGCGTGGGCCGGCAAGTTCGGACCCACGGAGCTGCGGCTCACGCCCGTGCTCCTGCCCGGCGCCTTGGTCGGTTTCCTGCTCTCGGGCCGGCTCACACGATTGATGGACCGCGGGTGGCTGCGCCCGGCGATCCTGGTCCTCAGCTTGCTCGCCGGCTGCATCGTGGTGCTGAAACACCTGCTCTAAAGCCCTGCGGCGCTCACCTGGGGCGGGACAGCAGGTCCACGTACGCCACGCCGATCAGCGTTTCCTCGCCGAGGTCGAGCAGGCCGACAAGCCGCTTCGCTTCGCGCACGCCAAGGTCGGTCGGTTCTCCGGGCGCGAGCTCGACCTCCAGCTCGAGGAAGTGCCCCAGGTCCCGCACCTCGTCCAGGTGGATGCGCGTGCGCCCGACGCGATACACGATGCGGTGCTTGATCACGCGGCCCGCGACGCCGAGCGCGGCCGCCAGCAGCT
>DATKLR010000149.1:0-3114 GCA_035542295.1 Gemmatimonadales bacterium | reverse complement strand
CGCGACGGCGATGCGGGCTTTCATGGAGCACATCTGGCAGCACCCGGAGATGCCGCGCCTCATCCTCCGGGAGCTGGCCTCGGACCGGCCGCTCCCGGAGCCCGTCGCCCGCGTCATCCGCCGGAACGTCGAGTCGTTCGGGCGGATAGTGGCCGAGGGGCAGGCAGACGGCAGCATCCGGCCGGGCGAACCCCATCTGCTCGCGCTGAGCGTCGCCGGCCAACCCCTCTTCCTGGCCCTGGCGGCCAAGGCCCTCCGGCATGCCTTGGGCAGGGACCCGGGCGACCCGGCCATCCGCGAGATGATCGCCGACACCGTGATCACCAACACGAAGAGGGCGCTGGCGGCCCCGAACGGCGGCGCCGCGTCCGCGAGCGCGCCGGAGGCCGCCGCGCCGGGGATCGTCGTATGATCGCGCCCCTCATCCTGGCCGCGGTCCTCGGCCTCCAGGACACCACGCGCCTGAGTCTGGCCGACGCCGTGCGCCGGGCGCTGGTGAGCCAACCCGGCGTCGCCGCGGCCCGTGACAACCAGGCGGCCGCCGCTGCGTCCGTCGGAGAGGCCCGGGCCCCCCTGTTTCCGCGCCTCGCCGTCGGCTTCTCGGCGACCCAGTACAAGATCGGGAACCTGGTCTACCCGCTCTCGGGCATCAGCTTCACCAACCTGCCGCTCTTCAATTCGACGCTGAGCCAGGCGTCGCTCAGCCTCGGCTACACGCTCTTCGACTTCGGCGGGCGCACCTCGCAGCTTCGGCTGGCGCAAGCGCAGGAACGCAAGGCGGATGCGGCGCTCGACGCAGCGTCGGCGGCCCTCGTTTCGCGCGTGGCGAACGCGTACCTCCGCGTCCTCACCACCCAGGGCGTCCTCCAGGCCCAGGAGCAGGAGCTCGCGGCTCTCGAGGCCGAGTCCCGCCGGATCGCCCAGGTCGAAGCACAGGGAAAGGCTGCGCATGTCGAGGTCCTGCAGCTGGCGGCGCAGGCGTCCCGGGCCCGCGCCGACGAGGTCGGCACGCGGGCGCAGCTCGACGTCGCGGAGCGCGATCTCGCCCAGCTGGTGGCGTTGCCCGTGGAGACGGTCAGGGCCGAGCTCGGGCCGGTCCAGCTCGCCGACACGGCGGTAGCCGACAGGGCAGCCCTGGTGGCGACCGCCGAGCAGAACAGCCCGGACGTGGCGCAGGCGCGCCGTTCCGCCGAGGCGGCCGCCGCGGGGGCGGGAGTGGCGCGGGCCACGCTCCTTCCGCAGCTGCAGCTCACCGCGGCCTACGTCGAGAACGGCCACACCTTCACGGGCTACCGGCCGTGGTGGAATGCGGGACTCCAGCTTTCCTACCCGATCTTCACGGGCGGCAGCCGCGGCAGCGCGATCAAGCGGACCGAAGCCGACGCACGGGCCGCGGGCGAGCAGCTCCGCGCGGCCCAGCAGGCCGCCGAGCTGAGCGTGGACGGCGCGCTGGCGACCGTGACCGCCGCGCGCGCGACGGTGGACGCGCTGGTCACGGCGGTGGCGCAGTCGGCAGAGGTGGAGCGGATCCGGCTCCTGAGCGTACAGGTCGGCTCCGGCACCGAAACGGACTACCTGGACGCCGAAGCGACCCTGCTGTCCAACCGCGCGGCGCTGGTCCAGGCCAGGCACGCGGAGATCGCCGCCCGGATCGAGCTGGCCCGGGTCACCGGCGTCCTGACACCCGAGTGGCTGACGAGGATGGTTTCCCAATGAACCGCAAGCGCGCACTTCCGATCGCCGCCGGCGCCGCCGTGGTGCTGTTCGCGGCGTGGTTCTTCCTCCTCAGGGGCCGCGGCGCCGATGGCCCGCTCGACGCCTCTGGCACGGTCGAGGCGACCGACGCGCAGCTCGGCTTCGAGGCCGCGGGCCGGATCGACACGATCCTGGTCGACGAGGGCGACCGCGTGACCGACGGCCAGGAGCTGGCGCGGCTCGACCAATCGGAGCTGAACGCGCGGCGGCAGCAGGCCGCGGCACAGCTCGCGGCCGCCCAGGCGACCCTCAATGAGCTGGAGCGCGGCTCCCGCTCCCAGGAAGTCCAGCAGGGGCGCGACCAGCTCGCCGCCGCGAACCAGCGACTGGCGGACGCGCAGCGGGACCTGGACCGCACCAAGCGGCTGTCCGACGGCGGGGCCGTGAGCCGGGAGACGCTCGACAAGGCGCAGTTGGCCTTCGACGTCGCCCAGAGCCAGCACGACCAGGCCGCGCAGGCACTCCAGCTGCTGGAGATCGGACCCCGGCCCGAGCGGATTGAGGCCCAGCGCGCCGCCGTGGCCGCCGCCCTCGCGACGGTCCAGCAGATCAATGCGCTCCTGGGCAATGCGGTGATCCACGCGCCCTTCGGCGGCGTGGTGACGGTGAAGGACCGCGAGGTCGGCGAGACCGTCTCGCCCGGCGCTCCGGTGCTCACGGTCACCAACCTCAACGACCGCTGGGTGCGGATCTACATCCCGGAAACCCGCATCGGCGCGGTGCACCTGGGTGAGAGCGCCACGATCACCGCGGATACCTACAAGGGCCGAATCTACCGGGGCACGGTGAGCTTCATCGCGAGCGAGGCGGAGTTCACGCCCAAGAACGTCCAGACCAAGGACGAGAGGGTCAAACTGGTCTACGCTGTGAAGGTGAGAATCATCAGTGACACGACATATGATCTGAAACCGGGCATCCCGGCAGACGTGCAGCTGAGCGGGAACAGTACAGTTGCCAGACGGCAAGTTGGCAGTGGTTCCAAGTGACAGCTGCCAGACTGCAGACTGTTCCGAACTCTGCCATCTCCACTGACCACCTCACGCGCAAGTTCCGCGAGGTGATGGCCGTGGATGGACTGACGCTCGAGGTGCCCAGGGGGGCGCTGTTCGGGCTGGTGGGGCCCGACGGCGCCGGGAAGACGACGACCCTGCGGATGCTGGCGGGAGTCCTGCGGCCGACGTCGGGGGATGCGATCGTGGGCGGCGTGAGCGTCGCGCGCGATCCCGAGGGGGTCAAGCAACACATCGCCTACATGGCGCAGCGCTTCGGGCTCTATCAGGACCTCACCGTCCGCGAGAACATCGAGTTCTACGCCGACCTCTACGAGGTGCCCGCGTCCGAGCGGCCCGCCCGCATCGA
>DATKLR010000148.1:0-20688 GCA_035542295.1 Gemmatimonadales bacterium | reverse complement strand
GAGCGCACGTACTGCTACCGCGTCGGCACGGACGCCGCGGGCCGCTCCCCGTTCCGCAGCCGGTACGAGTGGACGCTGGCCGCCCCGCTCGACGTCGCGCGGCTCGCCGCCGCCGCCGGCGCGCTCCGCGGCGAGCACTCGTTCCGCGCACTCTCGGCCAAGGGCCCCGAGCAGGATCACTGCCGGTGCGACATCCTCGAGGCGCTGTGGCTCGCGCGCGAGGACGCTCCGGGCCTCGAGTTCTGGATCACAGCCAACCGCTTCCTCAGGCACATGGTCCGCTTCCTGGTCGGGGCGATGGTGGACATCGCCCGCGGGCGGCGCCCGGCGTCCGACCTGGTCCACCTGCTCGAGGGCACGGACAACCGCGAAGCGTCGCCCCCCGCCCCGCCGCAGGGGCTCTTCCTGGTGGGCGTACGCTACCCCACCCACGTCTTCGCGGCGGCGCCGTGAGCCGCGTGACGGCCGGCCTCGCGATCGTGGCCCTGTGCGGCGCCGCGCCGGCGGCCGCCCAGCGCTACGACCCGATCGGCGCCGGACGGCACTCGGCGATCAGCGTGGCGGCTGCGCGCGTGGCGCCGGCGGTGGTCAGCGTCAACGTCGTGCGGCGCGAGCGCGCGGTGCCGAACGACTTCTTCTCGCAGTTCATGAACCCCGGCGGGTACATGCAGCGCGTCGAGGGGCTCGGCTCCGGGTTCCTCGTGAGCGCCGACGGGCTCATCATCACCAACCAGCACGTGGTGGCGGGGGCCGACTCCATCGTCGTGACGCTGCGGGACGGCCGCGACTTCCAGGCGCGGCTGCTCGGCGAGGACGCGCGCACCGACATCGCGGTGGTGAAGATCGAGGGCTCCGGCTTCCCGGTCGCGCCCACCGGGCGCAGCTCGGACCTGGTGATCGGCGACTGGGTCGTGGCCATCGGCAACCCGTACGGCTACGTCCTCGGCAACAGCGAGCCCTCGGTGACCGCGGGGGTCGTGAGCGCGCTGCGGCGCTCCGTCCTCCCCTCGGAGGACCAGGCCGGCCTCTACGTGGACATGATCCAGACCGACGCCGCCATCAATCCCGGGAACTCGGGCGGTCCCCTCGTCAACGCGACCGGCGAGGTGGTCGGGGTGAACTCGTTCATCCTGACGCAGTCCGGCGGGAACGTCGGACTGGGCTTCGCGATCCCGATCGAGCGCGCGCTGAAGATCGCCCACGACCTCCGCGCCTACGGCCGGGTCCGCCGGGGATGGACCGGGATCGACGTGGTCGAGGGGACCGAGGGGAACTGGCGGCGCCAGCGCGGGGTCGGGATCCGGTCGGTGGTGGACGGCGGGCCGGGCGATCGGGCGGGCCTCAGGGCGGGCGACGTGATCGTGCGCGCCGGCGACCGGCCGGTCCGGAACTTCCTCGACTGGGACGCCGCGCTCCTGGACCTGGGCGTGGGCGACACGCTGCGCGTGGCGGTGCGGCGGGGCGACGAGGCGCAGCTCGCGACCCTGCGCGCGGTGGAGCTGCCCTCCGAGCGGGCGACCCGCGTCAGCATGGGCGACCTGCAGCTGATCACCGTCACTGCGGCGATCCAGGCGGAGCGCCAGCTCGGGGTGGGGCGCGGCGCGCTGGTGGTCGCCGCCGGGCCGGCGAGCGCGCTCCAGGCGGGCGATGTGGTGCTGCAGATCGACAACATCAAGATCACGAACGCCGAGCAGGTGCAGCAGGTGATCGCCTATTACCGCGGCAAGGGGTGGCCGATGCGGTTCGTGTTCCTGCGGCACGGCCAGATCATCTACACCGATCTGACGGCGGGCGAGTGAACGCGCCGGACAGGGGCCGAACCGGGCACGACTCCTCCGAAGCGCCGCTCGCACGGTCCGGCCCGGAGGCGAGTGCCACCGAATACGACCGGTACGTCTCGCCGCTCGGGACACGGTACGCCTCGGCGCCGATGCAGCGGCTGTGGGGCGCGGCCACCCGCACCGGGCTGTGGCGCCGGCTGTGGATCGCCCTCGCCGAGGCGGAGCGCGAGCTGGGGCTCGCGATCCCGGAGGCGGCCCTCGCCGAGATGCGGGCGCACGTGGACGACGTGGACTTCGGCCGTGCCGCGGAGTACGAGGCCCGGTTCCGGCACGACGTGATGGCCCACGTGCACGCGTACGGCGACGTCGCGCCGGCCGCGCGGCCGTTCATCCACCTCGGCGCGACCTCGGCGTTCGTGACCGACAACGCCGATCTCCTTGTGATCCGCGAGGCGCTGGGCCTCCTCGCCGCGCGGCTCGGCGCGGTGCTGCGGGCGTTGCGCGGCGTGGCGACCCGCTACCGTGCGCTCCCCACCCTCGCCTACACGCACCTCCAGCCGGCGCAGCTGACGACCGTTGGCAAGCGCGCCGCGCTGTGGATGCAGGGGTTCGTGTCGGACCTGCAGGAGGTGCAGCACCGGCGCGCCGCGCTCGCCTTCCTCGGCTGCAAGGGCACGACCGGCACCCAGGCCTCCTTCCTCGACCTGTTCGGCGGCGACCACGGGAAGGTGCGCCGCCTCGACCGGCTCGTCGCCGGGAAGATGGGGTTCCCGCAGGTCGTGCCGATCAGCGGCCAGACCTACCCACGCAAGAGCGACGCGCAGGTCCTGGCGGCGCTGGCCGGGATCGCACAGTCGGCGGCGAAGTTCGCGACCGATGTCCGGCTGCTCCAGCACATGGGGGAAGTGCTCGAGCCGTTCGACGCGGAGCAGGTCGGCTCGTCCGCCATGGCGTACAAGCGCAACCCGATGCGTGCGGAGCGGATCGTGTCGCTGGCCCGCTACGCGATGCACCTGCCCGCCAACGCGGAGGAGACCGCCGCGCAGCAGTGGTTCGAGCGCACGCTCGACGACAGCGCGAACCGGCGGCTGGTGCTGCCCGAGGCGTTCCTCGCGGTGGACGCGATCCTCATGCTGGTGGCCGACGTGGCCTGCGGGTTGGAGGTGCGCGAGGCGGTCATCCGCGGCCACGTGGCGCGCGAGCTGCCGTTCATGGCGACCGAGCGCTGCCTGATGCTGGGCGTCAAGGCGGGGGGCGACCGGCAGGCCTTGCACGAGGTCATCCGGCGGCACAGCCTCGAGGTCGCGCGCGCCGTCGCGGAGAGCGGCGCGCCCAACGACCTGCTCGACCGCCTGGCGGCCGATCCGGCCTTCCGCGGAGCGGGCGTGCCCGAAGTGGCGCGCGGCCTCGACGCCCGCACTTTCGTCGGCCGTGCGCCGGAGCAGGTGGACGAGTATCTGAGTGAGGTGGTGGACCCGCTGCTGGCGGACCTCCCGGAGGCGCCGCCCACCGAGGTGCGCGTATGACGGTGTCGATGGAGAGCAGGCTGCCGCTCCCGCTCCTCAGGCGCGGGAAAGTGCGCGAAGTCTACACGGTGGACGCGGAGCGGCTGCTGCTGGTGGCCAGTGACCGGATCAGCGCGTTCGACGTCGTCCTCCGCGAGCCCGTGCCGTCCAAGGGGGAGGTGCTGACCCAGATCAGCGCCTTCTGGTTCTCCCGGCTCGCCGCGGCCCGGCCGCACCACTGCATCACCGCGGACGTGAAGGAGATCGTGGGAACCGTGCCCGCGCTCGCCCCGCACCGGGACGCGCTCGAGGGCCGGGCGATGCTGGTGCGCCGCACGGAGCCGGTGCCCTTTGAGTGCGTCGTGCGCGGCTACCTCTCCGGCTCGGCGTGGAAGGAGTACCGGCAGTCGGGGACGCTGGCCGGCGAGCCGCTGCCCAAGGGCCTCACGGAGTCCGCCAAGCTGGCCGAGCCCATCTTCTCGCCGGCCACCAAGGCCGAGGTCGGGCACGACGAGAACGTGACGTTCGGCCGCGTGGCCGACACGCTCGGCACCAAGCGCGCCGCCGAGCTCCGGGACCGCTCCCTCGCGCTCTACGAGGAGGCTCAGGCCTACGCGGCGTCTCGCGGCGTGATCATCGCGGACACCAAGTTCGAGTTCGGGACCGCGGCGGGCCAGCTCCTGCTGATCGATGAGGTCCTCACGCCCGACTCGTCGCGGTTCTGGCCCGCCGAGTCCTACACGCCGGGGGCTCCGCAGCCGAGCTTCGACAAGCAGCCGGTGCGCGACTATCTGGACGGTCTCAGGCGCGCCGGGAAGTGGAACGGGGAGGCCCCCGCCCCGGCTCTCCCGCCGGACGTGGTGCGGGCGACCACCGAGCGATACCGCGACATCTTCCGGCGCCTGTCCGACGCCACGAGGAGGGCGCCCTGATGCGCCTGGCACCTGAAGGCTGGCCTTTCGTCCGGGTCGCGCTCGCGCTCGACGCGGCGCTCCTCGTGGTCTGGTACTCCTGGCCCGGGTGGACCCTGGCGCTCCTCGCCGTGGGAGTGCTGCTCACGCTCTGGGTGGCCGCGTTCTTCCGGGACCCCGAGCGGCAGGGGCCGCGCGGGGACAATCTGGTGCTCGCGCCGGCCGACGGCCGCGTCTGCGGCATCGCCCCGGTCGAGGAGCCGGTGTATCTTCATCGGAAAGCCACCCGGGTCTCCATCTTCATGAGCGTGCTGAACGTGCACGTGAACCGGTATCCGGTCTCGGGGGAGATCGAGGTGGTCCACTACAACCCCGGACAGTTCACGGTAGCCAGTCACGACAAGGCGTCCCTGGTGAACGAGCAGGCATCGGTGGGCATCCTCGGGCCGCACGGGCCGGTGCTGGTCCGGCAGATCGCGGGCAACATCGCGCGCCGGATCGTGACCGACGCCGGTGCGGGCGATCGTGCCGTGCAGGGGGAGCGCCTCGGGATGATCCGGTTCGGCTCGCGCGTCGACCTCTTCCTGGATCCCGCCGTGCCGCTCAAGGTGGCCCTCGGCCAGCGCGTGACGGCCGGCCGGACGGTCATCGCGGAGTACGCCGGATGACCGCCCCGCGGCCCCGGCCGCGCGGGATGCGCCGCGCCATCGTGATTCTCCCGAGCGCCTTCACCTCGGGGAACCTCTTCTTCGGCGTGTGGTCCATCGTGGAGTCCACGCGCGGCAACTTCGCCCTCGCGGCGTGGTTCGTCGTCGCCGCGGCGGTCCTGGACATGCTGGACGGCCGCGTGGCGCGCATGAGCCGCACGGGCAGCGCGTTCGGCGCGGAGCTGGACTCGCTGGTGGACGTCGTCTCGTTCGGCGTGGCCCCGGCGATGCTGCTCTACTTCTGGCGCTTCCGCGGCGGCGAGTGGGCCTGGCTGCTGTCGTTCATCTACGTGCTGGCCGCGGCCCTCCGCCTCGCCCGCTTCAACGTGGTCCAGGCGGGCCAGGCGAAGACGCACTTCATCGGCCTGTCGTCTCCGATCTCCGGCATCACGCTCGCGTCAGCGTATCCGTTCACGCAGACGACCTTCTTCCAGCAGCAGTTCGGCTTCCTGCCGCTGTCGCTGGTGATGGTGCTGCTCACGATCGTGCTGGCCCTGCTGATGGTGAGCCAGGTGCCGTACCCGGTCCTGCCCACCGTCGGGCTGCGGACCTGGAAGGGACGCCTTTCGCTCGCGGCGCACCTGTTTGCGCTGGCCGGGGCGCTCTGGTTCCCGGCGTACTTCTTCTTCCCGGCCGGCATCGCGCTGATCTCCTACGGCCTGCTGCGCGCGGTCTCCCTCGGGCTGCTCGAGCGGCTCCCCGAGCGGGACCTGCTGAAGGACGACGACGAGGACGAGCGCCCCATCGACTACGACCTCGCCCCCCGCCGCATGCGGTTCGGGTTGCGCCGCCGGCACCAGTCGGGCGGCCCGCGCCCGGGGAGTTCGTGATGCGCTTCCGTGCCCGCGTCCGCGTGATGCCCCGCCCCTCGATCCTGGATCCGCAGGGACAGGCGGTTGCCCACGCTCTCGGCGAGCTCGGCTTCGCCGGCGTCGCGGGCGTCCGGGTCGGGCGGACCGTGGAGCTCGAGCTGGAGGCCGCGTCGGCCGACGCCGCGCGGCAGGGCGCGCTCAGGATGTGCGAGCGCCTCCTCGCCAACCCGGTCACCGAGGACTTCGCGCTCGACGCCGTGGAGGCGCAGCCGTGAAGATCGCCGTGGTCCGCTTTCCCGGCTCCAATTGCGACGCCGACGCGCTCGCCGCCGCGGCGGCGTCCGGCGCCGACGCGTACTACGTCTGGCACCGCTCCACCGACCTCGCCGGGGCGGATTTCGTGGTCCTTCCCGGGGGGTTCTCCTACGGCGACTACCTCCGCCCCGGCGCCATCGCGCGATTCAGCCCGGTGATGCGCGCCGTGGCATCGCACGCCGCGGCCGGCCGGCCGGTGCTGGGGATCTGCAACGGGTTTCAGATCCTGTGCGAAGCACAACTGCTGCCGGGCGCGCTGGTCAGGAACGGGGGCTTGTCGTTCGTGTGCCGGCCCGTACGGGTCCGCGTCGAGACGGATGCGACGCCGTTCACTGCGCGGTATCGCGTCGGCCAACAGCTCACGATGCCGGTCGCCCACGGCGACGGCCGCTACGTTGCGGACGACGCCACGCTGGACCGCCTGGAGCGCGAGGAGCAGGTCGTGTTTCGGTACGTGGGCGGGAACCCGAACGGCGCGATGCGGGACATTGCCGGCATCACCAACGAAGGCCGCAACGTGGTGGGCCTGATGCCGCACCCCGAGCGCGCCTCGGAGGCGCTGCTCGGCTCGAGCGACGGGGCCGCGATGTTCGCCCTGGCGGCCGCAGCCGCGGTCGCCTAAAGGAGGAAACCATGGCGTCCCGAACGATCTGCACCGTGCTGGCCTCGCTCCTCCTGATCGCGGCTCCCCTGGCCGCGCAGGATACGACCAGCGTCCCGAAGGACACGACCGGCGCCCGCAAGGACACCACGGGCGCAGCGCCGGCGCAGGACACGACGGGGGCGCGCAAGGACACGGTGACGGTCGCCCAGCCGGCGCCGCAGCCCGCCGACACCACCGCGGCACACAAGGACACGACCGCGGCGCCGCAGCCCGCGGCGCAGCCCAACGTGGACTCGGCGGCGCAGGCGAATTCGGTCCGCCCGGGGATGACGGAGGCCGAAGTGCGGGCCCGCTGGGGCGAGCCGCTGGCCGTGCGCACCGCCAACGACTGGACGTATCTCTTCTACGCCAACAGCCGCGAGCGCCGCGTGGGCTACGAGGACGTGGTCTTCCTCGAGCACGGGCAGGTCATGGACGCCATCGTGCGCTCGCCCGACCACCTGTACGCCGGGGTGAGCAGCTCACCCGAAGGGCGGGTGCCGCACTTTACGCCGCCGCACGGGCAGCCGGCGGACTCCACGAAGGGCGCCGCGGTCACGGGCGTGCAGGTCAAGCCGGGCCAGTGACCGCCCAGGCCCGGCCCGGCGATCCGCAGATCACCCCGGAGCTGGTCCGGCAGCACGGCCTCACCCCCGACGAGTTCTCCCGCATCCGGACACTGCTTGGCCGCGACCCCACCTGGGTCGAGCTGGGCATCTTCTCGGCGCTGTGGAGCGAGCACTGCGCCTACAAGCACTCCCGCCCGATCCTGAAGACGTTCCCTACGGACGGGCCCCAAGTCATCCAGGGCCCCGGTGAGAACGCGGGCGTGCTCCGGCTCGGCGACGGCTGGGCCGTCGCGTTCAAGATGGAATCCCACAACCACCCGTCCGCCGTCGAGCCCTACCAGGGCGCCGCCACGGGCGTGGGCGGCATCCTGCGCGACATCTTCACGATGGGCGCCCGCCCAGTCGCGGTGCTCGACTCGCTCCGGTTCGGTCCCCTCGACAGCGACCGCCAGCGCTATCTGATGAAAGGAGTCGTGCGGGGGATCGGGGACTACGGCAACTGCGTCGGCGTCCCCACGGTGGGGGGCGACGTCGCCTTCGAGCCGGCGTACGAGGGGAACCCGCTGGTCAACGCGATGGCCGTCGGGCTGCTGCGGGAGGAGGAGCTGATCCGGGCCCGCGCGGCCGGCCCCGGCAACCCGATCATCGCCGTGGGCGCACGCACCGGGCGCGACGGCATCCACGGCGCCTCGTTCGCGTCGGAGGAGCTGTCGGAGCAGAGCGAGGCGCGGCGCCCCCAGGTCCAGGTGGGCGATCCGTTCACGGAGAAGCTCCTGATCGAGGCGTCCCTGGAGCTGATCCGGTCCGGACACATCGTGGCCATCCAGGACATGGGCGCCGCCGGCCTCACCAGCAGCTCGGCCGAGATGGCGGCGCGGGGCGGCGTCGGCGTCGAGATCGACGCACAGCTGATGCCGACACGTGAAGCGGACATGACGCCGTACGAGGTGCTGCTCTCGGAGTCGCAGGAACGGATGCTCGTGGTGGCGAAGCAGGGCCGCGAGCGGGAGGTGGACGCGATCTGCCGCACCTGGGAGCTGACCAGCGCCGTGATCGGCCGGGTCACCGACGACGGCATGTACCGGGTGCGCTGGGGACCGGCCGTGGTGGCGGAGATCCCGGGCCGCGCGCTGGTCGAGGGCGCGCCGGTCTATCGTCCGGAGGCGCGCGAGAGTCCGGATGCGGCCGCCCGGCGCGGGCGGCCGGTGCCGTCGCCCCGGCCGGACCTGGACCTGAACGCCGCGCTCGAGCGGCTGCTCGACCTCCCGACGATCGCGTCGAAGCGCTGGGTGTACGAGCAATACGACACCTCGGTGCAAACCAACACCGTGATGGGCCCGGGTGGCGACGCGGCGGTCCTGCGGGTGCGGGACACCTCCCTGGGGCTCGCGCTGACGAGCGGCGGCAGCGGGCGCTTCGTCTGGCTCGACCCGTACGAGGGCGGGAAGGCGGTCGTGGCGGAGGCGGCACGCAACATCGCGGTGACGGGGGCGCGGCCCCTGGGCATCACCGACTGCCTGAACTTCGGCAACCCCGAGCGGCCGGAGGTGTTCTATCAGTTCCGGGAAGCGTGCCGCGGCATCGCGGACGCGTGCCGGGCGCTCGGGACGCCGGTGACGGGCGGCAACGTTTCGTTCTACAACGAGAGTCCCACGGGCGCCGTGCTTCCCTCCCCCACCATCGGGATGGTCGGCGTACTGCGGGACATCGCGTGCCGGGTGCCGGCACGATTCCAGGCCGCCGGCGACGCCGTGATCTGCTTCGGCACGACCCGCGGAGCGCTGGGGGGCTCCCAGTATCTTTCGCTCGAGACCGGGGAGGTGTTCGGCGCGCCGCCGCCGGTGGATCTGGCGGCCGAGCGCTCGCTGGTCGACTGCCTTGCGGAGTGCGCCGAGGCGCGGCTGCTCGCGTCAGCACACGACGTCTCAGAGGGCGGGCTCGCGGTGGCGCTCGTGGAGTGCGCGGCGCTCGCGCCGGAGACGTTCGGCTGCGACGTGGATCTCGGCGGGGGCGACGGCGCGGTGACCCCTGCCGCGGTGCTCTTCGGCGAGGACCACGGGCGGGCGGTGGTCAGCGCGCGTCGGGCCGACGTGGAGGCGCTGCTCGCCCGGGCGCGCAGGCACGGCGTGCCGGCGCGCGTGGTCGGCACGGTCGGCGGCCCGGCCGGCGCGGTGCGCATCGCTGCTGGCGGCGCTCGGGTGGCGTTGCCCTCAGCGCGCCTGCGCCAGATCTACGAGAGCGCCATTCCGCGCCGTCTCGACGGGGCCGGCGGCACGCAGCTTGCGCGGGGAGGATAGACGCGGATGTGCGGTGTGATCGGTGTTTCGAATCATCCTGAGGCGGCCCGGCTCGCATACCTGGGGCTCTACGCGCTCCAGCATCGGGGGCAGGAGTCGGCCGGGATCGTCTCGGTGGACGAGGCCGGCGTGGCGCGGACGCACCGCGGCATGGGGCTCGTGTCCGACGTCTTCTCGGAAGGCGTCATGGACAGCTTCGAGGGGTCGACGGCGATCGGGCACACGCGCTACAGCACGGCGGGCTCGAGCATCCTGGCGAATTCGCAACCGGTGCTGGTGCGCTACCGCAGCGGGACGTTGGCCCTCGCGCACAACGGGAACCTGACCAATGCCGCCGAGCTCAGGCGCGAACTGGTGGACGGGGGAAGCATCTTCCAGTCCACGATGGACTCGGAGATCCTGGTGCACCTCATCGCGCGGTCGAGGCGGCGCGACCCGGCGGACCAGATCCGGGAGGCGCTGGGCCGCGTGGAGGGCGCGTACTCGCTCGTGATCACGGTGAACCAGGTGATGTTCGCGATCGTGGACCCACGCGGCTTCCGTCCCCTGCTGCTTGGCAAGGTCGGCGACGCGCCGGTGGTGGCCTCGGAGAGCTGCGCCCTGGACATCGTCGGAGCGCGGGCCGTCTGCGAGCTGGAGCCGGGAACCATGCTGCGGATCGAGGGCGGGAAGATCGACTACCTCGACCCGCTCCCGCCGCAGGCGCCGAAGCACTGCGTCTTCGAGCTGGTGTACTTCTCGCGGCCTGACAGCCTGATCTTCGGTGAGAGCGTGGACCAGTTCCGCCGTGCCCTCGGCCGGCGGCTGGCCAAGGAGCACCCGGCGCCCGGGTGCGACTGCGTGTTCTCGGTGCCGGACTCCTCGAACGCGTCCGCGCTGGGGTTCTCGGAGCAGTCGGGGATCCCCCTGGAGCACGCGCTGATCCGCAATCACTACGTGGGCCGCACCTTCATCCACCCGGTGCAGGCGGGGCGCGACGCCAAGGTCAAGATCAAGTACAACGCCGTGCGCGAGGTCGTCGCGGGCAGGAAGGTCGTCATGGTCGACGACTCCATCGTGCGCGGCACCACCAGCCGCGGGCTCGTGACCATGATCCGGCAGGCGGGGGCGACGGAGGTGCATTTCCGGGTGGCCTCGCCGCCGATCGTCGGCCCCTGCTACTACGGAATCGACACGCCGACCCGCGAGGAGCTCATCGCCGCGTCGCACTCCGTCCCGGAGATCGCGGCCTATCTGGGTGTGGACTCGCTCGGCTACCTCTCGCTCGAAGGGATGGTGGAGTCGAGCGCGGGGGATCCGACCCGCTTCTGCCACGCCTGCTTTTCCACCCATTATCCGACGCCCGTCCCGTCCGACTCGGCCAAGCTGCGGTTCGAGTCGGAGCCGGCGAGGGCCCAGAAAGCCTAGCATGAGTCGCTACGTCTACTTCTTCGGCGGCGGCCACGCCGACGGCACGGCGCAGATGAAGACCGTGCTCGGCGGCAAGGGCGCCAACCTGGCGGAAATGACCAACCTCGGCATTCCGGTGCCGCCGGGGTTCACGATCAGCGCCGAGCTGTGCAACGAGTACATCAAGTCGAAGCACTACCCGCCCGAGCTGAAGCCCGAGGTCGAGGCCGCCCTGAAGCGCGTCGAGGAGCTGATGGGGCGCCGCTTCGGCGCCGCCGAGCGGCCGCTGCTGGTGTCGGTGCGCTCCGGCGCCGCGGTCTCAATGCCGGGGATGATGGACACGATCCTGAATCTCGGCATGAACGACACCGTGGCCGCCGCGCTGGCCAAGGAGACCGGCAACGCGCAGTTCGCCTATGATGCCTACCGCCGCTTCGTGCAGATGTACGGCGACGTGGTGCTCGGCCTGAAGGGGAGCCGCAGCCCGTTCGAGCCGCTGCTGGCCGCGAAGAAGAAGGCCAGCAAGGTCGAGCGCGACATCGACCTGCCGGCCGAGGACATGAAGGCGCTGGTCGGCGAGTACAAGGCCGCGCTGAAGAAGCTGCTGCCCGCGGGCTTCCCCGAGGACCCGCAGGCGCAGCTGTGGGGCGCGATCGAGGCGGTGTGGCGCTCGTGGATGGGCGACCGCGCCGTGGCGTACCGTCGGATCAACCACGTGCCGGAGACGCTCGGCACCGCCGTCTCGGTGATGGCGATGGTGTTCGGCAACTTCGGCGAGGACTCCGGCACCGGCGTGGCCTTCACCCGCGATCCCTCGACCGGCGAGAAGCGCTTCTTCGGCGAGTTCCTGGTGAACGCGCAGGGCGAGGACGTGGTGGCGGGCATCCGCACTCCCGAGCCCGTCGAGCTGATGGCCAGGAAGTTCCCGCAGGCGTATGGCCAGCTGGTCGACACCTACCAGCGCCTGGAACAGCACTACCGCGACATGCAGGACCTGGAGTTCACGGTGGAGCGCGGGAAGCTGTTCCTGCTCCAGACGCGCAACGGGAAGCGGACCGGGGCGGCGGCGGTGCGCATGGCGGTCGAGATGGTCAAGGAAGGGATGATCACGGAGCAGGAGGCGCTGCTGCGGGTCTCTCCCGACGCGCTCGACCAGCTGCTCCACCCGATGGTGGATCCCGCGGCGAAGTGCACGGTGCTGGCCACCGGCTTGCCCGCGTCGCCGGGCGCGGCCGCCGGTCAGGTCGTCTTCGACGCCGCGGAAGCGTTCGCCTGGGCGAAGGACGGCAAGGCGGTGGTGCTGGTCCGCGCCGAGACGTCCCCCGAGGACATCGAGGGCATGGCCGCGGCGAAGGGGATCCTCACCGCCCGCGGCGGCATGACCTCGCACGCGGCGGTGGTCGCCCGCGGGATGGGCAAGTGCTGCGTGGTGGGCGCGAAGGCCGTGGAGGTGGACGAGCACGCGGGGCTGTTCCGCGTGGACGGCCGGAGCGTCAAGCGCGGCGACTGGATCACGCTCGACGGCTCCACCGGCCGGGTGATCGACGGCCGGGTCAAGCTGGTCGAGCCCACCATGTCGGGGGACTTCGAGCAGTTCATGAAGTGGGCCGACAAGCACCGCCGCCTCAAGGTGCGCACCAACGCCGACACGCCCGGCGACGCCAAGCGGGCCCGGGACTTCGGCGCCGAGGGCATCGGCCTCACACGCACCGAGCACATGTTCTTCGAGGGCGACCGGATCGCGGCAATGCGCGAGATGATCATGGCGCGCGACCTCGCGGGCCGGCGCAAGGCCCTCGTCAAGCTGCTGCCGATGCAGCGCTCCGACTTCGAGGGGATCTTCACGGCGATGGACGGCTTCCCCGTCACGATCCGGCTCCTCGATCCCCCGCTCCACGAGTTCGTGCCGCAGGAGCCGGAGGCGCAGGCCGCGCTCGCCAAGACCATGGGGATGAAGGTGGAGGAGGTGGCGGCGATCGTCGAGTCGCTGCGCGAGGTGAACCCGATGCTGGGGCTCCGGGGCTGCCGCCTGGGCATCACCTACCCCGAGATCACGGAGATGCAGGTGCAGGCGATCTTCGAGGCGGCCGTCAACGTCGCTGCGAAGGGCGTGCAGGTGACCCCCGAGGTGGAGGTGCCGCTGGTGGCGACGGTGGCGGAGCTGCAGAACCAGGTGGACATCATCCGCCGGGTCGCCTCGGAGGTGTTCGCCAAGGCCAAGCGCGAGGTCGTGTTCCAGGTGGGCGCGATGATCGAGCTGCCGCGCGCGGCGCTCACCGCCGACGAGATCGCGACGGTGGCCGAGTTCTTCTCCTACGGCACCAACGACCTCACGCAGACCACGTTCGGCCTCTCCCGCGACGACTCCGGCCGCTTCCTGCCGGCGTACGTCGAGGCCGGCATCCTGAGCAGCGACCCGTTCCAGGTGCTGGACCAGACCGGGGTCGGCAAGCTGATCAAGATGGGCATCGAGCTGGGGCGGAAGACCCGCAAGGACCTCATGGTCGGGATCTGCGGGGAGCATGGCGGCGAGCCGTCGAGCGTGATGTTCTGTCACGACGTCGGCATGGATTACGTCTCCTGCTCGCCCTTCCGCGTGCCGATCGCGCGCCTCGCCGCGGCGCAGGGCGCGCTGCGGGAGCAGGGGGTCGAGGACCGGACCAGCGCGACGGTGTAGCCGTTCCGGTCACGAGGCCCGGGCGGGGGCGTCGCTTAACGCGGCGCCCCCGCTCGCGTCTGATGGGGCGTGCAGGCAACAGGAGCCTTACGGTGAGACGTATCACATCTCGAATCGGGTCGGCGATCGGCGCCGCGATGATCCTGGCGTGCGCCTCACCCGCAGCGGCCCGGGCGCAGCAGCCCGCCGCGCAGCCGCGGGCCGAAGCGCAGTGGCTAGGCCGGCGCGCCTCGGCGCGGCAGATGCTGCGCTGGCGGATCGCGCACCCACGGATGGCCCGCCTCGCCTGGCGCCGAGGCTATGCGCGCGGTTACGTGGCCGCCCGGCACCCGCTTCTGGCCGCGCAGTGGCGCCGGGCCTCCTTCGCGCGCGCGGCCCGCGGCCGGAGGTACGGCCGGTTCTGGGAGCGCCGGCGCCTCGGGCGCATGGGCGCTCGCTGGTGGCTCTGAGCCGCCTGCCTTCACGATGCACGCCGGGCCGCCGATGGGCGGCCCGGTTCGCTTCCAGGGGTGGGGTCGGCTACTTCTGCAGCCCGGCCAGCCCCGCGCCGATCAGCAGCATGAGCAGGTAGGAGACAATCGCCGCCGTCCAGGCCGAGCTCTTCTTCGCCTTCTCCAGGTGCATGATGCCGATCGCCGTGATGATCACCGACCAGATCGGCAGCGGCCCGATGCCGGCGAGAATCGCCTGCACGAAGTGGCTCGAGCCTTCCCCGGAGATCAGCACGTTGAGACCGAGCGCGGGCTGCGCGTCCGCGACGGCCGTGATGGCCTCGCTCGGCGAGCCCCGCATCCTCAGGATCAGCGCCTGCAGGAGCAGCGTGATCGGGAGCATCACCTGGGCGAAGACCGTGGCCGACAGCATGCCGCGGTACCGCGCGCTCGATCCGGTGACCGACACGATCAGGAACAGAATGCCGGCTCCAACGAAGGCGAAGATCAGGAAGACGATAGGGGTCACGAAGACGCCGATCATCGCCCGGGAGTGGAGTTGCGCGGGCGTGAGCTGCGGCGCGTTCGGATACGCCTGCATCATCAGCTCCACGGTGCGCGCGGTGTACGGCAGCTGGAGGAACCCGATCACCATGCACAGGATCGCGATGACGAGCCACGGGAGAAACCAGGTGGGCTTCTCGCGCTGCTCCTCGAACACCTTGCTGGGCTCGTACAGGACGCGCACCAAGCGGAGGAAGTCCGTGACGATCGGGATGTACGAAGCGGCCGCGGGGGCCTGGGGCGCCGGCGCTGCCATGCGGATCTCCCGGGTTGGGGTGCCTCATTCTACCGATTCGGCCGAAAAACGTAAGAGGTCCGTCACTGCTCGATCTTGAATACCTCGCGCCGCCCCGACACCACGAGGTCGTGGTAGTCCTTCATCAGGGCCTCCATTTCTTTCATAGCTTCCTTACTCTGCCCGGCGCCCTGCATCATCTTCTCGAAGGCGTCCATGCTGGCCACCTCCATCTCGGCCACGACCGTCCAGTACTGCTCCGCGCAGAAGTCCGTCATTACCCGCATCTGCGGCATGCCCGCCTTCGCGCTCAGCTTGTTCACGGCCAGGAACTTCTCCACCATCGACCGTACCTTCCCCGGCTTGCAGTACATGATCTCGCGAACGAGAAGCATGATCGTCTCCTGGTTGAGGATTCGCCGTTACCGCTTGGGCTCTTCGTACAGTCCGAACTCGTTCCCCACCGGATCGGCGAACGCCGCGAAGGCGCCCATGTTGGGGCCGATGTCGGTGCGCGGGGTGAGCACCCGGCCTCCCGCCTGGACCACCTGCGGCAGGGTGGCGGCGATGCTGTCCACCATGATGTAGACGCGGGTGCGCTCGTCCGGCGTGCGATCGGCCTCCTTGACCCAGGTGCCGCTTACGCACCCCGTGTCGTCGAAGGCGAGGTTCCCGTCGCCGCGCTCGCGCACCTTCCAGCTGAAGAGGCCCGCATAGAACGCCGCGGCGTCGGCCGCCTTGTTCGCGGGGATCTCGAGGTAGCAGATCTTGCCGTGGGGCATTACGCCTCCTCTTTCACCGGGGCCAGCGCCGCCGCCGGCGCCGCCCGCATCGTCGTGATCGCCAGCACGCTGGTCAGGATGAGGACCATCGCGAGGATGGTGCGCCTGCCCAGAGCCTCCCCTCCCACGAAATAGCCAAGCAGGACGGCCACCACCGGGTTCACGTACGCGTACGTTCCAACCTTGGTCGGCGACTCGTGGTGGATGAGCCACACGTAAGCCGTAAAGGCCAGCAGGGAGCCTGCCACGATCTGGTAGAGCAGCGCGAGCCACGCCTCGGCGGTCACGGCCGAGGGCCTGAACGCGTGCGGCTCCCCGAGCGCCGTCGACGTGACGGCGAGGAGCGCGCCCCCGGCCAGCATCTGCGCGCCCGAGCTCATCATCCTGGACGACGGCAGCGGCAGCTTGCGCGCGAGCGCGGACGCGACGGACCACGCCACCGCGCCGACGATGAGGGCCACGGCCCCCGCCCCATCCACCGGCGCGCCGCCCAGGCTGCCGGATCGCATGGTCAGCACGGCCACGCCGGCGACGCCGATGGCGAGGCCCACCGCCAGACGGAGCGTGAGCCGCTGCGTGCCGAGGATGACGATCTCGGACAGGGCCATAAAGGCAGGGATCGTAGCCATCATGACAGCCGTGAGGCCGGACGGCACGCGGCGTTCGGCCCAGAAGACCAGCCCGTAGTTGAGGACGAAGATCAGGACCGCAAGCAGCGTCGCTGAGGCCCACTCGCGCGGCGTCGGCGACCGCTCGCCGCGCAGCAACATCCAGGCACAGAGCGCGGTACCCGCCACGAGGAACCGCATGGCCGCGAGCAGGAACGGCGGCACTTCCGCGACGCCGATGCGGATAGCCAGGAACGTGGATCCCCACACGAGGTACACGGTCGCGAAGGCAGCCAGCGTCTTCCACGCCGGGGGGCGTTGGGGCATCGGTTCTGATTCGTGGTTCGGGGTGCTTGGAACCTCACTGCTCGGTGCGCGAAAAGAAAGGCCCCGGGGGACGACGAAGCCCGCTCGACCGGGCGGGCTTCGCGAGACGCCACGAGGGCCAGACAGTTGAGAAGTGGAGGCGCGGGGAATCGAACCCCGGTCCGAGCGGCGATCCGCAGCTGCGTCTACGTGCGTAGCCCGCGATTCAGACTGTTGCCGCCGGCCGGTTCACGGGCAACCTGCCTGCAGCCGAGCCCCGGTGGAATCTCGCCGTACGCGCCGTGGCGCCACGCACGACCAGCCCGATTTTTCGATACCCGAGCGTCGCCTCAGGCGGGCTCCATCTCGGGCAGGAGCATAAGGCTGTTACGCCTTACGCCGCCAGCGCAAAGTCAGCGTTGGCATTTGAAAAGTCCCCAGAGGATTAGCGAGGATCCAGGAACCTCGGCACGCTGCTGCCACCTCACGACACCCGTCGAATCCTGTCGCCCCCGGCGACGCCTGTAATCTAGCCGTCCTTCCCCGTGGTGGCCACGACGCGGTTCCTGCCCTCTCGTTTGGCCCGATACAGCGCCGCGTCGGCCGTCGCCATCAGGTTGGCGGGCTCCGGGATGGGCACCGGGCACGCCGACACCCCGCAGGAGATGGTGATCGGGTACTCGGTCCCGCCGATCCGGAACGCGCGTTCCGCCACCAGCGCGCGGAGCCGCTCGGCCACCTCCATCGCCAGCGCAAGGTCGGCGCCCGGCAGCCAGACCGCGAACTCCTCCCCTCCGATGCGGGCCGCCACGTCCCCGCCCCGCAGCGCCGTCTTAAGCAGCTTGGCCAGGTGCTTCAGCGCCGTGTCCCCCGCCGGATGGCCCAGCGTGTCGTTCACGACCTTGAAGTGGTCCAGGTCCAGCATCACCAGCGCCGAACGGGAAGGATCGCCCAGGGACATCGCCGCGCTCAGAAACCGCCGGTTCGCCAGGCCCGTCAGCTCGTCCGTGTTCGCCTTGCGCTCGGCGATCGCCACGTCGTGCGCGGGGCCGAGGAGCGGGGCCACGCGGATGACCAGCGCCTCCAGACGCGTGATGACCTCCGAGGGCTCGAGCAACGGCCGGCCCAGGACCAGCACCGCGCCCTCGATGCGGGACGAGCTGCGGATCGGCACGGCGACGCCGCCTTTGATCGGCCGGCGCCGGTCGCCGACGCCGACCCACACGACCGGCTCATGCTCGGGCGCGACCACCGGAATGCCGTCGGTCACCGCACGCCCCGCCCACGAATCGGGCTCGACCGGCAGCCCGATGAGGCGCGCATCGTAACCGTCCGACACGACCGTCACCGTGATCGGTCCGCCCTCGACATCCCGGAGAATGACCATCGACGGGAGCCCGGTCCGCTCCGCCGCGCGATTGGCGAGCACCCGGCACATGACGTCGAGCTTGGCCCCAGGCGGTAGGTCCGCGGCGGCGTCGACCGCGCGGATGGCGGAAGCGGTGATCCGATCCGAGGAATCACGGTAGGCGCGGAGGCCGCCCCGGCCGGCCCGCGCGCCATACGCGCGTCCGGCCAGCCATCCCGCCGCGGCGCCGAGGCCGGCGCCGATGATCAGGAAGACGGCGCCGCTCACGCGGCGGCGAAGACGTCCCCGGCCGCGAGATAACCGGAGAAGATGCGCTCTACCTCGGCGAGAGACTCCACCCGGTGCAGCCGCTCCCGGAGCTGCGCCGCGCCGGGAAGGCCGCGGACGTACCACCCCAGGTGCTTGCGGAACTCCAGCACCGTCTTCGGCGTGTCGCCATCCAGCTCGAGCGTCAGGCGGGCGTGCTCGAGCGCGACCGCGAAGCGCTCCTCCGGCGTCGGCGCCGGCGGCGCGGGGCGGCCCTCCAGGAGAGCGCGCGCGTCCCGGAAGAGCCAGGGGTTGCCGAAGGAGCCGCGGGCGATCATCACGCCGGCGCACCCGGTCTGCTCCCGCATGCGCACCACATCCGCGGCCGCATGCACGTCGCCGTTCCCGATGACCGGGATGTCGAGAGCCCGCACCACCAGGGCGATCTCCTCCCACTGCGCCGCCCCCGAGAACATTTGCGTGCGGCTGCGCGCGTGGAGGGTCAGCGCCCGGGCGCCGGCGTCCCGACACCGCAGCGCGATGCCGACCGGGTCGCGGCTCGCCTCGTCCCACCCCGACCGGATCTTCACCGTCACCGGCAGCGGCGTCGCGTCCACCACCGCCCGGATGATTCGCTGCACCAGCTCGAGGTCCCTCAGGCACCCGGACCCCCCGTTGCGCTTCACGACCTTCTTGACCGGGCACCCAAAGTTGATGTCCACGAAGGTCGGCGCGAACACCTCCGAGACCAGCGCCGCCGCCTCAGCCATCGCGCCGGGGTCGGCGCCGAAGATCTGGATTCCGATCGGCCGCTCCGACGCGTCGAACGCCGCCATCTCGAAGGTGCGCTCGCGCCCCCGCCGCAGTCCCTCCGACGAGAGGAACTCGGACACGACGACGTCCGCCCCGAACCGGCGGCACAGACGCCGGAACGGCGCCTCGGACACCCCGGCCATCGGCGCCAGGTACAGGGGGACGCGGTGCGGCACCGCGTAGGGGAAGTCCATGGGGCGCAAGCTAAGGCGGGGTGCGGCGACCGGCAACGGCGTGGTGATATCGGCGCCAGGCTGCTTGGGTGCGGGCGGCGCGAACGCGGGGTAAGGTGGGACGCACCACCCGAGGCGGCGCGTTTGACCCGCTCCCGCGCGCTCGGTTAGGTTTGGGCATGCTGCTACGCGAACTCTTCCGCGAAGACGCGATCAATCTCGCTCTCGCCGCCCGCTCCAAGGACGAGGTGCTGAAGGAGCTCATCCACCTCCTCAAGCTCGACGAGAAGTCGGATGGGATGCTCTACAAGATGCTGAAGCGCCGGGAGAACCTCGGATCGACCGGCATCGGACGCGGCATCGCGATCCCGCACTGCCGGTCGCTGGTCGTGAACAGCCTGCGCCTGGCCTTCGGCCGCAAGCTCGAGGGGGTGGACTACAAGTCCATCGACGAAAAGCCGGCGCAGTTCTTCTTCCTCATCGTCGCGCCGCCGCTCGAGGTCTCCAACCAGTACCTGCCGGTGCTGGGGAAGATCGCCCAGTTCGCGAGGGACGACGAGGTCATCCGGCGCCTCGCGGCGCTCCAGACGCCCGCGGACTTCATGAAACTGGTAGGCGAGAAGGGGGTGTAGGGTGCACCCTATCACCCCACACCCGCTTCTTCCTATTCCCACTCGATCGTCGCGGGCGGCTTCGAGCTGACGTCGTAGACGACCCGGTTCACGCCCTTGACCTCGTTGATGATCCGCGTGGCGATGCGGCCCAGCACCTCGTGCGGGAATTGGTACCAGTCGGCCGTCATCCCATCCAGGCTGGTGACGGCGCGGAGCGCGATCACGTCCGCGTAGGTCCGGAAGTCGCCCATCACCCCGACGGACCGCACCGGCAGCAGCACCGCGAAGGCCTGCCAGATGTCGTCGTACAGCCCCGCCGCCCGGATCTCCTCCAGGTAGATCGCGTCCGCGTCCTGCAGGGTGGCGACCCGTCCCGCGTCCACCGGACCCAGGATGCGCACGGCGAGCCCCGGGCCGGGGAACGGATGCCTCCGCACGATCTCCTCGGGCAGGCCCAGCTCCCGTCCCACCTGGCGCACTTCGTCCTTGAATAGCTCCCGCAGCGGCTCGATCAGCGCGAACGGGAGGTCGGGCCTCAAGCCGCCCACGTTGTGGTGGGTCTTGATCGTCGCCGACGGCCCGCCGCGCGGCGAGACCGACTCGATGACGTCGGGGTAGAGCGTGCCCTGCACCAGGAAGCCGACGTCGCCGCCCACGTCGCGGGCCGCCTCCTCGAACACGTCGATGAAGGTGTGACCGATGCGGCGCCGCTTCTCCTCCGGCTCGTCCACGCCCGCGAGCGCGGAGAGAAAGCGCGCCGACGCGTCCACGACCCTGAGGTCCGTCTTCAGCTCGGCGCGGAACGTGCGCTCGACCTGCTCGCGCTCGCCCCGCCTGAGCAGGCCGTGGTCCACGAAGATGCAGGTCAGCTGCCGGCCGATGGCCCGCTGGACCAGCGCCGCGGCCACCGCGGAGTCCACGCCGCCCGACAGACCGCAGAT
>DATKLR010000147.1:0-4928 GCA_035542295.1 Gemmatimonadales bacterium | reverse complement strand
CACCGATGACGGTGGCCGGCACGGGACACTCCGCCACGACGGCGCCCGCCTCCTCCGCGGGCACCGCGGCCAGCAGCTCGTACTCCTCGCCGCTGCGCGAGGCGAAGCTCCACGCCGGCTCCTTGAGGCGCGCGGCGAGCTTCGCCGCGTCCGGAAGCACGGGGATACGCTCCACCTCCAGCGTGGCGCCGACCCCGGAGGCGGCGAGCAGATGGCGCAGGTCGCCCGCCAGTCCGTCGGAGATGTCGATCATCGCGCGGGCCCGGTGCGCGGCCAGGAACCGCGCCGCATCGTGACGCGGCGCCGGACGGGCGAAGCGCTCGCGCGCCGCGGGCGGCGGCTCGCGCCCCGCCCTCCAGTCGAGCAGGGCGGCCAGGGGGCCGCCCAGCGCGCCGGTCACCACCAGGCGGTCCCCCGGCCGCGCGCCCCGCCGCCGCACCTCGGCGGCGGCGCGCCCGATCACGCAGCAATCGATCACGATGAGCGGGCCGCGCGAGAGGTCCCCGCCCACGATCGTCGCCCCGCAGTCGGCCGCGGCGTCGGCGACGCCGTCGGCCAGCTGCGAGACGACCTCGTCGCTCTCGCCGGCGGGCACGGCCAGGCCGAGCAGCAGCGCCACGGGCTCGGCGGCGACCGCCGCCAGGTCCGAGAAGGCCGCGGCCGCCGCGCGGTAGCCGATCTCAGCCGGCGCGAGCCAGTCGCGGTTGAAGTGCACGCCCTCGACAGAGAGATCGAGCGAGATCGCGAGGCGCTCGCCACCGGCCTCGAGAAAGGCGCAGTCGTCGCCGAGGCCGCGGGCCCGCGCGCCCCAGCGCGCGGCCATCGCGCGGATCCGGTCGAATTCCTTCCCGGGGCCGAGCGGGGTATCGATCGGGCTGGTCACTAGTGGACGGCTGGCGGCTCGAGTCGGGCGAGGAACGGCGGATCCACCTCGGCGGGCCTCTCCTCCAGGTCGCGCCACAGCGGGCTCAGGACGCCGAGGAGATCGTCGGGCCGCAGCGTGCGCACCGAGCGGTGCTTCGCGACGTCCTCGGCCGCGCGGCCGTGCACCCAGGCCGCAGCCGCGCCCGCGACCTGCGGCGGCGCGCCGCGCGCCAGCCAGGTGGCCGCCATTCCCGAGAGCACGTCGCCGGTGCCGCCGGTCGCCAGGCCCGGGTTGCCCGACGCGCTCACCAGCAGCCGCGCATCCGGCGCCGCGACCACGGTGGGCACGCCCTTGAGGAGCACGCCGGCGCCGATCGCGGTCGCGGCCTCCGCCGCGGCGCCGAACGGATCGTGACGCGTCCGCTCGGCCAGCTCCGGGAACAGTGCCGCGAACTCCCCGCGGTGGGGCGTCAGCAGCGCGCTCCGAGCGGCCAGCAGCCCCTTCAGCTCCGCAGCGCAGCCACGGAACGCCATCAGGCCGTCGGCGTCGATGAGCACCGCGCCGCGCGAGGCGCCCAGCGCGTTGCGGGCGAAGCGCTCGCGCGCGGCCCCGCGCCCGAGACCCGGCCCCAGGACCACCGCGTCCGCCCACTGGAGCGCCTCCACCAGCGGCGGCTCCAGCTCCTCGCCCAGCGCGGTGGTGACGGTCATCAGGTCGGGGTTGTTGGCCTGGGCGGCGCGGACCGAGGCCTCGTGCGCGGCGATCTTGATGAGGCCGGCGCCCGAGCGCGCGGCGGACTTGGCCGAGAAGATCGCCGCGCCGGCCATCCCCTCCCCTCCGCCCACCACCAGCACGCGGCCGCGATCGCCCTTGTGCATCTCGGCCCGGAAGGGCGGGAGCACGTCGTGCAGCCACGCGTCGGAGACGGCAGCCGGCCACGCCGGTTCCGGCGGCGGGAAGCCGATCTCGGCGACGAGCACCACGCCGCAAAGGGTGCGCTGGAGCAGGTGAGCGCGGCGGAAGCCGCCGAAGGTCACGGTGAGCGACGCGCGCACGCAGGGCGAGAAGACCTCGCCGGTGGTGAGGTCCACGCCGGAGGGCCCGTCGACCGCGACGACCGGCGCGGCCAGGCGCATCAGCCGCTCGATCAGCGCCGCCGTGGCGTCGCGCGGCGCACCCTTCGCGCCGGTGCCCAGAAGCGCGTCCACGACGACGCCGCAGCTGTCCCACTCCTCGTCGGGCGCCATCACGCGCACGCCGCCCGCCTCGGCGAGCAGCCGATTCTCGCGACAGTCGCTCGAGGGCTCGGCGGGGAGCGCCACGGCGGTCACGGAGACGCCGAGTGCCGCGAGGGCCCGGGCTGCCACGAACCCGTCGCCGCCGTTGTTGCCCGGGCCGCACACCACCAGCACGCCGGAGGCGAGGCGCGGCTTGTACTCGCGCGCGACGGCGGCGGCGACCGCGCGGCCGGCCGACTCCATGAGGACGCGGCTCGGGATCCGGGAGCGCTCCCGCGCCAGGCGGTCCCACTGTCCCGCCTCCGCGGCCGACAGGACCGGGACGGGGATCATCGAGCCACCACGCCGGCGTAGCTGACCACGGCGGAATCGTCGCCGGTCACGAGCCCCGAGTGCGAATAGTGGACGACTTCGGCCGCCGCGGCCCCGAGCAGCTGTGCCGCATGGAGCACCGCGGCCGCAGGCACCCGTCCGCACATCGTCACCTCGTGGCGGCGCGTCACCTCGAGCAGCTTCTCGCCGTCGAGCCGCACGACCTGGGCCAGGGCCAGCGCGTCCTTCTTCGCGGCGACGGCCGCAGACTCATAGTGGTTCATGTCGGAGCTGGCGAGGAGCAGCGTGGGCCCGTCGGCGCCGCGCACCACCGCGGCCAGCGCCTCCGCCAGAGCGCGCGTGCGCGGCCAATCGGACCACGCGAGAACCACCGGCACGATCCGCACGTCGGGGCGCCGCGCCAGGAGGAACGGCAGCTCGACCTCGACTGCGTGCTCCCGCGCGTGGGCGGCGGGGTCGTCCTCCAGCAGGTCGCACTGCGCGAGGAGCGCCGCGGCGGCGGTCTCGTCCACGGGGACCTCGCCGGCGGGCGTGACGAAGCTGCCGAGGGCATAGACGCTCCCGCCCTGCGCGGCCGCGCAAACACCCGTGTGGTTCGGTGCCAGCACGATGCAGCGCCGCGGCACCTCGAGCCGCGCAAACACCTCGGCGGCGGTGCGTCCCGAATAGACGTAACCGGCGTGCGGCGCGATGGCGGCCACGGCCGGCCCGGGCACGGCCGTCTCCGCGGCCGCCAGCAGGCTCCGGACCGCCGCGAGCAGCTGAGCCGGCTGTCCCGGATAGAACTGGCCGGCCACGGCGGGCTGCCGGACGCGCGGCGTCGCGGTGTCGTGCATCGCGCTCCTCCCTTCCCGACTACCCCGCCACGGGACACCAGAGGCGTGAGAAGAACCGGTGAGAGGTGAGAGGTGAGAGGTCGAAAGCCGCGAGAGGTGAGACGGCGACTACGTGAGAGGGGCTGAGCCGCGACCTCTCACGTCTTTCCCTTCTCACGTCTCACGCATTCGTCCCTCTCACGTCTCACCTATCCCACTCACCTCTCACGCTTCACGTTTCCACGTTCCCCCACGGATACTCCGCCTCGAGCGCCTCGAAGGCGTACACGCCCTCGAAGTCCTCGAGCTTGTCCTCGGGCTGCCGGACCAGCAGCTCCGCGTCGATCAAGGCGTACACGATCTCCCCGAGGTCGCCGGTCGAGCAGATGCCCCAATGGGCGAGCACGGTGCGCGCGAGCAGGCCGTACTGCTCGAGCGCCAGCTCGCGGCAGGCGTGGGCCAGCTCCCCGCCCGACACGTGGCGGCGCTCGGGGAGACGCCGCTGGATGTGCTCCAGCGCCGCCAGCACGAAGAGGAAGGCCCGCGGATGGAAACGGCCCGCCTTGGGCGCGATGCGCGCCATCAGCTCGTCGGCGAACTCGAGCTGGCTCACGGCGCTCGCGTCTCCGCCGGCCGCGCGGCCATGCGCTCGCTCCGCCCCCGGCGCGGCTGCGCGGCCACCGCCTCGGTCACCGTCGCCGGAAGCAGCGCCGCGTCCAGCACCTCGTCCACCGTTTCCACCAGCCTGATCTCCAACGCCTTCCGCACCTCCTCCGGGAGCTCGGCGACGTCCGCCGCGTTGCGCGCGGGCACCAGCACCAGCGCGATGCCGGCGCGCGCCGCCGCAATCAACTTCTCTTTGATGCCCCCCACCGGCAAGACGTGGCCGCGCAGCGTGAGCTCGCCGGTGGCCGCGACGTCGCAGCGCACCGGCCGGCCGGAAAAGAGCGACGCGAGGGCCGTGGCGATCGCGACCCCGGCCGAGGGCCCGTCCTTGGGCACCGCGCCGGCCGGCACGTGGAGGTGCACGTCCACCTCCTTGAAGGCCGACGGGGGCACGCCGAGCCCGGGCGCCTTGGCGCGAATCAGGCTCCAGGCCGCCTCCGCCGACTCCTTCATCACGTCGCCGAGCTGGCCGGTGATGGTGATGGCGCCCTGGCCCGCCATCTTGAGCGCCTCGATGAACAGAATGTCCCCGCCGACCGGCGTCCACGCGAGGCCGGTGGCGATCCCGACCTCCGGCTCCCGCCCCGCGACCTCGGGGAGCACCTTGGGCGGGCCGAGCCGCTTGCGGACCGTGCGCGCCGTGACGTGCGCCCGCGTCGCCCTGCCGCTCACCACGTCCACCACGATCTGGCGCAGCACGTGCTGGATCTCGCGCTCGAGCTGCCGCACTCCCGCCTCGCGGGTGTACTCCGCGATGATGCACTGCAGCGCCCTCGCGCCGAAGGCGACGTGCCGACCCTCGAGCCCCGTCTCCCGCAACTGCCGCGGCACCAGATAGCGGCGCGCGATCTCGAGCTTCTCGCGTGGCGTGTACCCCGGCAGCTCCAGCACTTCCATCCGGTCGATCAACGGCGGCGGGACGGTCGCCAGGGTGTTGGCGGTCGCGATGAACATCACGTCGCTCAGGTTGAACGGCACCTCGACGTAGTGGTCCACGAACGCGTGGTTCTG
>DATKLR010000146.1:0-8925 GCA_035542295.1 Gemmatimonadales bacterium | reverse complement strand
GTCAGCCGGACCGCGGTCCCGCCGGTGACGGGCGCGGTCCAGAGATCGCCCGCGTAGGTGAACACGACCTTGTCGCCGTGGATGTCCGGGAACCGCAGCAGCTTGGTCTGCGCGGCGGCACTCGTGTCGGCGCGCCATCCTGCGGGCGGCGCACCGACCACTGCGGCGACAGGTTGGGCTGCGGCCGGCGCGGCGGCGGGCGCGGCGACGGCGAGCGAGAGCAGCGCGACGCGGCGCAGCACCTCTCGCATCGAACGTCCTGACGGATGCATGAGAGCGTCTCCTGGGTGAAGCGATGGCACGGCGGCGGGCGGCAGTCTCGCCGACCCGCCGGACGGCGGGGGGCCGCCGGAGCTTCCTCGCGCCGGCGGTGGTGCAGATTATGGGCTCCGCAGGAAAAGAGTGCTAGGGTACCGTGTCGTGCGCGCCAGGCACCAGCCCGGCGCAGGTCGTCGGCACCAGCGACACGTTCACCTGCGGTGGCCAGCGGGCGCCGCCTCGCGACAGGCCGATGCCTTCCCCCATATAGCCGTCGTCGAACGGCTGGAGCGCCGCGGTGAAGTCGCCGCTCGGCCCCAGGAAGTTCAGCACCAGGGAGGCCGTGCCCGCATCCCCCACCCTCCAGTAGGCGCTGCGCCGGTTGGGGTCCGCCGGCTCCCAGGTGCTCGGCACGATCACCCGGCGCCCGCGGGGACCGGCGGCCGTCGTGTCGAGCGCGATGTAGCTCGGCAGTGAGCTGAGGCCGGTCTCGATCGCGGCCGGCGCGGGCCAGTCGTCGGCATACAGCGCATAGCATCCGGGGACGACGGTCACCCGACCGGGATGGCGCGCGACGCATCCGAGCGCGCATCCGAGCAGCGCGATTCGACCCACGAGGCGCAGACCGGCGATAGCCATATACCCTCCAAAAGAACATCCCACCTGCGCCGATGCCAGGTGGGATGTTCTCCCTGCGGAAACCGCCTGCGCTCAGGGCGCCAGGACCGCCAGGACCAGCTGGAAGTTCTCGCGCGTCGTGCCCTCATAGTAGAAGAGGTAGACCTTGTGGGTCTGCTCGTCGACCGCGCAGGTGCGCGCGCCACCGCCCGTCGCGACCTTCCCGATCACCGAGAAGGCGCTCGGCGAGTCTTCGTGCACCACGGTCATGGTGCTGTCAATCCGATTGGGATTGAAGGCGAGCCTGGTCACCGGGTCGAAGCAATTCTGGTCGGCGCGGCTCGGCACGCGGATGCGGGTGACGATGGTCCCGTTGTCGGCGTTGAGGACCACCATCTCCGTGTCACACGCCATGAAGAGGCGGCGGGTGGCGGTGTCCATCGACAGCCCCTGCGCCCGTCCGCATCCCGGCACCTTGTAGGTCGCCTCGGTCGCCATGGTCGCGGCGTCGTCCCGCACCACGAACCCCGAGTCCTCGACGTTGAGGAAGAGCTTCCCGCGCCCGTCGGCGACGCCCGACTCGAGCCCGTCGCCGAGCGTGCCCTTCGTGATCAGCTGCCCGGTTCGCATGTCCACCGCCCACGCGTCCTTGCCTTCCCAGGTGAACGCGCGATGGGTGACCGGGTCGTAGCGGATCCCGTCGCCCCGGGCGTCCACGTGGCCCGTGACCGCGTCCGTCCTCAGGTCGAACAGCGTCCCGTTGCGCACGAACCCGCGGTTCAGGTCATGGGCGATGGCGTACCCCCCGCCCCCGCCCGCGACGGTGTCGACCACGCTGTCGCGGTCCACATCGATGACGGTGTTGCCGATCCCGTACAGCCGCCGCCCGGCCGGATCTATGACCAGGTAGTCCGCCCGCATGCGCCCCATGACGGTGCGCTTGACGACGTGATAGTTCGGGCTCTGCGCAGCGAGGCTCGACGCGGCAAGCGCAGCGAGCGCGAGCGAGGCGAGCGCCGTGACGGGTGATCGATGCATTGTCTCTCTCCGTGGAGGTCCCGGGCGAACATACTGCGTGAACCTGTCAGCAAGATGACAAAGCTCCGCCCGGGGGCTGCGTCACTGGCCTCGACGTTGTCCCTTCTCTAGTATCCGGATCATGAGCGCGACCATCGTCGTGGCGGGAGCTACGGGCAATCTCGGCGGACGCATCGCGAAAGCCTTGCTCGAGCGGGGAGCCGGCGTACGAGCGATTGTCCGTCGGGGCACTGCGCCGGAGAAGCTCGAGCGGCTGCAGCGACTCGGCATAGCGATTGCCGCCGTCGATCTAAACGCCGCCTCCGAAGTGACGGCGGCCTGCTCGGGCGCTTCCTGCGTGGTGTCCGCCCTGCAGGGATTGCGGGACGTGATCGTGGACGCACAGACGGCCCTGCTCGACGCGGCGATCGGGGCCGGCGTGCCACGGTTCATTCCGTCCGACTACTCGATCGATTTCACCAAGCTTCCGCCCGGGGAGAATCGCAATCTCGATCTGCGCCGGGACTTCCACAGGCGCCTCGATGAACGTCCGGTGGCGGCAACCACGGTCTTCAACGGCGCTTTTGCCGAGCTGCTGACCGGTCAGGCGCCGCTCATTCTCTTCAAGCTGGGGCGAGTCCTCTATTGGGGGAATGCGGACCAGCGCATGGATTTCACGACAATCGACGACACGGCCGCCTACACGGCGAGCGCGGCTCTCGATCGGTCCACCCCGCGCTTTCTGCGCATTGCCGGCGATCAGCTGAGCGCCCGGGAGCTGACGGCGGTCGTGAGCGAAGTAACCCACAGGGAGTTTCGCCTCTTCCGGGCCGGAGGACTGGGCATGCTCGGCGCGATCATAAAGGTCGCGCGCACGGTGGCTCTCAGAGAGCAGGATGTCTTCCCGGCCTGGCAGGGCATGCAGTACATGCGCAACATGTTCGACGGCCGCGCGAAGCTGGCGCCGCTCGACAACGATCGCTATCCCGGGATTCGCTGGACCACCGTGCGGGACGTGCTGGCGGCGCGCCAAGCGAGCGCCGGGTAGCCCGAGGACTGACGTGTCACGTCGCCGAATCCTCTTCTGGATCCTCGCCCTGGTCGCCAGCGGCTTTGCGGCGGCCCGGACGGGAGTATTTGCGCCATCGAAGCCGACCGTGCGGCCATCGGGCGCGCTCCAGGTTCCGGCCCCCTCCGCCCCGAACACGCCCACTCTCCGCGTCCTCTTCATCGGTAACAGCTTGACCTATGCCGGGGATCTCCCCGCGATCATCCAGGGCCTGGCGCGCACCGCCGGCGTCAACCTCCTGTACGATCAGCACACCCCGGGCGGAGCGCGGCTCCTGAATCACGCTGCCGACCCGCAGGTGCGCGCGCTCCTCGCCCGCGGGGGATGGGACGCCGTGGTGCTGCAGGAACAGTCGCAGTGGCCCGCCTTCTCCGACGAGCAGGTACGCAGCGGGATCGAGCCGTATGCGACCGCGCTCGCCACCGCGGCCCGCGCCGCAAGCCCATCGGTCCGGCTCCTGCTGTACGAGACTCCCGCGCGGCGCGACGGCGACGCCCAGAACGCCTCCGTCTACCCCGAACTGGCCACATATGAAGGGATGCAGCTTCGGATCGACCGGACCTACGAGCGCCTGGCTGCCTTGCTGCGGGGAGCAGTGGTGCCGGCGGGCGTGGCGTGGCGCCTCGCACGGCGCGAGCACCCGGAGATCAATCTCTACGCCGACCCAGTGCACCCCGGGCGCATCGGGGCGTACCTCATAGCGTGCGTCTTCCACGCCACGCTGCTGGACCGGTCTCCCGTCGGCTCCCGATACACCACGGGGCTCGAACCAGCAGTGGCCGCTGCGCTGCAGGTGATCGCGTGGCGTGCCGTGAGCGAGCAGGAGCGTGGGCAGTGAACCGGCTCGACGCCTTGAGCCAGCCGCCTGCATAGAGTTGAACTACCGACCTCACCCGCCGAGGACCCGGGCGCGGTGTCCGCAGGAGACAGCTGAATTCGGGCGCTGCCAGCAGGCGAGTACGCGCCGAGCTTGGTCCAGATCACGATGGCGCCACACGCGTTGGCGCTACGGAACTCGATCGGCGTGCCCGGACCCGACGGGTAAATCTCGATCGCCGCGATGGTGTGCGGCAGGATGAAGGCGTCGAGGCTTAGGTCCTGCATCGGGGGGGCTGCGTTGCTGGGCGGGGGCTGCCCGGCTTGTCCGACTTGGGAGAAAGACGAGACCCCTCCGCGGATGCCCTGAGACCTGCCGTAGATCCCGGGAATCTCTATCCCATCCACGAAGACGTTGAGCAGGCAGTAGTTTCTGCCGGACAGCAGCGGCACCAGCTCGCCTCCCCCCTCATCAACCCAGGTGATATTGAGGCTAGGCCGACCCCTCAGGACGTCCGTCACCTGCCGCGGTCTCAGGCGCTCCAGCTCCTCCGGCGTGATGAACAGCGCCGTCTCACCTTCCTGCATCCGGCGGTAGAACCCGCGCTCAACAAGGTACGGGTTCAACCCCTCGGCCGTGACCGTGATCGGAGGGAGTTCCAGCGCTATCGGCACCAGCTGGATGTTCACCTGCATCGAGTCGCCGAGCACCATCACGCTGAAGCGTCCCGGCACGTACCCCAGCCGCTTCACCTCGAAGGTGATCACCTCATGGCCGACGCCGGGGAGGCGGAATCGCCCCACGCTGTCGCACAGCGTGGCCGCTCGGGCCCCCTCCAGGCGCACGAAGCACTGTGGCAGCGGCGTGCCGAGCGTGTCCGTGACCCGTCCCACGATCACGGCACGAGGTTGAGGGGATGGCTGCTGACCGTCCGCGCCGCCGGGCAGGAACAGGACTCCGACGGCGATCACGGCGGTCACAATGCAAGAGCGCCGGCTCATGGCTGCCGCTTCGGGAGCGCGCGCAGGAAGCTCATGTCGATCATCCGTTGTTCCTCCGCGAACTCGACGAGCTCCGAGCCCTGGTAGACGAACTGCACGCTGGAGATGCGCTCGGCGAGCACCAGGTTGGGCAGGATCTCCCGGAAGCCCACGGTGGCCTGGAAGCTGGAGAGCCCCGTCGCGGCGCGTTCAGGATGCGTCAGCCATACCTTCGTGTACCGGATTAGATAGGTAGCGGGATCGAGGTACGCCGAGCCGTCCGCATCCGGTTCCACGATCCGCTCAGCCGCCCGGAAGTCGAGCCGCACGTAGCTGCCGCCCGCGATGGTGTCGAGCCCCTCCAGTTGGAAGCAGTGGTTCTGAAGAAAGACCGGGTCCGCGAAGTCCGGCAGCGTCGGGAGTTGGACTTCCAGCTCGGTCCTGCCACGCGCAAGCGGCACGTCGGCCAGGAGATGCCCGGGCGCGTAGCGCCAGCGCGTGTCGGTGCGCAGCCCCACGGTATCGGCCCAGCGCACGACGAGCCGCTCCAAGTCGCGGTCGTGTTGCCCGAAGCGGCGCTCCAGGCGGTAGAACGCGGGGTAGGAGTCGGCGAGCAGCCAGTAGCGTTGCGCGTTTTCGCGCAGCTGGTCGAACACCGCCGCCCCTGCCGGGTCCTGCGAGGAATCGGGTACGCCCGGATTCGTGCACCGCCAGAGGCCGCCCGGCCGTGCCATCTCTCCGACGACGGTGATCGCGGAGAGCTCCACCACGAAGTGCTCCAGTGCGACCGCGACCGTGACGCTCGCGCCGGCCTCGACCACGATGCTCGTGTCGTGAGGCGTGTAGCCCACCTGGCGGGCCACGAGGTGATACGTGCCCGGCGCCACACCGGTGAACACAAACGCGCCGCTGTCGTCGGTGAAGCGGGCTGCGAACGCGGGCAGCAGCGCGACGCTGGCGTACGGGATTGCTTCGCCGGTCGTCGCGCGCACTACCCCGCGCACGGTGGCCGCCCCGCTCCCGCCCGGCCGATGCTGCGCGTCAGCCCGCTCGGCGCAGGAGCCCAGGATGACGAGGGCGCCGGCCAGGAGGAGCACCGAGTGGGTTGTGTCGCGCTTCGCACTCAGCATGTCACGACGGCGGGCACTGCGCCTCGACGACAGGGCATGCGCCCCGCTCCAAAGCAACGGACGAAGCACAGTATATGGTCCCCCCGTCAGTCCGGCGTCATTCAGGTGGAGCGTCAATCGCGACACCGTTGGTCGGGAACGGGGTATGGAGGCGACGGTACCAAAGCCGATCGCGTGTATTTCCAACCCCAGCCGCCATCCTCTGCGCCGCCGCCAGCTTGCCGCCGCGTCGCCTGGCCGTAAGTTCCGACCGGAGGGAAGTCCGAACCGGCCTCGAGCAGCCGAGTTCTCTCGCGACCCGTGAAGGGAGCGATCCCATGGCCCACCGCTCGCCTCAGCCGCACCATCTTGCCGTCGCTCTAGCCGTCGCCCTGCTCGCCACGCCGGGCGGAGCGCGGGCCCAGCGTTCGACCGTCGCGCCCCTGGTGACCGCCGCGCCCTCGGCGCGCATCACGTTGCCGGAGATCCTGGCCGTGGCGGTCGATTCCACCTTCGTCTTGCTTCGGCCATCGCTGTTCGAGCCGCGCAGCGTCCTGCACTTCGCAGGAGGCCGCTGGAGCGCGGTCGAGCGGGCCTTCGAGCATGACAGCCTGCGCGCGGTGCGCGAGGTGATCGGGAAGGCCGTCGCGCTGCACGGCGAGGGCGTGCCGATCGGCGCCGGGCGCGTGCGCGCGGTGCGACCGGACCGCTGTGGGGAGCCGCCTGCCTGGTGCCCGCCGAGGGCACTGATCGAGATCGTCGGCGAACGGGAGGCCCAGGTGCGACACCTCGTGGCCGTGAATCCGCCTCCGACTCATGAATCGGAGCTGGTCGAGGCGACCGATGACGAGGGTGCTGCTGCGACGGGCGCACTCCTGGTCGCGGCGCGTGCCGCTGCAGGGCTGCACGCCGAGGTGAGAGAAGACCGGCTCGGAGCTACGGCCGTCTTCGTTCTGGAAGACTCCACCCGCCACGAGCGCACCCTGGTCGCGGCGGGGATCGTGGATTCGGGGGGAGCCAGGCCGATCAGCGTGCTCGTCGTCGGGGCCGGAGGTGACACGCTGGTCGGGAAGGCGCTCGGCCGCGCGACGGCCCTCAAGTCCGGGGCAATAGAGCAACTCCAGTTCGTCAGCGGCCTGGACCTCAACGGCGACGGCCGCGACGAGCTGCTCCTCGGCTGGCAGAGCGGCGACGAGTGGCGGTTCGAGATCCTCGCGGCGGACCGGAGTGGCCGCTGGACCGTCCAGTGGCGCGGTCCCGACCGCACCATGCCGGCGTCCGGGGGGCGCCGCCGCTAGAAGCTAGAGCCGAGAACGCCCCGCCTGAGGGACCAACCTCAAGCAGGGCGTCGGGTTCAGCAGAATGGGCCTGGGTAGAGTTGAACTACCGACCTCACGCTTATCAGGCTACCGACGCCAGGGCCTCAAGTCCGGCAACTTGCCGGAACAACCAGACATCCTGCGCGATCCTCCGGTGAACTTGAGACCAAGAACGGCAGGACGCCGGTCTGAAGCGACACCACAATCGACACCACTGGGCGGCCGACCGACTCGCCGACGGAGGCCGCCCAGCGCGGACTTCCTCAAGGCTGGCCAGCGACGCGGACCGGCACGCTGCTGTCTGAGGTGGATCCGTTGCCGAGCTGTCCGGAGGAGTTGTTGCCCCAGCAGTACGCCGCCCCGCCAATCGTGACGCCGCACGTGTGGACGTAGCCCGCACTCACCGCCGCGAAGGTGAGGCCGCCCGCGACCGCCACGGGGGTCGGGCTGTCGCTCTGAGAGCCGTTGCCGAGCTGCCCGCTGTTGTTGAAGCCCCAGCAGTAAGCTGCTCCGCCGCTTGTTACGCCGCACGTGTGGAACCAACCCGCGGTCAGGGTCGCGAACGTGAGCCCACCTGCCACGGCGACTGGCGTGGTGCGATTGGTGGTCGAGCCGTCGCCCAGCAGGCCAGAGTGGTTATCTCCCCAGCAGTACGCGGCCCCGCCGCTCGTCACGCCGCACGTGTGCGCCTCACCCGCGGTCAGGCTCGCGAACGTGAGCCCACCTGCCACGGCGACTGGCGTGGTGCGATTGGTGGTCGAGCCGTCGCCCAGCTGGCCAGAGTAGTTATCTCCCCAGCAGTACGCCGCCCCGCCGCTCGTCACGCCGCAGGTGTGCGCCCCACCCGTGGCCAGGCTCGCGAAGGTGAGGCCGCCCGCGCCCGCGACGGGGGACGAACTCCTTCCCTGCGTACCGTTGCCGAACTGGCCGCTGTAGTTGTCGCCCCAGCAATACACTACTCCCGTGGTCGTGACGCCACAGGTGTAACTGCTGCCCACGCTGATCGCCGCAATGGAGAGCCCACCGGTGACCGCCACGGGGATCGGGCTGATGCCCGGCGGCGAGCCGTTGCCGAGCTCACCCTCGTAGTTATCGCCCCAGCAGTAGGCCGCTCCACCGGCCGTGAGACCGCAGGTGTGCAAGGTGTCCGCGCTGACCGCGGTGAAGGCAAGCCCACCCACGACCGGCACGGGGGTCGAAGTGCTGGTCCGCGAGCCGTCGCCGAGCTGGCCGGTGGAGTTGGAGCCCCAGCAGTAGGCCGCTCCACCAGTCGTTGCACCGCAAGTGAAGAGCCAGCCTGCGCTTACCAACTTGAGCTTCGGAATGGTCGGCGCCAGCGACGTCTTCTTGCAGGCGAGCGGCAGCACGAGGGCCGTCGCGAGAAAGACGGCGGGGAAGCTGAGTCTCACCGTTCCTCCTTCTGCCAACTTCGAAGGGCAGAGTCTTTGTCCGCGCAATGCTGGCCCAGCCCAGCAGAAGCCAAGCGTGCATCAAGATGGGCGGGTCGGCAAATGCCGTTCCTGTGGGCCAGGCGTCGAGACAAAGCGAGAGCCCCGCCCGGTGAGGGAAGCCGAGCGGGGCTTGAAGTCTGGTGAATATGGGCCTGGGTAGAGTTGAACTACCGACCTCACGCTTATCAGGCGTGCGCTCTAACCACCTGAGCTACAGGCCCTCCTCGAGCTAATTGTCCGTCCACTCCCGCCGCGGTCGGCCGCCGCCGCGGCGCGGCACGATGTCG
>DATKLR010000145.1:0-2027 GCA_035542295.1 Gemmatimonadales bacterium | reverse complement strand
TTCCGGCGCTCACTCGGCTTCTCGTAGTGGCGATGCTTGCGGAGGTCGGAGAGGATCCCCGCCTTCTCGCACTTCTTCTTGAAGCGCTTCAGCGCGCGCTCGAAGTTCTCGTCTTCGTGAATGATCACTTCCGGCATGTAGCCCGCCAACCTCCAAGAGGGTGTATCCCGCGCAAGCTTAAAAACTTATGGGCCCCGGGGCCCGCGGACAAGTGCGGCCGCGGATCACCCCGGCGGCCAGTGCATCGGCCGGCCGCCGAGCACGTGGACGTGGATGTGCGGCACCGTCTGCCCCGCCTCCGCCTTCGTGTTGACGACCACCCGGTAGCCGCGCGCGGCCACCTTCTGCTGGCGGGCCACCTCTCGGGCCGCCAACAGCAGGTTTCCCAGGAGCGCCGCGTCCTCGGCCTCGTTGAGGGACTCCACGTGCTCGGTGGGGATGACCAGAACGTGCACCGGCGCCTGCGGGTTGATGTCCTTGATGGCGATGGCGGTGGGGGTCCGGTAGACGACCTCCGCCTTCACGTCGCCCTTCACGATCCTGCAGAACAGGCAGTCGGTCATTGTTGCCTCCGAGGCACCTCTCACGTTTGCAGGCGTCCCCTCATCGCCGCCGTCATCGCCAACGCCGCCACCGCCGCGGTATCGAAGCGCAGCGTCGAGCGGCCCAGCGTCACCGGCTTGAAGCCCGCCCCCTTGAGCTGCGTCAACTCCGCGTCGCTGAACCCGCCCTCGGGACCGATGGCCCACTGCACCGGCGCGCCCTCCCGCACCGCCGGCATCGGTCCGCCCTCGGCGTCGGCCAGCAGCCGGACCGCCGCGTTGGCCGGTCCCGGAGGCTGCCGGATCGCTTCGCCCAGCGAGACCGGCGTGGTCACCAGCGGCGTCCAGGTCGCCCCGCACTGCTTCACAGCCTCCCGCGCCCGCGCCGCCGCCTTCTCGACGTGCGCCGCCTGGAAGCGCGTGGCCACCCCGGCCACCCGCTCCGCCAGCACGGGAACGATCTTCGTCGCCCCCAGCTCCGTCGCCTTCTCCACCGCGCTGAGGAACCGGTCGCGGTCCCCCGCGCCGAGGATCAGCTCGGTGGGCGGAGGCGCACCGATCATCGTCGTGGCCATCACGCGCGCCGAGACGATCTTCCCCTCGATCGACACCCGTGCCGTCGCCACTGCGCCGTGGCCGTCCACCAGCCGGATCACGGAGCCGTCACCGACGCGCCGCACCCGCAGGTGATGCGCCTCGTCCTCATCCAGGATGACCACGCCGCCCGCGAGGAAGGGGCCGCGCGCCACGACGGTGGCCGACGGAGGAGCGCCGCCCCTCAGGCTCATGCGCCCAGCGCGTCCTTCATCCGGTTCCAGAACGACCGGCCGGCGCGGCCCGCGGGCGGCTCCCCCTCGTGGCGCGCCAGCTCGCGGAACAGCTTCTCCATTTCCGGCGTGAGGCGCTCCGGCGTCCAGATCCCGACGCGCACGTGCAGGTCGCCCTTGCTACCGGCGCCGAGGTGCGGCAAGCCGCGGTGCTTGAGGCGGAGCACCATCCCCGCCTGCGTCCCCGGCGGCACCTTCAGCTTCTCGTCCCCGTAGGGCGTCGGCACCATCACCTCGGCGCCCAGCGCCGCCTGGCTGAAGGAGAGCTCCAGGTCGTATACGAGGTCGTCCTCGTGCCGCTGGAACCGCTCGTCCTCCTCCACCTCCAGCATCACGACCAGGTCGCCCGCCGGACCGCCGCGCGGGCCCGCGTGCCCCTGGCCGCGGAGTGTGATGTAGTTGGACGAGGAGACGCCCGGCGGCACGTCCACCGCGACCGTGCGGTCGGTCCGGCTGCGCCCGTCGCCCCGGCAGATCGGGCAGGGCTCCGCGATCACGCGCCCCTCGCCCGCGCAGGTCGGGCACGCCGAGACGGACAGGAACTGGCCGAAGATCGAGCGCTGCGCCCGCCGCACCTCCCCGCTTCCGCCGCACGTCTGGCAGATCCTTGCCGTGGTCCCGGGCTTGGCGCCTGAGCCGCCGCACGTCTCGCACGGGA
>DATKLR010000144.1:0-7464 GCA_035542295.1 Gemmatimonadales bacterium | reverse complement strand
ACACCAGCGCCCGCGCGATGCCGGGCGCCGAGAGCGACAGCGGACCGACGGCGACCCGCGGGTCCGCGCCCATGAGGCCGTACAGCACGAACAGCAACGCCCAGATCGGGAGCGACACCGCCAGCGCCGTGCGCGCGCTCGGGCGCAGCACTCCTCCCGTCGCGGCGAGCGCCGCCCCCGCCAGCACCAGGAGCCAGACGGTCGCGGGCTCGGTCATCGCGAACGCGGCGAACAGCACCGCGCCCGCGAGCGTCAGGGTCGTATACGGGTGCGCCCGGTGGAGCGGCGACCGGCCCGCGACGTACCCGATCATCGGGCCAGCTCGGGGAAGCGCGCGGCCAGCGTCCTCGGGAGCCCGCGCAGGAGACCAGAGACCAGCGCGCAGGCGATCGCCTTGTCCAGGAGATCCGTGGCGTAGCTCGCCGACGCCACCGCCACGCCCAGCGGCGCGCCGAGGGCGCGCAGCACCGTGGTCACCAGCGTGACGCCCCCGGCCGTCACGCCGCCGAACAGGAAATACGAGATCGGCGCCGAGCACGACGCGGCGACGAACCCCAGCCCGAGGCCGGCAACGACGGCGGTCCAGAACCGGCGGAACGCCCCGAGCCGCGCCGCCGCCGCCGCGTAGAGCGCGATGACGACCTGTACGACGGCGAACGGCAGCCAGGCGAAGTTCCCGGAGAGCACCGCACTCAGCACCTGTGAGATGAGGCCCGCCGCGATCGCGGCCTTGGGACCCACGAGCGCCGCGACCAGGATCGTGCCGACTGAATCGAGGTACACCGGCAGGAGCAGGGCGGCGACGATCTGCCCGATGACCAGGTTGATGACCACGCCGAGGCGGATCAGGACGAGATCGCGCAGCGTCATGCGCTCTGCCTCCGCCTCCGAACGCGGCGGCGCGGATTCTTGAGACCCGTCTCCAGCTTGTTGCGGACCTCCCGCACGACGCGCGCAGCCAGCGCGCCCTCGTGCGCCGCGACGAACCGCCGCGCCGCCGCCGGATCGCGCTTCGCCAGCTCCCGCAGCGCCCAGGACATCGCCTTCACGACCATGTCGTCGCGATCCGCGACCAGCGCCCGGCAGACCGCGAGGGTGCGCGCCGCGTCGCCGCGGCCGCCGCCGCCGCGCGCGCGGCTGTTGAGCGGCACGGTGCTCACCAGCGCGGCCCGCCGCCACCACCGGTCCGCCGACTTCGCCCACCGCTGAACGAGTGCATCCGTCACCTGGCGCTCGCGCCACGCCGGGCCGGAGACGTAGCAGGCGAACGCGTCCACGGCGCCCCAGCCGTCCAGGCCGCGCCCCAGGCGCTCCAGGTCGCGCCCCTTGAGGCTCGCGAGCGCGCCGCGGTGGTAGTGCACCAGCTCGTATGCGACGAAGCGGCGCGCGATGCCGCCGCGGCCGAGCAGCCGCAGCGCCAGCCCGACGACCACTGGGGGCTCCGCCGTCGCCAGGCGTCGTGTGTACTCGCGGCGCAACCGCCGCAGCGTCGCCGTCGCCAGCGGCAGCTCGGCGATCCGCGCATCGATCTCGTCGAGCAGCGTCACCGCTTCTTCAGGCCCGGCAGGTAGCGCTCGCGAATGATGTCGCAGTGATGGCGCTCGTGGCCGGCGGTGATGTAGGCAACCGCGCGGACCGAGTAGCCCCGCTGGTTGGCCGTCCCCTTCCGCAGCAGCTCCTCTTGGTCGAGCCCCGCATAGAGGCTCACGGAGGCGGCGCGCGCCGCCTTGAGCTCCGCCACGAGGTCCGCGAGAGCCCGCGCGCCGAAAGCAGCCCGCGCCACGTACTCGTTCTCGTCCCAGCCCGGGAGCTCCTTGGGCTCGCCCCGCGCGAAGCAGAGGGCTCGATAGAGGAAGATCCGCTCCGCGTCCGCCAGGTGCCCGATCACCTCCTTGATGCTCCACTTCCCTTCCGCATACCGGTAGTCGGCGTCGCGGTCGCTCAGCGTCCCGACCAGGGCTGCGGTCTCGTCAACCTGGCGCCGCAGGAGATCGAGGATGTCCCCCTCGGGCACGAGGTCCACGTAGCGGGCGAAGTAGGGGACATACTCGGCGCTCGCCGGGCGAGCGATCGTGATTCCGGCCATCGAAGGCTCCTGGTCAGAGGGTGCGGCGGGCCCGGCCGGCGGGCCGCCCGCCTACGGTGTCGAGAAACGCTCCCGGACGTCGTCGCCCACGTGCATCGGCCTGAGGGTGCCGGGCGAGATCGGGCACCACAGGGTGCGCGCGCGCACGAGCAGCCGCCGGTCGGCCGCGCGCAGGATCTCCGTGTGCCGCTCGAAGGTGCTCCGCGTCGCCGCGCCCACCCAGGTGCGGGCCACGATCCCGTCTTCGAGCCGCGCCGGGTGCTTGTAGTCGATCTCGTGCCGGACCACCACCCAGAGCACGTCGGCCTGCTCCTGCGCGGTCGCCGCCGAGCGCCAGTGCGCGACCGCCACGTCCTGCACCCAGCGGACGTACACGACGTTGTTGACGTGCCCCAGCTCGTCGATGTCCGACGGCTGGACCCGGATGGCCAGCTCGAAGGGCGCGACCGTCACCGCAGCGTCTTGATCATCTTCACGATGTCGAGCCGGTAGCCCAGGCGCTCGTAGAGCGCACGGGCGCGCTGGTTGGCGCCGAACACGTGAAGGCTGAGCAGCCGGAAGCCGTGCGCGCGCCCCCAGTCCTCGGCGGCGGCCATCAGCGCAGCGCCGACGCCGCGACCTTCGGCCGCCGGCGCGACGACGATGTCGGAGACGTGCCCGTGCCGCTCGCCGGTGTGAAAGTCGGTCGCGGCGTGGAGATGGACGAAACCCAGCCCCTCGCCCTCCGCGCTCTCGGCCACCAGCACCGTCTGGTCGGGCTCCGGCGACGCCAGGCCGGCGTCAATCGAGGCCGTCACCGCGCGGTCCATCAGGTCGCGCTCCCGCCACGGTGGCGGCCCGAAGTCGTGGAGCCGCGGCGCGAGCGCGAGGATCCAGCCCCGATCGCCGGAACGCGCGGGCCGGATCGCGAACGAGCGTCCGTGTGCCATGGTGCCGGGAATGATGCTTCGGCCCCCGACGTCCGACCAGAGGCGTCCCTTCCCGCGCGCGCGGCGCTCACACTAGCTTCAGCGCATGAACGCCACCCGCCTCACCCTCGCCGCGCTGCTCGCGCTGAGCGTCCCCGCCCGCGCGCAGAATCCGGCCGCCAGCGGCCGGGCCGACACCGTCCGGATCCAGGACGACATTCGCTATCTGGCGTCCGACGCCCTCGACGGCCGCTTGACCGGCTACCCGGGGAACGACACGGCCGCCGCGTATCTCGCCCGCCGCTTCCAGGCGCTGGGCCTCAAGCCGGGAGGCGACGACGGCACCTGGCTCCAGCACTGGACCGTCGGCTCGACCGCGGCCACACGCGAGGCGGCGGTGGCGGGGCGTGGCACCGAGAACGTCGTCGCGATCCTGCCCGGCCGGGGGAGCCGCGCCGGACAGGACGTCGTGATCGGCGCGCACTTCGATCACCTCGGCAACGGGCCTTTCGCCTCGGCCGCCACTGGCGACTCCGCGCACCTGATCCACCACGGCGCGGACGACAACGCTTCCGGGACGGCGGCGGTGCTCGAGATCGCGCGCCTCCTCGCGCGCTCGCGCGAGCGCCCCGAGCGCACGATCGTCTTCGTCCTGTTCAGCGGCGAGGAGGAAGGCGCCCTCGGCTCCGCCTGGTACGCCGATCATCCCGTCATCCCGGTGGACTCGACGCTGGCGATGATCAACCTCGACATGGTCGGGAGGCTGCGCGACCACCGCCTGCTGATCCAGGGCGTCAAGTCGGCGACCGAGTGGCAGCCTCTGATAGACTCCGTCAATGCCACATACGGTCTCGACGTGCACGCGTCCGGCGACGGCTGGGGACCGTCGGACCAGTCCTCCTTCTTCGCCAAACACCTCCCGGTGCTCTTCCTCTTCACCGACCTGCATGCGGACTACCACCGTCCGTCGGACACCTGGGAGAAGATCAACGAGTCCGGCGTCGCCACCGTTGCGGCGTTCGCGGCCGACCTGGCGCGCCGGCTCGCGGGGCGGCCCAGGCCGCTCACCTTCGTAGACGCGCCGCTGCCGCAGATGGCCAGCGGCGAGCGGGCCTACCTCGGCACCGTTCCCGACATGACGGGTGAGCCCGGCGGCGTGCGCCTGTCGGGCGTCCGCGCGGGCAGCCCCGCCGACCTGGCCGGCATCCGGGCCGGGGACGTCATCGTGGGGATCGGAGCCGACACGGTGGCGGACCTTAACGACTTCCAGAACGCGCTCGTCAAGCACCATCCCGGCGAGACCGTGGAGATCCGCGTCCGGCGCGGCGACCAGACGCTGGCGCTCGCGGCGACGCTGGGCCGGAGAAGCTGATCGAGCGCACCGGCCGGATCGCGGGGGCGGGCGTCGAGCTCTTCGCCCGGTGGACCGGAGACGGCGGCCCCACCGTGGTCGTCCTGCATGGCGGCCCCGGCGCGTCGCACGACTACCTGCTCCCGCAGTTCGACGCGCTGGCCCGCGGCCGGACGCTCCTCTACTACGACCAGCGTGGCGGCGGCCGGTCCGAGGTGCCGCGCGAGGTCCCCCTGGGTTGGCGCGAGCACGTCGCGGATCTCGCGGCCATCGCGCGAGCCGCCGCGGATGCACCGCTGACGCTGCTCGGCTTCTCGTGGGGCGGGCTGCTCGCCATCCTCTTCGCGCTCGAGCGCCCCGAGCTGGTCGCGCGGCTCGCGCTCGTGGCGCCGGCCGGCACGTACATGGAGGTCCGGCGCGAGTTCGAGCGGACCTTCGCCGAGCGGCAAGCTGCGCCGGCGATCGTGCAGGCGCGCGCCGCGCTCTCGCGGTCGGGCCTCCGGGAGCGGGATCCGGACGCCTTCTGGCGCCGCGCCTTCGAGCTCTCGGTCGCGGGCTACTTCAAGGAGCCCGCGCGGGCGTCGAACCTGACGCCCTTCCGGGTGGCAGCGCGCGCCCAGCAGGCGGTGTGGCAGAGCCTCGAGGGGATGGACCTCCGTCCGCGCCTGCACGAGATCGCCGCCGATACCCTGGTCCTCCACGGCCGGTACGACCCGATCCCGCTGGCGGCGTCCGAGACGCTGGTCGCGGCACTCCCCCACGCGCGGCTCGTGGTGTTCGAGGACTCCGGCCACGCGCTCTACGCCGAGGAGACCGACCGCTTCGTACGCGAGCTCGACGCGTTCCTGCCGCGGGCCCGGTGACGGCACCGCGTTCCCCGCGCCCCCTCCCGTGGGCCTCGCTGATCGAGGCGCTGGGCGAGAGCCGCTTCGCGGCGGTGCGGGCGGCGCTGGCCAAGGCGGGAACCGACCCGCTCGACCGCGACGCCTTCCTGTTCGACGGCGCGGTCGGCAGATTGCTGCGCGACCTCGTGCCCGCAGACGCGCCCGCCGACGCCGTGTCGGAGTACGGTGCGCTCCTCCACGTGCTCTACCTTCACTGGGACGCCGGCTCGCCGGTGCGCTCGCTCGAGCGCGCGGCGGCGACGGCGCTCCTGTCCGCGCCGCCGGAGCAGATTGCCGCCGCCCCGGCGCCGTCGGCCGTGTACATCCAGCTTCCCGAGCGCCTCGTGTGGGCCGCAGCCGCGCCCGGAGCCCCGCACGAGCCGCTGGACGGCGCGTTCGTCCTCCAGTTGCCCGGCCGGTGCCGGGTGCTGGCGGTGCTCGGCTTCCGGCCCGACCGGCAGGGGTTCACCACCATCGAGGCGGAGTCGCCGCTTCCGCCCCGGTTGGAGAAGCGGCCCGACGGCTCACCGCCCTTCGCGACGGTGCTTCCGGCGGGGGAGCGCATGGGTCTCTTCTCGGTCACCACGGCGCCGGAACTCTCGGCCCTCGCGCTGCTCGCCCTCTCCGCAGCGCGGAGTTAGAATCCCGGCGGTGGACAAGCGCGCCGCCGCACACGTCCTCGAATCCATCGCCTCGCTGCTGGAGCTGAAGGGGGAGAACCCCTTCAAGGTGCGCGCCTTCAGGGCCGCGGCCGAGGTCGTCGAGAGCTACCCGGGCGACCTCGCGCACGCGCTCGACGCCGGCTCGCTGGCGGAGCTGAAGGGCATCGGTCCCGCGACGCTCGAAGTGATCCGGGAAGCGGTCTTGACCGGCCGCTCGAGCGCCCTGGAGTCGCTGCAGCGCGAAGTCCCGGCGGGCCTGGTGGAGATGCGGCGGATTCCCGGCCTCGGCGTCACCAAGATCCGCGCGCTGCGCGAGCAGCTCGGCATCACGAGCGTCGCCGAGCTGGCGGCCGCCGCGCGCGACGGCCGCCTGGCCGCCCTGCCCCGCTTCGGCGAGAAGACGGCGCAGAAGATCCTGAACGGGATCGAGTTCGTCCGCCGGGCCAGCGGTTTCCGGCTGTCGAACGACGCCGCGCGCGGTGCCGAAGAGGTGCGCCGGATGCTCGCCGCGATGCCGGGGATCGAGCGCGTGGAGGTCGCCGGCAGCGTACGCCGCCGCTCGGAGGTCGTGCGCGACCTCGACCTGGTGGCCGTGAGCGCGGGGAGCGTCCCGCCGGTCGCGACGGCGGACGTCTACGCGGTGAGTGCCGACCGGTTCGGCCACGCATGGGTGCGAGCCACCGGGTCCGCGCGACACTGGGAGAAGCTCGTAGAGCGTGCGGCGCAGAGCGGTTGCCGTCTCGACGAGGCGGGGCTCTGGCGGGACGGCGCCGCTGTGCCCTGCCCCGACGAGGAGGCGCTCTACGCGGCGCTCGGCCTGGCGTGGATTCCCCCGGAACTGCGCGAGGGCCGCGACGAGATCGCCCGCGCGGCCGCCGGAACGCTGCCCAGGCTGGTGGCGCGCGAAGACCTCCGGGGCTTCGTGCACTGCCACAGTGTATACAGCGACGGGGCCGACGCGCCCGCCGTGCTGGCCGACGCGTGCCGGGACGCGGGGTACCGGTACCTGGGCCTCACCGACCACTCGGTCGCGGCCGCGTACGCGGGCGGGATGGGCGAGGCCAAGGTGCTCAAGCAGCACCAGGAACTCGACGCGCTGAGCGGCCTGGGCGGCTTCCGGGTCCTGAAGGGGATCGAGGCCGACATCCTCGCCGACGGAGCGCTGGACTACGCGCCCGACCTGCTCGACCGGTTCGAGTTCGTGATCGGTTCGGTGCACTCGCGGATGGAGCAGGACGAGGCGACCATGACCCGGCGCGTGTTGCATGCGATGGATGACCCGCACCTCACGGTGCTCGGCCATCCGACCGGACGCCTGCTGCTGGCGCGGGATCCGTACGCGATCGACATGCACGCGGTGATCGCCCGCGCAGCCGAGCGGGGCGTGGCGATCGAGATCAACGGTGATCCGCACCGGCTCGACCTCGACTGGCGGCTGTGCGCCGAGGCCCGGGACGCCGGTGTGAAGATCGTCATCGGCGCCGACGCCCACAGCCTGGCGGGACTGGAGAACGCCGAGTGGGGCCTCGGCATCGCCAGGAAGGGCGGCCTGGAGGCCGGCGATATTCTCAAT
>DATKLR010000143.1:0-2459 GCA_035542295.1 Gemmatimonadales bacterium | reverse complement strand
TCGCCCAGCGGGCTGCCGGCGGGCGCGTGCAGGTACTCCCACCACTTCGACATCTCCTCGACCGTGCCGCTGCCGACGTTCCCGACGATGAACGCGTCGGCGCCGAGGCGCTGGATCAGCTCCATGTACTCGTGCGTGCCGAAGCTGTTGTCCTCCGTCACGCCGCCCCAGACGGTGTTGACCATCTTCCGGCGCTGCTCGCGCGGTCCGACGCCGTCGCGCCAGTGGTAGTAGTCCGCGAAGCAGCCGCCCGGCCAGCGCAGCACCGGGACCTGGATCCTCCGCAGCGCCTCGATCACGTCATCGCGCAGATGCCACTGGCCCGTGCCGGCCTTCGTCCAGAACCCGTCGTAGACGTTGCGCCCGAGGTCCTCGCCGAACTGGCCGTAGATATACCGGCTGATGGTAGTCTCGCCGAGGTCGGCGTTGACGACGATGCGGACCGGCGTCTGGGCAACCGCATGCGTACCCAGCAGCAAGAGGAACGCCGCGCCCAGCTTCGCGCTGTGTCTCAGCATGATCGTTGCTCCGTCGTGGTGAAGAACCGCGCTCGACTCTGAGCGCATCAACGCGCGGGTAACAGTGCGTCGCCAGCGAGAACAGCGCCAGACCGTCGAGGAGGACCGCTCTTTGACGGCGCGCGAAAGGGATCCGCATACTTGACCCCGATCAGGGGCCCGATGGGCCTGCGCCCTCGCACTGACCTTTTCCCGCGGGGTTGATCCATGGACGAGCCGCTGAACCGGCGCACGTTCGTCGCCCGCGGCGCACTGGCCGCCGCGGCGGGGCTGACCGCGCCGCTGCTCCAGTCCTGCGCGCACCCGGGCCGCACGTCGCCGCCGGCGCCACCGGGGCCCTTCCAGCCGAGCTGGGATTCCTTGACGCAGTACCGGGTCCCGGAGTGGTTCCGCGACGCGAAGTTCGGCATCTGGGCGCACTGGGGCCCGCAGTGTCAGCCCGAGCGCGGCGACTGGTACGCGCGGATGATGTACGTGGAGGGCAGCTCCCAGTACCGGGACCATCTCGCCCGCTACGGCCACCCGTCGAAGGCCGGCTTCAAGGACGTCATCCACGAGTGGAAGGCCGAGAACTGGGACCCGGACGTGCTGGTGTCGCACTACAAGCGCGTCGGAGCCCAGTACTTCTTCGCGCTGGCCAACCACCACGACAACCTCGATCTGTGGGACAGCCGCTTCCAGCCGTGGAACTCGGCGAGCGTGGGTCCCCGGAAGAACATCGTCTCGCGCTGGGCGAGGGCCGCCCGGGCCAACGGGCTGCCGTTCGGCGTGAGCGTTCACGCCAGTCACGCCTGGTCCTGGTACGAGCCCGCGCAGGGCGCCGACCGCGAGGGCCCGCTCGCCGGCGTGCCGTACGACGGCACGCTCCGGAAGACGGATGGTGCGGGGCGGTGGTGGGAAGGTCTCGATCCGCAGGACCTGTACGCCCAGAGCCACCGGCCCGCGGACGGCTTCCAGGACCCGAATTCCATCGGTCCCCGCTGGGCCTGGGGCAACGGCGCTACGCCCCCGGACGAGGCGTACTGTCGCAAGTTCTTCGACCGGACCCTCGACCTGATCGACCGCTACGAGCCCGACCTTCTGTACTTCGACGATACGGCCCTGCCGTTCTGGCCCCTCAACGACGTGGGCCTGCAGATCGCGGCCCATTACTACAACCGCAGCATGCGCCGGCACCACGGGTCGCTCGAGGCCGTCGTCTTCGGGAAGATCCTCGACGAGCGGCAGCGGCGGTGCATGGTCTGGGACATCGAGCGCGGCCAGGCGAACCAGATCCTCCCGTTCCCTTGGCAGACCGACACCTGCATCGGGAACTGGCACTACGACCGCGCCGTCTACGAGCAGGACCGCTACAAGTCCGCCGAGACCGTCGTGCGGATGCTCGTGGACATCGTCAGCAAAAACGGCAACCTGCTCCTCAACATCCCGGTGCGCGGCGACGGCACGCTCGACGACAAGGAACTGCGCGTCCTGGATGGCATCGAGGCCTGGATGCGGATGAACCGGGAGAGCATCCTCGGCAGCCGTCCCTGGCGGGTCTTCGGCGAGGGCCCGGCCTTGCAGGGCGCGGCCCTGAGTGCCGAGGGCTTCAACGAGGGAAGGGGGAGGCCGTTCACCGCCGAGGACATCCGGTTCACCACCCGGGACGGACGGCTCTACGCCATCGCGCTCGGATGGCCCGAGGGCGGAAGCCTCGTGGTGAAGTCGCTGGCGGAGGGGTCGCCCGCCGCAGGAGAGATCCGCTCCGCCCGGCTGCTCGGGAACCCGGGCGAGCTGAGGTGGAGCCGCGACCGGGAGGGCCTGACCGTGCAGCTCCCGGCCACACCGCCCTGTGACTACGCGTATGCGATCGAGGTGACGGGGCTGGAGCTGGGCTAGGCTGACGCAGCAGCAAGGCAGTCGCAACTCACCATGGAGACGGCCATGCGTTCGAGGCAGAAG
>DATKLR010000142.1:0-10285 GCA_035542295.1 Gemmatimonadales bacterium | reverse complement strand
CGTCACGGCCCCCGCCACCGAGAGGCCGACCAGGACGTCGGCCCCCATCAGCGCGTCCTTGAGGTCGCGGGCTTCGGTCTTCTTCGCGAACGCCTGCTTGTACTTGTTCAAGTCCTTGCGGCCGGCGTGCACCACGCCCTTCGTGTCCACGATCGTCACGTTCTCGCGCTTGACGCCCAGCCGGATGTAGTGATTGGCCGTGGCGATCGCCGACGCGCCCGCGCCGCTGAAGACGATCTTCAGATCCTCGAGGCGCTTGCCGGTCAGCTCGGCCGCGTTGATCAGCGCCGCGCCGGAGATGATCGCCGTGCCGTGCTGGTCGTCGTGGAAGACGGGGATGTCCAGCGCCTTGATCAGCTCCTCCTCCACCTCGAAGCAGTCCGGCGCCTTGATGTCCTCGAGGTTGATCCCGCCCACCGTCGGCTCGAGCATCTTGCAGAAGGTGATGATCTCCTGCGGGGTGGGCGCGTTGATGTCGAGGTCGAACACGTCCACGTCCGCGAACGCCTTGAAGAGCACGCCCTTGCCTTCCATCACCGGCTTGCCGGCGAGCGGGCCGATGTTGCCGAGGCCCAGCACCGCCGTGCCGTTGGAGACGACCGCGACGAGATTCCCCCGCGCCGTGTACTTGTACGCGTCGTCGGGGTTCTTCTCGATGTCGAGGCACGGCTCGGCAACGCCCGGGGTATAGGCGAGCGAGAGATCGAGCTGCGTCTTGCAGGGCTTGGTGAGTGCGATCTGGATCTTGCCGGGGCGGCCCTGCGAGTGGTAGTCGAGTGCTTCCTGGCGCTTGACAGCCATGGCGACCTCAGCCGCCGCGGCGCCTTCCAACCGGAAGGTCAGCCGCGGCCGGCGTCGAGAGCGTTGATCTTCTCCACGCGCTTGGCGTGGCGCCCTCCGCCGAAGGCGGCGGAGAGAAACGTGCGAACGATATCCACCGCAAGGCGCGTGCCGATGAGCGTCCCGCCGAGCGTCAAGACGTTGGCATCGTTGTGTTCCCGCGCGTTCTGGGCCGTAGTGATGTCGTGGCACAGCGCGGCGCGCACTCCGGCGACCTTGTTGGCGGCCATGGCGCTCCCAATCCCCGCGCCGTCGATCATGATTCCCCGCCACGCCCGGCCCTCGGCGACGGCGCGCGCCACCGCGACGGCGAAATCGGGGTAGTCCACCGCCTGCACGTCGGAGGTCCCGAGATCCAGCACCTGGTAGCCCGATTCGGCGATCACGCTCTTGAGCTGCTCCTTGAGCGGAAATCCTCCGTGATCGGCACCGATGGCCACCGTGCCTCCGCGCGTCCGTGCGTCCGTGCCCGCGGCTTCGCGCAGCGCGACGCCGAGCGCACCCGCGAGGTCGCGCGCGGCGGGCGTCACGACCGCCCCGGCCGGCAGGTCGAGCGTGCGGCCCGCGCGTGCGGCCTCGCGCACGTCGGCCTCGGTGATGGCGCGTTTCCCTGGCATCGACACTTACGATAACACCGTCGCCCTCGGTCGCGCCGGATGTCGCGGTGTCGCGCGGGCGTACGCGCGCAGCCGCCGCAACATCCGCCGGTCGTTGGTCACGAGGTCCTCGCCCTTGGGCGTTTCGATGATCTTGATGACGCCCGTCAGGCGGCCGTCCGTCATGATTCTGCGGAACGGTTCGGGCCCGAGCGCGCCCTCTCCGATCAGGGCGTGGCGGTCGCGCCGGCTCCCGAGACCGCCCACGGAGTCGTTGAGATGCAGGCAGGCCAGCCGCTCGAGGCCGAGCACGCGGTCGAAGGCATCCCACACGCCGTCGTAATCGCCCGCGAGGTCGTAGCCGGCGGCGAAGAGATGACAGGTGTCGGCGCAGAAGCCGATGCGGCGCCGCGCCGCGCGCGGCATCGCCTCCACCAGGGCGGCCAGCTCCTCGAAGCTGCTTCCCAGCGCGGTGCCGCTGCCTGCGGTGGTCTCGAGCAGCACTCTGACCCGGCCGGGCACGGCGGCCAGACCCGCCGCGTACGATTCCGCGTTGCGGACGAGGCCCCGCTCGCGATCGTCGAGGAAGTTGCCGGGATGGGAGACCAGGTACGGAATGCCAAGGGTCTCGCACCGCTCCAGCTCGGCGATGAAGCTCCGCCGGGAGCGGCGGCGGAGAGCCGGGTCGGGCGAGGCAAGGTTGATGAGGTACGAGTCGTGACTCGTGACCGCGCGGATGCCGTGCCGGGCCAGGGCGCTGGCGAAGGCCGGGGCGGCGCCGCGCTTCAGCGCCGGCTCGCGCCATTGGCTGGGGCTCTTGGTGAAGAGCTGGATCGCGCTCGCCCCGATCCGCCGCCCGCGCTCGGGCGCCAGGGCAATGCCTCCCTGGGTGGAGACGTGGGCCCCGAGCAGGTCCGCGGGTGGTGCCCGCCGGGTCAGAAGCCCTCCCGGAAGGCGTGGCGGCCGATGAGCGGCACGAAGCGGCACGCGCCGGCCCGGCGGGTGACCAGTCCGTCCGGCGAGAGGATGCCGACCACCAGCTCCTGGAGGGCGAGATCGCCCACCGGTACCGCGATGCGCCCGCCCGGCGCGAGCTGCGCGACCAGCGGCTCCGGAATGCAGGGCGACGCAGCGGTCACCAGAATGCCGTCATACGGCGCCCCTTCCGGCCAGCCGAGCGAGCCGTCCCCGACGTGGATCTCCACGTTGCGCAGCCCCAGCGTGTCGAGATGGCGCCGCGCCCCCTCGGCCAGCGCCTCGATCCGCTCGATCGTGACCACCCGCTGCACGAGGTGCGCGAGGATGGCGGTCTGGTAGCCCGAGCCGGTGCCGATCTCCAGCACGCGGTCGTGACGCCGCGGCAGCAGGGCCTCGGTCATCAGCGCGACCATGTACGGCTGGGAGATCGTCTGGCCGTGCCCCACGGGCAGGGGGGCGTCGTCGTGGGCCGCGAACGCGAGTGCGGCGGGGACGAAGTGGTGGCGCGGGATGGCCACCATCGCCGCCAGCGTGCGCCTATCCCGAACGCCGCGGGCGGCAATCTGCCGGGCGACCATGTGTCGCCGGCTCGCCAGCCCCGCTTCAACGCGCATCGTTCCCCGCTCGATGCCGTCGAATCGCTTGCGGCGGGCCGGTCCAGCGGATAGGTTCGCGCCGAGTCGAGGGGAATGAGGGGCCGTGACCGAAGAAGTCTTCCGCACCCATCTGCTGCTGACCGGGCAGGCCGCCGCGCGGCCCGCCGGGCTGGTGGCTGCGCTGGAGAAAGTCGGGTTCCGCGTGGACCAGGCCCCGCCGGGGAGCGACCTCAAGGCGGCCGTCGAGGGCGAGGCCCCGGACGCCATCCTGGTCTGCCTGTCCGGCGCGGGCGCCGCCGACATCGCCGCGGTCAAGCAGCTGCGCGAGACGGCGCAGCAGTGGGCGGAGCTGCCGCTGGTGGCGGTCGTCTCGGGCGGCGATGGTCGGGCGGTCGCGGACGTGATCCAGGCGGGGGCGGACGACGCGGTGGGCCACCCGGTCAACAGCGACGAGCTGCGCTCGCGGCTGGAGCACCTGCTCACGCGCCGGGAGGAGCTGCGGGAGCTGCGCGCCACGCTGCGCGCGCGCGATCTCCTGTTCGACATCTTCCAGGAGGTCTCCGCCGCGCTCCGTGCCGAGGAGATCTTCCAGACCCTGGTGCGGCGGGTCGGCCAGGCGCTGAGCCTCTCGCACTGCTCGTTCGTCCTGACGTCGCCCGGCGCGCAGCACGGGCGCGTGGTCGCGGTCTACGAGAACCCGTCGGTGCGCGACATGCGCGTCGAGCTGGCGCGCTACCCGGAGATCCAGGAGGCGCTGCGCACGGAGCGCCCGGTCGTGATCGACGACGTGCGGGAGCACCCCCTGTTCGCTACGATCCGCGACAAGTGGGACGCCCAGGCGGTCGAAGTCAACATCCGCTCGGCGGTCGCGCTGCCCGTCTTCGTGCAGGGCACCCCGGCCGGCGTCTTCTTCCTCCGCACCCGCGAGGGGGATCCCGAGCTCACCAGCCGCGACATCGCGCTCGCCGACACCATCGCCAAGGCCGCGTCGAAGGTCCTGGAGAACGAGGAACGGCGCGCCGCGATGTTCCGCCGGCAGCTGAACGCCGGCGCGCTCGATGTCCTCACCGGCTGCGCCAGCCTCGACGCGCTCGACCGCAGGCTGCGCGATGAGTACGAGCGGGCTCGCCGCTACCGGCTGCGGTTCTGCCTGGTGGTGCTGGACGTGGACCAGTTCCGCGTCCTCAACGATCGGCTGGGGACGCAGGCAGGGGACCGGATTCTCGCGGACCTGGGGCAGATCCTGCAGCGGGAGCTGCGGTCGCCGGACTTCGTGGCGCGCTACGGGGGCGACGAGTTCGCGCTCGTGTTGCCGGAGACCGACGCGCGCGGCGCGCGGAACTTCGTTCAGCGGCTGAGTTCGGTCGTAAGCAAGCACACCTTCCCCGACCTGGGCGGCGAGCATCCGGGCTTCTCGGCAGGCGTCGTATCGTTCCCGCATCCGGAGGCTCTGCGCCCCGAGGATCTCTTCGCGCTCGCCGATGCCGCGCTCGCCAAAGCGAAGGCGTCTCCCGACGATCGCATCGCCATCGCGCTGTCGCCGACCGGCTAGCGGGAGCCCGCGGATTCGTCGGCGGCCACGCGGTACACGTCGGCGAGGGTGCGTTCCGCGGCCCTGAGCTCCATCCTGAAGCGCGCCATCAGCGAATCGTAGAACTGCAGCGGCTCGAGGTCCCCACCTTGCGCCTCGACCGCGCGGCGAACGTCCTCCACCCGCACGGCGTGGCGGGAAACCGCCTCGGCCAGGGCAGCGAGGGCGGCGCCGAGGTCCGCGACGACCTCGCGCCGGTGCACGTTGCGGCGCTCGAGCGCGGCGCGGATCTGTGCCGCGGCGATCACCGGCGGGTCGCCGGGTGCGGGGGCGTGCCTCTTCCTCACTCGTCACTCGGATTGAGGAGCCGGCCCAGCACCGACGAGCGTTTCCGGGGGGGTCGCTCCTCGAGCCTCGCTTCGGCGTCGGTGACGCGATGCTCGAGCTTGAGCTTGGCCTCGCGCAGCCGCTCCACAAGCGCGCGCTCGGACTCCAGCTCCGCGCGCAGGCGCTCCATCTCGGACGCCGGCATCCCCGGTGCGGCGGAGGGCGCAGCCGGGGCGGCCGATCCGGATGCCTCGAGGCGCTGCGCCAGGACCGGCGGCGCCGCGACGCTGGGCGGCGGCGCGACCGGTGCCGGAGGCTCGACGCGGAACGCGGGAGCCGGGTGCGGGGGAGGAGGCGGTGTCCACGGCTCAGGCGGCTCCGCCGCGGCTGGTGGCGGGGGCGGCGGCGGGAGCGGGGGCGCGGCCTGGACGCTCAGAGGGGCCGGCGGAGCGGCGGGGGGAGGCGGGGCCGTCGTCGCCGCTTCGGTGCGGCCCTCGGCCAGAGCCTTGGGCGCCTGCGCGGCGGCGAGCGCTGGCCGCACGCCGGCGTGGTCCGCGATCTCCGTCAGCACCTTCTCCTGCCCCTCGAGCACCTCGGTGAGCCGGACGATCTCCTTCGCCATCTGCCAGAGTGCGTCGCGCTGCTCGCGCTCGCCGTCCACGATCGCGGCCAACAGCTCGAGGTTGGATACGCCGGCGGGCGGCCGCTCGGTGGCCCGCGGCTGCTGCGCGGGGCCTGACGCGGCGTGCGGCGTCGCACCCTCCAACGTGCTCAGGATCGCTTCGTGCGCGCGGCCCGCGGCATAGCCCTCGGCGACGGTCCGCAGGACCGCAACTGCCGCGGGCGGGTAGCGGCGCCGCCGGCCCGTGCCGATCGACGGGACGTGGTCGAGGAACGCGTCACGGTAGTAGCGGACGGTGGACTCCGGGAGGTCCAACTCGTCCGCGACCTGCTTCAGCGTGAGGAGGGGCTCGTCGGTCATGCCGCGAAGATACGGCGCGGCGGGAGCGGCTGCAACGGCGGCCGCGGCGCAGCGCGGGAACGCAACGGCGAGGCTGCGGGATTCCGCGGAGCGGCCGGCTACTCGAGTCCGAGGGTCCCGCGGGTCGCCCGGAAATCGCGCCCGCAGCGCGGGCAATGCAGGCCCCCGCCCGGCGGCTCGGCGAGCGCATAGTCGAAGCTGCGGCCGCAGGTGCATTCCGCCGCCAGGCTCTGGTAGCCGCAGACGATGCAGAAGCCGTCCTCGGGCGCATAGAGCCGGAAGCGCCCGCAGGTCTCGCAGCGCTTGGCCACCCGCTCGGCGGTGGCATTCGTGTCGAGCGGGGATCGTGCGGCCGGCGCATCGGATGTGTCGTTCCTGGCTCGGCGTCCGTCTTGTGCGCTCATTGGCGGCGGCGCAGCCACGCGATGGGGTCCAGCGCCTTGACCTGGCCGGCCTCGCCGGCGGCCTCGCCGCGGATCTGGAACTCGAAGTGCGGCCCCTCGTCCGAGCTGTCCCCGCCGGAGCTGCCGATCACCTGCCCGCGCGTCACGACTTGGCCGTTCCGCACCGCGATGTCGCTCAGGTACAGGTACACGCTGTAGAAGCCTCCGCCGTGCTCGAGCACGACCGAAGGGCCATAGGTGCCCAGCGACCCCGTGCTGCGGACGGTGCCGTCGGCGACGGCGCGGACGGGCGTGCCGTGCGGGACCCGGATGCCGATGCCGTCGCGGCGGACCGTGGTGTTGTTGGGCAGCTGCTGCCGGCCGAAGCGGTAGATGATGTCGCCGTTGGCCGGCCAGTCGAGCTGCCCGATGTCCGAAGTGCGGATGCGGGCGGGGGCGGCGGCGCGGCCGCGGCTGGCTTCCGCGCGGCGGCGCCGCTCGAGGGAAGCGATGAAGTCGTTCAGCCGCGCCTCGTCGCGGGCGAGCTGCGCGAGCTGCTGCTGGGCCCGGTCGGCGGCGCGCTGGGACTGGCGGAGGCTGCGCTGCCGGTCCTGCTCCAGGTCGCGGTAGCGCTGGTTCTCCATCGCGCGCTCGTCGCGGCGCCGCGAGAGCGTGCTCTGCAGGCTGAGGAGCTGGTCGCGCCCCTGGGCCGCGCTGTCGCGCAGCGCCTGCACCTCCGTGACCAGCTGCCGGTCCTGGCGGCTGATGAGGTAGAGGTACTTGTAGCGGGAGAGCAGGTCGCCGAAGGACTCCGCCGCCAGGAGCACCTGGGCGGTGTATAGCGGGCCGCGCTTGTAGATCTCGAGCAGCCGGTGCTGGAGGATGGCGCGCTTCTCCGCCAGGGCGTCCTCCGCGATCAGGAGATCGGCCGTCTTGCGCCCGATCTGCGTTCCCATTTCGGCGATCTGGATGTCCAGCTCTCCCACGATGCGGCCGGTGGTCTGGACCTGGAGCTGCATGTTCTGCACTTCGCTGGAGAGCGAGTGCACGCGGCTGCGGAGCCGCGCCATCTCGTTCTCGAGCTGCTCGCGCTGGCGCCGGATCTCGATGAGGCGGGACTGGCTGTTGGCGAGCGCGGTGTCGAGCCCCTGGGTTGGGACCTGCTGCGCGGCGAGCGGGAGCGCCACCGCCAGGACGGCGAGCAGCGCGACGCCGGAGCGCTCGCCGCCGCCCATCACACGCTGCGCAGGTGGCGGCCGACGCTCAGCAGGCTTCCGACGAGGCCGAGCAGGCCGCCGGCGGCGACGCCGGCCGCCCCCTCGGCCGCCGTGAAGAACACGGAGGCGTGGTAGATGCTGCCCACGAGCCGGAAGGCGCCGTAGCTCAGCGCGAGGGCGAGCAGCCCGCCGAGCAGCCCCTTGGTGAGGCCTTCCAGCAGGAACGGCCGGCGGATGAAGCCGTCGGTGGCGCCCACCAGGCGCATGATCGCGATCTCGCGGCTCCGGTGCAGCACCGCCATGCGGATCGTGTTGCCGATGATGATGATCGCCACCAGCGCGAAGGCGGCGCCGATCGCGGTGCCCGCGGCGGTCGCAATCGTGCGCAGCCGGTCGAGCTTCTGGACCCAGTCGTTGCCGAAGCGGACGTCCTCGACGAACGCGAAGCCCTTGAGGCGATCGGCCACCGCAGCGGCCGTCGCCGCGTTGCGGTCCTGCGGCTTGAGCCGCACCTCGAGCGAGGCGGGGAGCGGGTTGACCTCAAGGTCCTGGAAGATGTCCTGGAACTCCGGCAGCTCCCGGCGGGCGCGGGCCAGCGCCAGCGCCTCGGAGACGTACTCGACGCTCTGCACTTCGGGGAAGGCCTGGATGTCGCTCGCGCCCAGCGTCGTCGCTTCGATGGGCGTGCCGCGCCTGAGGTAGGCAACGACCTCCACGCGCTCGGCCACGGTGCCGATGGCCGCGTGGATGTTCACGGCGACCAGTCCGAACAAGCCGAACACGAACAGCGAGAAGGCGATCGTGGAGATGGAGAGCGTCGAGAGCAGCGGCGCACGCCGGAACGCGAGCATGGTTTCGCGGAGCACGAGTCTCACGGCGTGGAGGCCCCCCCGCCGGCGTCCTCGGCCGAGTCGTAGGCCACGGCGCCGTGCTGCAGCTCGACCAGGTGGGCGGGCACGCTCTTGACCAGGTCGAGATCGTGCGTCGCCATCAGCACGGCCGTGCCCGAGGCGTTGATGTCCCGCAGCAGCTGGAAGATCCCGCGCGTCGCCCGCTCGTCGAGGTTGCCGGTAGGCTCGTCGGCCAGGAGGACGACCGGGTCGTTGACGAGGGCGCGAGCGATTGCCACGCGCTGCTGCTCGCCGCCGGACAGCTCGCGCGGGTATTGGTGCGCCTTCCCGGCCAGGCCCACCTGCGTGAGCACGCGCATCACCCGCGGGCCGATGGTGGAGCGCCGCGCGCCCGTGACTTCGAGAGCGAAGGCGACGTTCTCCTCCGCGGTCCGGTCCTCCAGCAGCTGGAAGTCCTGGAAGACGATCCCCAGCCGGCGCCGGAGGCGCGGCACCTCGCGCCCGCCGATGCGCGAGGCGCTGAAGCCGGAGACGCGCACCTCACCGGACGACGGCCGCTCGGCCATGTAGATCAGCCGCAGCGCCGTGGTTTTCCCCGCGCCGCTGTGCCCGGTGAGGAAAGCGAACTCGCCCTTGGGGACGTGGAAGGAGACGTCTTTGAGGGCGGCGCCTGTCTTGGGATACTCTTTCGTGACGTTGAGGAACTTGATCACGGCGGCAATCTAGGCCAATCGCTAGACGGCGGCGAGTCCGCGGGCGAGGTCCTCGATCAGGTCCGGCGCGTCCTCGAGGCCGAGCGAGAGGCGGAGGAAGCCGTCCGGGATTCCGGCGGCGGCCCGCTCCTCCGGCGTCAGCATGGCATGGGAGGTGAAGCGCGGCTCCGAGACGAGCGACTCGACGCCGCCGAGGCTGGGCGCGTGCGTGATGAGCCGGAGGGCGCGGAGGCACCGCTCCGCGGCGCGCGGACCGCCCGCCAGCTCCATGCCCACCATCCCGCCGAAGCCCTCCAGCGTGCGCGCGGCGAGCGCGTGGTCGGGGTGCGACGCGAGTCCGGGGTAGTGCACCCGCCGCACCTTGGGCTGCTGCTCCAGCCAGGTCGCCACCTCCAGCCCGGTCTGATTGTGGCGCTGCATCCGCACGCCGATGGTCTTCATCCCGCGCTCGATGAGCCACGCGGCATGGGGGTCCAGCGCCTGGCCCCACACCTTCATCCGGCTGCGGACTTCTTCCACCACCGTCTCGGCGCCCGCCACGGCCCCACCGATGACGTCGGAGTGGCCGTTCAGATACTTGGTGACGCTGTGGATCACCACGTCGGCGCCGTGCTCCAGCGGCCGGAAGTTGATCGGTGAGGCGAAGGTCGAGTCCACCAGCAGCGCGATCCCCTCCGCCTCCGCCAGCACGGCAAGCCAGTCCACGTCGAGCACGCGCATCAGCGGATTGGTCGGCGTCTCGAGGAAGATGGCCCGCGTGTTCTTCCGCAGCTTGCTGCGCCATTCCCGCCGCTTGTCGGGATTGACGTAGCTCAGCTCGATGCCGAAGCGTGTGAACTCCTCGGTGAAGAGCTTGCGGGTCCCGCCGTAGATCCAGTCGCTCGAGAGGAGGTGGTCGCCCGGGTTGAGCACGGCGAGGTGGGCCAGCGCGGTCGCGCCCATCCCGCTGGCGACGAAGATGGCCGCCTCCGCTCCTTCGAGGCGCGCCAGGCGCTCGGCCAGGCGCAGCTGGTTGGGGTTGTTGCCGTAGCGGGTGTAGACGGTCTCGTCCTGCGAGCCGACCTCGCGAACGAAGGTGCTGGACTGGAAGATCGGCGGCGCAACCGGCTCGTTGGCGGTACGCGCGGGGACGTCCCCGTGAATCGCGAGGGTCGAGGGCCCGGCGGTGCGGCGGCGCATCCGGCGCTAGGCCGCCGACAGGGGGAGGTAGCGGCTGTCCGCGCGGATCACGAGGTGGCGGAACGCCAGCTCGTCCAGCGCTGCCCGCGCGT
>DATKLR010000141.1:0-3474 GCA_035542295.1 Gemmatimonadales bacterium | reverse complement strand
GCCCCTGGAGCAGGCCATCATCGACGCGGGGCGGGTCCGGCTGCGCCCCATCCTGATGACGACGCTGTGCACCCTGTTCGGCCTGTTTCCTCTCGCCCTCGGCATCGGCGCGGGGAGTGAAATGCAGCAACCGCTGGCGCTGGCGGTGATCGGCGGCCTGGCGCTGTCCACGCCGATCACGTTGTTCCTGGTTCCAACCCTGGTCGTGGCGATCCGCGGCAGGGACTACCTTCCCCCAAAGAGGCAGGCATGAGCATCGTCACGAAGCTCGCCGCGCTCGCGGCGCTGGTCGCCATCGCGGGCGCCGCCCAGGCCCAACGGCCGACGTACAAGCGCGAGGTCCCGCCGCGGCTCCTCAGGCAGACCAAGGTGAGTGAGGATTCCGCGCTGAAGGTCGCGCAGGCCCGGATCCCGACGGGCACGGTCAAGGCGCTGGAGCTGGAGAACGAGAAGGGTAACCTCATCTGGTCGTTCGAGTTCACCGTCCCGAACCGGCCTGGGATCTACGAGGTGAACGTCAACGCGGTGAGCGGCGCGCTCGTCGGCGGGGTGGAGCACGAGATGCCGGACACGACGCACCGCGCGGCGCCCAAGCCCAAGCCGTAGCGCCGTTCCTGAAACCGTCACTCTGGGAGGGCACCATGAAGTCCGTGGCGGCAGTGGTGCTGATGGGGGCGCTCGCGTCGTTCGGCGCGGGCGCCGCCGCGGCGCAAGGGCACACCGGGGCCCGGCCCCTTACCCGCGCGCAGCAGCTCGTGAACCGCACTGTCGCGGCGCACCCGGAGCTGGCCGGGCTCGAGCTGGCGCTGGCCACCGGCGGCGTCTGCAAGACCGTAGCGGCCACCGCACCCGAGGATATCGGGGAGCGCTGTGACGCCGATGAGCTGGGGCCGATGCGCACCGGCGAGCCGGACGTCGAAGCGCCGAGCGCGAGCGACCCCGTGTACGACATTACCCAGGCGCTCCACGACTCGGCCGGCCGGCTGATCGGTGCCGTGGGGATGGACCTGAAGCCTGCCACTGGACAGGATCGGGCGGCGATGGTGGCGAAGGCCCGGGCGATCCTCGGCGAGATGGAAGCGGCCATCCCCTCGAAGGGGGCGTTGCTCCAGCCAGCCCCGTCGCGCTAGCTCACGCACGCCCCGCCCAGCGCGGCAGCTCCGCATCCTCACGGCGGATGTACGTGGTCGGCGGCGTGTGCTTCTTGAAACGCCGTCGGACCTCGGGCCCGAGTTGCCTGTAGGCCTCCTCCGAGAGCGTCACGCCGCTGCCCTGGAGACGGGCGGCGAAGTTGACGGTCTTGCCGAGCACGTCGTAGCGCCGGCCGGCTCCGGCGCCGAAGCGGCCCGCCACGACGGTGCCATAGTGGATCTTCACCAGCAGCCGGCACTCCCAACCCCGTTCTTCCATGAAGCGGTCCGCAGCATCCTTGAGGTCGACGAGCGCGAGCACGCCGCGCCCGGCGCGGTTCGGCGGGAACACCGCCAGCATCCCGTCCCCGATGAACTTCACCACGCGTCCGCCGGCCGCGGCGACGCGCGATCCGGCGAGCGCGTAGTACCGGTCCATCACCCGCGCCACGTCTACGTCCTCGAGCCGGTCGGCCTGGGCCGTGTACCGGGTGAAGTTGGTGAACGCGACCAGCATGCGCGACGTCTTCATCCGTCCCTCGACGCTGGAGAGAAGGGGAGGACGTCGTACTCGCTCTGAACCAGGCCGCCGGCGACCTGGCGCGTCGCGACGTGCTTCAGGGCGATGTCGCGCCCCGTGGCGCCGAACAGCGGGATCCCCTCGCCGATGAGCACGGGGACGCGCGTGATGACGAGCCGCTGAATCAGCCCGGCGCGCAGGAAGCGCTGAATCGTGACGCCGCCGTCCACGTAGACGTGCCGGAAGCCGCGCGCGTCGAGTTGTGACACGATGTCCGCCGGGTCGCCGGACATGCGCTCGAGCACGGCGCCCTTCGGCGCCGGCGCCAGCTTCCGGGTGCTCAGCACGAAGACCGGCTTCTTCCCGTACGCCCACGCGCCGAAACCCAGGACGACCTCGTACGTCTTGCGTCCGATGACCACCGCGTCCACCGAGGCGAAGAACTCGTTGTAGCCGTGGTCCTCGCCGTCGCCGGGCGGCAGCCATTCGAGACCGCCGTCCGGGCGGGCTAGAAAGCCGTCCACGCTGATGCCGACGAAGACCGACGTGCGCATCGCCGCGCCTATCGGGTGCGCCGGAACACGTCGGTGCTGACGTACCGCAGACCGGAATCCACCATGATCGTCGCGACCGTCGCGCCGCGGCCTTGCCGCTCGGCGACCCGGAGCGCCGCCACCACGTTCGCCCCGGACGAGGTGCCCGCGAAGATGCCCTCTTCGGCCGCCAGGCGGCGCGCCATCGCCTTCGCGTCCGCCGTGGACACCGCCATCAGCTCGTCCACCTCCTCGGGCTCCCACAGCGGCGGCACGAACCCGATGCCGATGCCGTCGATGCCGTGGCTGCCGCCGGGCCGGCCCGCGAGCACCGCCGACTCCGCGGGCTCGACTGCGACGACGTGGATTCTCGCGCCGCTCTTGCGAAGCCCGCGGGTCGCGCCGTGGATCGAGTGCGCGGTCCCCACGCAGTGGACGAACGCATCCACCCGCCCCTGGGCCTGCTCCCAGATCTCCTCGCCGAGCGGGATGTAGCCCGCCAGCGCGTCGCGGTTGCTCAGCTGATCGCACCACCAGTGGCCGGGTTGCACGCCAAGCGCGCGCGCCTCCTCGATCATCTGCCGGATCACCTTCTCCGTGATCCCGCCGCCGCCACTCCGCACCAGGGTGATCTCCGCGCCGAGGGCTTCCATCATCAGCCCCTTGTCCTGGCTGAACGCGTCGGAGAAGACGATGCGCGCCTGGTATCCCTTCGCCGCGCAGATGAACGCCAGCGAGACGCCGGTCGTCCCGCCCGTGTACTCCACGACCGTGCCGCCGGGCTTGAGGCGGCCGTCGGCCTCCGCCGCGTTGATCGCGGCGAGGGCCATCCGGTCCTTCATGCTGCCGGTAGGGTTGGCATACTCCAGCTTCACCACCACCCGCGCGGCGCCGGGCGGCGGCACGCGCGTCAGCTCCACCAGCGGCGTGTGGCCGATCGCGTCGAGCACTCTCATGAGCTGCCTCCAGTCTGCAGCGCGGCGACCTCGGCGCACAGGCGCCGCACCTGCTCCTCCAGGATGGCAAGGGCAGGCGGGAACGCCGGCTCGCCGGCGTGGGCGCGCCGCAGCGCATCCACCGCGTGGGTCATCTCCGCAACCTGCGTTTCCAGCAGAGTCTGAAGGTCCGTGCCGGGTCCGCCCGCGGTCGCCTGGCCGGCCATGCGGGATCGCTCCGCCCGCAGCCGATCCCACAGGGCCGCAAGGAACCGCTCCGCCGCCGCCGGATCGGTCTGGCGAAGCGCGTACCAGACCTCGTAGGGCAGGGAGGTCTCCTGCCGGACCCGCGCGCC
>DATKLR010000140.1:0-3744 GCA_035542295.1 Gemmatimonadales bacterium | reverse complement strand
TTTCGCCGCGGCGAGGATCGCCTCGACGGGCTTCTTGTATCCCGTGCACCGGCACAGGACGCCGGAGAGCGCCTCGCGCACTTCGGCCTCGCTCGGTTGGGGCGAGCGCTCGAGCAGGGCCTTGGCGCAGAGCACCATCGCGGGCGTGCAGTAGCCGCACTGGACCGCGCCGTGGTCGAGGAAGGCCTCCTGCACCGGATGCAGCGCGTCGCCCGGGGCGACGCCCTCGATCGTGAGCAGCTCGCGGCCGTCGGCCTGCGCCGCGAACATCAGGCACGAGTTGACCGGCTCGCCGTCGAGCAGCACCGCGCACGCGCCGCACTCGCCCGTCTCGCAGCCGCGCTTCACGCCCCAGTAGCCCTCGCGGCGCAGGACGTCGAGCAGGAGGTCGCCCGGCTCGATGCGCCAGCGGCGCGCCTCGCCGTTGACCGTCAGGTGGACGACGATTTCGCTCACAGCGTCCTCCCAGCATGCCGTGCGCATTCCTCCAGCGCCCGCGCGACGAGGACGCGGCACATGGCGCGGCGATAGTCGGCGGTGCCGCGCACGTCGGTCACCGGCTTCGCTTCGGCGGCGGCCTGCTCGGCGGCCGCCTCGACCGCGGTCCGGTCGAGCCGGCGACCGACGAGCAGTGCCTCGGCGCCCCTGGCCCTGAGCGGCGTAGTCGCCACGGCTCCGAGCGCGATGCGCGCCCAGGTGCAATAGCCACGCGCGTCCAACGCGACGCCGGCCGCCGCGTTCACGATCGCGATGTCGCTCTGCAGGCGCCCCAGCTTCTGGCACGACCAGCCCGTGGCGGCGGCCTTGGGCGGCGCCGGGACGACGATCTCCACCAGCAGGCCGCCGTTCAGCGCAGTCCGGTTCACGCCCCGGAAGAAGCGGTCGAGCCGCACGATGCGCCTCCCGTCGCGCCCCGCGATCACCGCCGACGCGTCGAGCGCCAGCAGCGGAGGCGCGAGGTCGCACGCCGGCGATGCGTTCGCCAGGTTGCCGCCAATCGTCGCCATGTTGCGGATCTGCTGGGAGCCGCAGGTGCTCGCGGCCTCCGGGAGGATCCCGTCGGCGAAGCCGAGCAACGGCTTCGAGTGCTCGATGTCGGCCATGCGGGTCGTGGCGCCGATGACGAAGCCGCCGCGGACGCGGCGCACGTAGCCCAGGGGCAGGCGCGTGAGGTCCACCAGCCACCGCAGGGCGCGTTCACGCTGGACGACCAGATCGGTGCCGCCGGCGACCCAGCGCCCGCGCCCGCCGCGCCGGCGTTCCGCTTCGAACAGCCGCAGGGCCTGGGCGACGCTGGTGGGGCGATGGAAGGCGCGAATTCGGTCGAACATTGGGGGTCCCTCTTAACCTGCTAACGTCGCTCCGTTCCCGGGGTTGACGCAAGCCGCGGGGCGCGCCGGACGGCACGCTCAAATTGGGCACGACACTTCCGATGCGCCGCCCGCACGATCCGGCACACGGACAACTGCCACCGCGCCCGAGAGCGCATTTGGCCGGTGAGAATGTACCTTCCGTCACTCTTCAGCCAGATCGCGGAGGTTGGGCAGTGGGTGCGCCGTGGACGGTGCTCAAGTTCGGCGGGGATTCGGTCGCGACGTACGAGAGCTGGCGGACGATCGCGCGGGAGACGGCCGAGCGCGCAACGCACGGTCGGGTGCTGGTCGTCTGCTCGGCCCTCGCCGGCGTCACCGACCTGCTGCTCAAGGCGGTCACGGACGCCCGCAGCGGGAACGCGGGCGACGCTTTGGCACGCGTCGAGCGCGCGCACTTGGGACTCGCGTCGGCGGCGGGGCTCGACCCTGCCGCGCCGGCGCTCGCGCCGATGCGGTCGCAGCTCGAGGAGGCGGCGCGGCTGCTCGAGGGAGTGCGACTGACCGGCGAAGCCCCGCCGCGCCTGGTGGCGCGGATCCTTGCCGTCGGGGAGCTGGCCTCGACCCGCCCGGGCGAGGCGATCCTCGCGAAGCTCGGCGTGAAGGCCCGCTGGCTCGACGCACGCGACCTGCTGGAGAGCGCGCCGCGGCCGCTCGATCCCGACGAGCGGCGCTATCTCGCCGCGTCGGTGCCGCCGACCCGGGCGCCGGAGCGTGTCGACGCCGCCGCGGGCGAGGACCGAGTCGTGCTCACGCAGGGCTTCATCGCCCGCACGCCCGAGGGCCACACCTGCCTGCTCGGGCGCGGCGGGAGCGACACCTCCGCCGCCCTGCTGGCCGCGCTGTCCGGCGCCGAAGCGCTCGAGATCTGGACCGACGTGCCGGGGCTCTTCACCGCCGATCCGCGGCAGGTGCCGGCGGCGCGGCTGATCCGGAACATCGGTTACCGCGAAGCGCGCGAGCTGGCCTCCCTCGGAGCCAAGGTGCTGCACCCGCCCTGCCTCGATCCGGTGGCGCGCCACGGCATCCCCGTCTCCATCCACGCCACGCCGCATCCCGAGATGCCGGGGACGCGGATCGAAGGCGAGAGCGAGGCCCACCCCGCGGTCACCGCCGTCACCTGCCGCCCGGGCGGGACTCTGCTCAGCATCTCCACCGTGGCGATGTGGGACACGCCGGGATTCCTCTCCCGGTTCTTCGCGCCGTTCGAGACGCTGGGCGTTTCGGTGGACCTCATCGGCACGTCGGAGACCGCGGTCAGCGTGACGCTCGACTCGGTGCCGGGCGGGATCGACGGCGCCGTCTTCCGCCGGCTGCTGGCCGGTCTCGGGGAGCTGGGCGAGGTCCAGGTGATCCACCCCTGCGCGGTCGTGTCCATCGTCGGTCGCCGGATCCGGGCGACGCTGGGAGAGATCGCGCCGGCGCTGACGGCGTTCCAGGAGCGGCCGGTGCACCTGATCAGCAACTCCGCCGAGGACCTCAATCTCTCCTTCGTGGTCGACGAGGAAGAGGGGACGGCACTGGTGCGCCGGCTGCACGACCTGCTGTTCTCGGCGCGGGGCGACGATCCGCGCCTGGGCCCGACGTGGGAGCGGCTGCGCGGGGCGCCTGCGCCGGAAGCCGGCACGGCGTGGTGGGAGCTGCGGCGAGCGGAGCTGCTCGCGATCGCCGGCGACGGCCGCGCGCACTACGTGTACGACCTCGCCACGGTCCGGGAGCGGGCGCGGCGGCTCAAGGGCGCTTTGCCGGCGATCGATCGGTTCTACTACTCGATGAAGGCGAATCCCCACCCCGCGATCCTCGAGACGGTCGCGGCCGAGGGATTCGGCATCGAGTGCGTCTCGATTCAGGAAGTCGAGACGGCCCGAGCGCGCCTCGGGGCCGGCGCGCCGCTCCTGTTCACGCCCAACTTCTGCGCCGTGGACGAGTACGTGCGCGCGGCGGCGCTCGGCGCGGAGCTGACGGTGGACGGGCCGCACCTCGCGCGCGAAGCGGGGGCGCTCCTCGAGGGGCGGGAAGTCGCGGTCCGGCTCGACCCGGGCTGGGGTGCGGGACACAACGAGAAGGTCCGCACCGGAGGAGCGGGATCGAAGTTCGGCCACCCGATCGACGAGTTCGACGAGTTGGCGACGGCGCTCGCCGGCGCGGGCGCGCGCCTGGTGGGACTGCACGCGCACCTGGGGAGCGGCATCCTCGCGCCGCAGGCGTGGCTGGCGCTCGCGCACGTGCTGGCGGGCATCGCGGCACGTGTGGGTCCGTCGCTGCGGTGGATCGATCTGGGCGGCGGACTCGGCGTGCCGGAGCGGCCGGGGCAGCCGGAGCTGGACCTGGACGCGCTGCAGGCAGGGCTCGCAACGATTGCGCGCGCCCTGCC
>DATKLR010000139.1:0-11886 GCA_035542295.1 Gemmatimonadales bacterium | reverse complement strand
CCGGAAGGGCAGCCTCGACGAGGCCGAGCGGCTGGAGATCGAGAGCCACGTCACCCACACCTACCGGTTCCTGCTCCAGATCCCCTGGACCAAGGAGCTGTCGCAGATCCCCCTCATCGCGTACGGGCACCACGAGAAGCTCGACGGACGCGGCTACCCGCGGAAAGTGGGCGCCCCGGAGATTCCGGTGCAGACCCGGATGATGACGATCAGCGACATCTTCGACGCCCTGACCGCCTCCGACCGCCCCTACAAGCGGGCGGTGCCGCTACAGCGCGCGCTGGACATCATGCACGAGGAGGTCAAGGGCGGGATGCTGGATGCGGACCTGTTCCGGCTGTTCGTGGACGGGAAGGTGTTTGAGAGGCTGGCCGAGAAGTCTTCGTGAGGGGGCGAGGGACAGCCTCACTTCTCACGCCTTGCCGTACCCTCCCCCTCCCGGCGTCTCGATCGTCACCACGTCCCCGGCCTCGAGCTCGGCCCCGACCTTGGAGCCCACCTCGCGGCCGTTGACGAGGTTGCGCCCCAGCGCGCCATCGCCACCGCCGTTCAGGCCCCTCGGCGCCAACTGCCTCCGCTCCGTGATCAGCGACAGCGAGCACGGCTCGAGCGCCCTGAGCTCCCGCACGACGCCGCGGCCGCCCGCGTGTAGGCCCGTACCGCCCGAGCCCTCCCGCAGCGCGTAGCGCTCGACCCGGACCGGCGTCTCCATCTCCAGCACCTCGATCGGCGTGTTCATCGTGTTGCTCATCCCCACGTGCACCCCCGAGGGGCCCGGCCCGCGCTCGCTCGCCCCCTGTCCGCCCCCGATGGTCTCGTAGTAGGTCCAGTCCTTCGTCCCGAGGATGACGTTGTTCATCGTCCCCTGCCCCTGCGCCGCCACCTTCGCCCCCGCCTGGGCCAGCGCGAGGAACAGCAGGTCCGCGATCCGCTGGCTCGTCTCGACGTTCCCCGCCGCCACCGCCGAAGGCGCGCGCGCGTTCACCAGACACCCGGCCGGCGCGGCGATCGTGATGCAGCGCGCGACGCCGCCGTTGGTCGGCACGTCCTCGGGGATCAGGCAGCGCGCGACGAACAGCGCCGCAGACCGCGTGACCGAGAGCGGGCAGTTCACGTTCCCCTTCGCCGCGGGCGCCGTCCCCGCGAAGTCCAGCGCCAGCGCGCCGCCTTCCACCTTCACGCTGACCCGGATCGGGAGCAGCGCATCGGTGACCCCATCGCCCTCCAGGAAATCCTCTGCGTCATAGGCCCCGGTCTTCAGCTCGGCCAGCGCCGCCCGGGTCCGCCGCTCGGCGTAGTCCATCAGGTCGTGCACGGCGTTCTCGAGCGCCGCGGCTCCGTGCCGAGCGAGCAGCTCGTTCCACCGTTGGCCTCCGCGCTGCGCCGCGGCCAGTTGGGCGGCGAGGTCCGCACGTCGGAGCAACGGCTCCCGCATCCGCGACACCAGACCGTCCACCACGTCGTCCAGCAGCCGCCCGCCCTCGCCCACCCTGGTGGGCGGGATCACCACTCCCTCCTCGTCGAGGCGGCGCGCGCCGGGCGGCATCGAGCCCGGCCGCGTCCCTCCCACGTCGGCGTGGTGCGCACGGACCACCGCGTAGGCCAGCGGCGGCTCGGCTTTCCCGTGCGTCTGTGCGCTCGTGCGTCCGTGCGTCCAGTCGTCCGCGCCCACGGCTTCGATGACCGTGATGTCGGGCAGGTGCGTGCCGCCGGTGTACGGATCGTTGAGCACCCAGACATCGCCCGCCACCGCTCCCTTGCGGGCGACCGCGAGCACCGCGTCCGGCATGGCGCCGAGGTGCACCGGGATGTGGGCCGCCTGCGCGACCAGCTCCCCGGCGGCGGTGAACAGGGCGGCGGAGGAATCGCGCCGCTCGCGAATGTTGGGCGAGCGCGCGCTCTGCACCAGCACGGCCCCCATCTCCTCGGGGATGGCGGCGAACAGCTGCGCCATCAGCTCGCGCTCAATCGGGCCGAGCATCACCGGGCTCCACGACGATCGCGCCGATCCGATTCACGCGGCCCACCCATCCCGGTGGGATCAGGGCCGTCGCGCTCAGCCCTTCGACCACCGCCGGCCCCGCGATCACCTTGCCTTCGTTGAGGCCCTCCCAGTCGGCGCCGGCGGCGTCCACCTCGCCGTCTTCCAAGCGGATCCGCAGGCGCGCCGATCCGCCCAGCGTCGAGCGCCGGGGCCAGCGCACGCGCCGCGCGCCGCCCGACAGGGTCCCGATGGCGCGGAGCGCCACGACCTGGATCTCGCCCTGCGCATCCCGGTGCCCAAAGGCCCGCTGGTGCACCTCGTGGAAATCCCGCCCCACCCTCTCCCACGCGCCTTCGCCGCACGGCACGTCGAGCTCGTAGCCCTGCCGGACGTAGCGGCACTCGGCCACGTACCGCACCGCGGCCCCCGGCAGCTGCTCCGCGACGCGCGCCGCCAGCGGCGCGGCGAAGTCCGGTGCGCGCGCGGCGAAGTCCGCAGCGGAGAGGTGAACCGAGACGGCGTGCTCGACCACGTCGTCGGCTGCGGCCATGCCCAGCGCCGACAGCGCGCCCGCATGCGGCGGGAACAGCACACGCTTGACGCCGAGCAGCTCGGCCAGGGCGCACCCCGAAAGCGGGCCCGCTCCGCCGAAGGCCACGAGCGTCATCTCCCCCGGATCGAGGCCGCGCTCGACGCTGACGCGCCTTAGCGCCCGCGCCATCGTCGCCTCGGCGATGCGGATCATGCCGAGGGCGCACGCCGCGGGCTTGAGGCCCGCCGCCGCGGCGAGCACGCCCACCGCGCGGTCGGCCAGCTTCCGGGACACCTTGATCGATCCGCCGAGCGTCGAGCCGTCGGGAATCCAGCCCAGCGTCACGAACGCGTCGGTCACCGCGGGGCGCGTTCCGCCGCGGCCGTAACACGCCGGGCCGGGGACGGCGCCCGCGCTCTCCGGCCCCACGCGGAGCGCGCCGCCGGAGTCCAGCCACCCGATGGAGCCGCCACCGGCGCTCACCGTCTCGATGAAGATGTGAGGCACCGCCAGGCTCACGCCGGCGATCGTGCCGTGCGTGCGCGAATCCGCCTCGCCGCCGCGGACCACGCCGGCATCGGCACTCGTGCCGCCCATGTCGAGTGTCAGGAGATCGGCGAAACCCGAGGCGGCACCGACCAGCGCCGCCCCCTGGATCCCGCCCGCCGGCCCCGAGAGCGCCATCCAGACCGCCCGCTCGGCCGCCAGCTCCGGCCGGAGCGCGCCGCCGTTCGAAGCCAGCACCCGGGCCGCACCGCCCTCGAGGCCGCGTGCCACGGCGTCGCGCGCGAACCGCGCCACGTAGCTCCCGGCCCGCGGGCGCAGGAACGCCTCCGCCGCGACGGTGGAGGTCCGCTCGTACTCCCGGATGCGCGGCACCAGCTCGTGCGAGACGATGACCGGCACGTCGAGCGCGGCCCTGAGCGCGGCGGCGAGACGGACCTCGTGCTCCGGATGACGGAAGGCGAAGAGGAGGGACACGCCCACGGCCTCGGGGTCCAGCGCCTTCACCTGCGCCACGCACGCGGCCACTGCCTCGTCGGTCAGGGCGACGACCGTGCCGGCGGGACCCATCCGCTCGCGGACGCCCACCATGCGCTCGCGCGGCACCAGCGGCGGCGGATGCTGCCGCGCGAGATCGTAGAGCGCGGCGCGATCCTGGCGCCGCAGCTCGAGCAGGTCCTCGAACCCCTCGGTGGTGACCAGCACCACGCGGGCGCCTTTCCGCTCGAGCAGCGCGTTCGTCGCGATCGTCGTGCCGTGGATCAGCGCCTCGGTCGAGCCGCCGTCCAGCCCCGCGGCGTCGTACGCGTCCCAGATGCCTCGCTCAGGGGCATCCGGCGTGCTCGGGACCTTGGCCACCACCAGGCCCCGTGGCCCAATGGCGACGAGGTCGGTGAACGTTCCTCCTACGTCCACCCCGATCCGGGTCACCGCGGCCCCCGCCACGCCGTGGCCAGTTGCCAGTCGGAAGTTGCCAGAAAGACGATCACATAACGGGCCCCAGGAAGACCGCGTTGGCGAACAGCGGCAGGAGGCTGCGCCACAGGTCCCGGAAATTGGGATCGCCCGCGAAGCCGATCACGCGCCCGCGGCCGTCGCGCTCCGTCCACAGATACACCGACTCGGCCAGACGCGCCGGCACCTCGGGCCAGAGATAGCCCGCGATACGCAGCCGCTGGGCCGGGGCGTAGCGGAGAACGGCCTCTCCGGGCGCGAGGTCCTTCGGCGGATTGTAGATGCGGTCGGAGAAGTCCAGCGCCGGGATCTCCGTCTCCCCGATACCCGCCAGCAGCGGCGACAGCGTGTCGCCCTGGAGGCGAACGATCGCGCCCGGCACGTAGGCGGGGAGCGGCGCGCCGCCCGCGCTGTCGGCGCGCGTCGTATCGCGGCGCAGGCGGAGCCGCGCCAGTCCCGTCTTCTCCGCGGCAAGCCAGCTGGTCGCGCCGTCCAGCGTGATCAGCGTGCCGCCATCCTTGACCCACTGCACCAGGCGTTCCTTCCCGCCTTCGCCGAGAACGCGGTCGAACGCGCCCGCACCCGCGGACGGCACGACGATCACGTCGAAGCTCCCGAGGTCGAGCCCGCCGAGCGACGCGGCGTTCACGGTGACCACCGGGTAGTGCAGCCGCTGGTTGAAGGCGAACCAGGCGAAGCCGAACGAGTTGCCGGATACCGGCGGCCCGCCGATGAGCGCCACCCGCGGCGCGCGCACGGGGAACACGGTATTGCCCCCGAGGTCGGGGCCGGAATCGGTGCCGGCGCTGTGCAGCGCCACGACGCGGGCGCCGGTCTCCGCGGCGCGACGCGCCACCGTCTCGCCCACCTGCGGCCCGTTGGCGGCGACGCGGACGAGGAACGTCCCGTTCGGGAAGCGCACGCCGGCCTGCGTGAACGTGCGCGACGCAAAGGACACGCGTACGCTGTCGGCCAGCAGCGCTCCCAGCAGCCGCAGCGACGTCTCGCTCCCGGCGGAGAACGCGTACGCGAACTGCGGCGCGGAGCCCGGGAACGACGCGGGCCTGGCGGCCGCGAGCGACGCCGTGTCCACCGGATCCGCGGGGCCGACCGGCCCGTGGCTCCACCAGGCGTGCACCCGGAACACGTATGGCAGCGCCCAGGCGGTCATGTCGTAGAATCGGTCGCTCTGGCCGGTGCGCCGGCGCTCCAGCTCCTGCGCGATGAACGACGAATCGAGCTGGGCGTCGGGCTCCAGCAGCGCCTTGGCGAGCCGGCCCTGCGGCTGGGCCAGGTCCACGACGTACGTGCCCGCCGCGAGCCGCACGGGCCTGGGCGCGCTCTCGCCGTAGGCCACCGCGTCGCGCACGTCGGCGAGCGAGCGCAGCCGGGACACCGCGATCCCGTTGGCAAGCAGGTGCGCCACCAGCGAATCGGCCCTGCCCTGCTCGTCGGGCGCGACGGCGACGGTCCGGACCGGACCCGTCTCGCCGTCGGTCACCGCCGACTGGCGGAACGCCAGGTAGTCGCTCACACGCTCGCGGGCGCGCTTCGCCGCCGTGACCAGCGTGGCCCACGACGCCGTGTAGTGATGCCACGTTGCGTCGCGCAGGGTGAGCAGGGTCCCGTCGCTCTTCCGGATCGCGCCGCCCTGGCTCGAGGCCTCCTCGTACGTCATGCCGATCGCACCGTTGAGGATCGGCCAGGAGTCGCCGTACGACGGGTAGAACTCGTCGAAATCCTCCCGCCGGAAGAACGCCCAGCCGTGCGCGTCGAACGCCGCCGCGTTGCCCGCGGCGAAGATGTCCCACCAGCGCCGGATGCTCTCCGGCACGTTCTTGTTGATCGGGTCCATCGGCGGGGCGAAGTAGTAGCTCTGGTCCGCGCCCATCTCGTGCAGATCCACCGCGACGTGAGGCCACCACCGCTGGAACGCGGCGACGCGCCCTCGCGTCTCCGGCTGCGAGAGGATGAACCAGTCGCGGTTCATGTCGAAGTCGTAGTGGTTGCCGCGCGCCCCGGGCCAGCTTCCCTGGTGCACCATCGCCCCCTGGACCGGCGGCACGTCCTCGGCGCCGCCGGCGCCGCGCGCGCGCATGACGTCCTGCACGTGGCGCTCGTGCCCGTCCGGGTTCTCGACCGGATCGATGAGCACCACGGTGCTGTCCAGCACCATCTGGGTCTCCGGGTCGCGCCCCGCCGCGAGCTGGTACGCGATCGCGAGCCCGGCTTCCACTCCGGACGCCTCGTTGCCGTGCACCGTGTACCCCAGCCAGACGATCGCCGGCGTCCGCGCCACCGTCGCCGCCAGCCCGGCGGGCGAGGCGCCGCGCGGGTCGGCCAGTCGCGCCGCGTCGGCACGGATCGCATCGAGCCGGGCCTGGTTGGCCTCGCTCGTTGCGATCACCAGGAAAACCTCGCGTCCCTCGAAGCTGTGCGCGACCGTGTCGAGGCGGATGCGCCGGCTCGTCGCCGCCAGCCGGGCCAGGTACCGCGCCACCAGATAGTGCGGCGTGAACCGGTCCCCGATGTCGTACCCGAGCACGCTCCGCGGCGTCGGCACCGCGGGATCGTAGGCTCCTCCGCTCGAAAACGTGTGCTGGGCCAGCAGGGGACCCGCGCTCGCCGCGAGCAGCAGCGGCGCCAGGGCCAGGACGGTCCGTCTCATGGAAGGTCTCCCGAAGAATGGCGCCGGATCAGGGCCGCCAGCAGCAGCGCGCCGCTTCCCACCAGCGCGAAGATCGCGACCCAGTCGCCGAGTCGCACGTACGGCGGACGGAGGGACGTCGTGTACACCGTGTCTGCCTCGACGCGCTCCACATCGAGCGGGGTGCGGAGGTGCGTGTAGCCGAGCGGGTCCACGAACTCGCTCACGCCCGTGTTCGCCGCGCGGGCCACCCCCATCCGCGTCTCGATGGCCCGCATCACCAGGTGCGCCGCGTGCTGGTACGGCCCCGCCGTCCGGCCGAACCACGCGTCGTTCGTGATGTTCAGAAGAAAGTCCGCGCCGTCCCGCCGGTACCCGCGCGCCAGGTCCTCGAACGCCGACTCATAGCAGATCACCACGCCGAAGCCGCCCTCCTGGATCCGGTAGACCGGGAAGCGGTCGCCGTGCCCGAAGCCGCCGAAGAACTTGAGATTGCCGAACCACCGCGGATTGACGAACGGCACGCGCTCGGTGATCGGCACCAGGTACTTCTTCCGGTAGACGGGGAACGAGCGGTCGGAGCCGGTCGAGTCGAACAGGAAGGCGGCGTTGTAGCGGTCCCAGTATCCGGCAGGATTCGGCTCGGCGTCGAGCCCGCCCGCCAGGACCGGAATGCGGGTCCGCCGCACCGAGTCGGCGATCCACGCCTCCCACCGGGGGTGGTCCACGAAGAAGACGGGGACGGCGGCCTCGGGCCACGCGACCAGCCGCACCCCCGGCAGCGACTCCGCGCGCGCCGTCATCTGCAGCAGCTGCAGCACCAGCGTGGAGTCATCGCGGCGAGTCTCCTTCTCCATGTATCCGACGTTGGGCTGCACCACCGCCACCGTGGTGACCGGCGCGAGGACCGTCGTCCGCTCGCGCCACACGCCGTAGGCCAGCGCTGCCACGAGCGTCGCCGCGACCGGGACCGCGAGCCGCCAGCTGCGCCGACGCAGCGCCAGCGCCAGCAGCACGTTCACCCACGCCAGCCAGAGCGTGACGCCCCGCGCGCCGGCGATGTCGGCCCACTGGACCAGGGTCGGCACCGCCGTGAGCGACGTGCCCAGGCCGAGCCAGGGGAAAGCGATCTCCCCCTGGTGCCCGATCGCCCACTCGACGGCCGTCCACAGCAGCGGGAAGGCGACCCACAGCGGCAACCCCGTGCGGCGCCGCACCCACACCGTGGCCCACGTGGCCAGCGACCACCACGCCGCGAGGACCAGGGCGGTCGCGGCGTAGCCCAGCGCCGACAGGGGGGTGAAGTGCCACAGCGCCACCACGATCCAGTACAGCACCAGAGCGTTGGACAGCAGTCCGACCCAGAACCCCAGCTTCGCGCCGCTCCCCGGCCGTGCGTCCCTGCCTCCGTGCGTCCGCGCGTCGAGTTCCCAGAGGAACGGCACCAGCGCGACGAACGACGGCAGGACCAGGCTGAAGGGCGGATAGGCGACGAACAGCAAAACGGCGGTCGCCGCCGCCGCCAGGAACTCCCCTCGATCCGGCAGCCAGCGCAGGATCCTCACAGCTTGATGTCGCGCTGCTCGTCGGCGGAGCGGTAGATGGCCTCGAGCACCTTGTGGAGCTGCAGCTGGTCCTCCGGCGGCTCGACCTGCACCTCGCCCTGGATCGCCGCGAGGAAATACGCCCACTCCGAGCGGTACGACGCCGAGAACGGGTTCTCTCTCCCGATCGCGCCCGTGGGCGTGACGTCCACCGGGACGCCGTGCAGCTCCTTGAAGACCCGCAGCGGCGAGATGGACGCGGAGCCCTTCGTGCCCTGCACGTCGAGCCAGGTGCGCTCCCCTTCCCCGACGTGCCGCCACGAGACGTCGCAGAACACCGACAGCCCCCCGTCGCAGAAGAGGTGGGCGGCGGCGATCTCGTCCACCTGCTTCCCCTGCGTGCGGTCCAGGAACGCCGAAACCCTTTCCACCGTCGGCGTGCCGGCGATCCACAGCGCCAGATCGAGCATCGGCAGCCCCAAATCCATCATCACCCCGCCGCCGGACTCCGCGCGGCGCGAGCGCCAGCCGAGCGTGAGGTGCGGCGTGCGGAACACCTGCCACCCGCAGCGGATGGTGGACAGGGGGCCCAGCTCGCCTCCCTTGAGAAAGCCCTGCACCGCCTGCACGTCGGCCCGGAACCGGCTGTTCATCGCCACCAGCAGGGTGCGCTTGTAGCGTTCGGCGGCCTTGAGGATGCGCGTCACGCCGGCGGCGGAAAGCGCCAGCGGCCGCTCCACCAGGACGTGGGCGCCGGCCGCCATGGCGCTGATCGCGTGCGCCTCGTGGAGGTGGTTCGGCGTGCAGATCACCACCGCGTCCACCCGCGCCAGCTCGAGCAGCTCCTCGATGTCGTCGTACGCGGCGCCGGTCTCGAACCGCGCCGCCAGGGCCCGGGCCTTCGGCCCGTCGTTGTCGCAGATCCCGACGACCTGCACGCCCTTGAGCTTGCGCAGCACCGGCAGATGCGCGATCTGCGCGATCGCGCCCGCGCCAACGATCCCCACCCGGATGTTCGATACTGCTCCCCCGCCAGCCATCAGTAGAGCCGCTCCAGTCTGGTTCCGGGATAGTAGGTCGCGAGGATGCGCTGGTAGTCCTGCCCCGCCCGCGCGCGCCCGATCGCGCCCCACTGGCACATGCCAACGCCGTGTCCCGATCCCGCGCCCGCCGCCACGACCTTCACCAGCTCGCCACCCTGCTTCTGCACGTACAGCTGGAAGAGGTTGGACAGCAGGTAGCGGTCCGGCGCCGGCCGGAGCACGTCGCGCACGTGGTACGACGGCACCGTCAGATCTCCCGTGGTCGTCGTCACCACCAGCTCGGCGACCCGGCCGCTGGGCATCGTCCTGGTGATCCGGAGGTCGGTCACGCGCCCGACGTTGGACGCGGCGCCGCCCAGCGCCGCCGGCAGCGTCCGCGCGAGCACGGCGTTGAGCGTCGCGCCGTCCCACTCCTCGCGCCAGCGGAAGTTGGGCGCCGTGTTGCAGTAGAAGTCATGGTCCCCCGACCCGAACCGGTCCGATACGGCGCGAAGGTACGGCGCGGACTCCCCGTTGCGGAAGACCTCGTCGGCAGCCTCGGTCGAGGAGCCGCAGGCCGAGTGGAACAGCGCCTCGATCGGCGCGCCGTGCCAGGTGACGACCCGCCCCTGCGTCTCGCGCGTCGCCTGGTTGACGTAGGGCTTCTCGCCCTCCACGCCCGGATACACCTGGTCGGCCACCGTGGCGTAGAGATCGAAGCCGAGTGCCTCGCGGTGAGCGCGGAAGTGCAGCGCGTAGGTGCGCGACGCCACCGCCTGGGCGCGCACCGCATCGCGCGCGGCCGGGTCGCTCACGCCCAGCTCGACTGCGGTGACCGACTGCGTGTACCACTCCAGCGGGACGCGGTTGATGATCGTCACGCCGGTGGAGCCGCGCAGCAGCACCGCGTCGCCGCGATAGCGCTTCCCACCGATCACCACCAGGTCACCGGGATTCTCGAGGGTCACCGTCACCGGCTGCTGCACCGTCATCGGCTGCGTGCGGTCCGGCCGGACCAGCGTGAGCCGCTCGCCGGCGGCGGGCTGGACCCGCCAGGTGACTCCGGGATCCACCACTCCCAGGATGTTGCCGTCCGGGTCCGCCAGCCGGAATTGCCCGGTCGCACTGACGTCGCCGGAGGGCTGGTCCACCACGATGCCGACCCGCACCACCGGCTGGCCGCGGACCGGCACCAGCGCCCCGCGCGGCGCGCAGCCCGCCGCGAGCAGCGCCGCCGCAACGGCGAGCAGGCGCTTCATGCCAGCGGCTCCGCCACCAGGTCGTAGTCGAGGGACTCGACGACGCGGGCGCGGACGAAACTGCCGGGGGCCGCCGCACGCCCCGCGCCGCCGGTCCCGCCGCCGCGCAGGTAGGTGCAGCCGTCCACGTCGTCCGCCTGCCACATCGTCCGGCCCGTTGCCGCGCCGGACGTCAGCGAGCCGCTCGCCCCAGCGGCCGTTGCGCCGTCCGCACGATCACTCCGTGACCCGAGCGCCACCGTCGCCATATCGCCGTCCTCCGGACCGTCCACCAGCACCTCCACCTCCCGGCCCACGAGCCGTTGCAGCCGTTCCGCCGAGATGGCGCGCTGCAGCTCGAGCACCTCCGCGAGGCGCTCCTGCTTCACCGCCTCGGGCACGTCGTCGGGGAGCTCGGCCGCGCGCGTGCCCTCCTGGGCCGAGTAGGCGAACGCCCCGACGCGGTCAAACTGGACCTCGTCGAGGAATTCGACCAGGGCCCGGTGGTCGGCCTCGGTCTCGCCGGGGAAGCCGACCAGCACCGTGGTGCGCAGGGCGAGGTCGGGGACGGCCTCGCGCAAGGCGCGCACCTTGGCGCGGATCGTGTCGGGCCGCTCGGGGCGGCGCATCGCGGCGAGCATCCGCTCGGTCGCGTGCTGGATCGGCATGTCGAGGTACGGGACCAGGCGCCGCTCGCGGGCGAGCAGCTCGACCAGCTCCGGCGTGATGCCCGCCGAGTACACGTACAGGCACCGGTACCACGGCACCGCCGTCCGCTCGAGCAGTGCGCGCACCAGCGCCGGCAGCCGCGGCCCGCCCGGCACGTCGCGCCCGTAGTGGCCGAGGTCCTGGGCCACGAGGTTGATCTCCCGCGCGCCCTGGCGTTCCAGCTCCGCCGCCTCCTGCACCAGCTCCTCGAGCGCCCGCGTGCGGTGGGTGCCGCGCATCAGCGGAATCGCGCAAAAGGCGCAGGTATGGTCGCACCCCTCGCTGATCTTGAGATAGCGGACGTGCGGTGACGTGCCCAGGTAGTGGCGCATGCCGGGGTGCGCAGTCTCGCGCGCCTCGAGGAGGCCGTCCTGGACCAGCCGCGGCACCAGGTGCGGCAGGTCCTTGAAGCCGAAGAAGTAGTCCACCTCGGGCAGCTCGGCCTTGAGCTCGCCGCCGTAGCGCGCGACCAGGCAGCCGACGGCGATCACCGCACGGCAGCGGCCGCCCCGCTTGACGCGCCCCGCCTCCAGCAGCGCCTCGATGGACTCGCGCTTGGCGGCGTCGATGAAGCCGCAGGTGTTGACCAGGATGACGTCGGCAGCGTCGAGCGCAGAGGTGACCTCCGCCCCATGCCCGACGAGCCGCGCGACGAGGTGCTCGGAATCCACCGTCGCCTTGTCGCAGCCGAGCGAGATGACGCCGAGCTTCAACCTAGGTGAGGAAACTCTCGAGGGCGCGCGCCTTGGAGAT
>DATKLR010000138.1:0-29882 GCA_035542295.1 Gemmatimonadales bacterium | reverse complement strand
GCCGGACCTCGCCGCCTATTTGGCCTTGCTCCGGCTGGGGGTTGCCGTGCCGCGCCTGTTGCCAGGCGCGCGGTGGGCTCTTACCCCACCGTTTCACCCTTACCTCGCCCGAAGGCGAGGCGGTTTGTTTTCTGTGGCCCTATCCGTCGCCTCGCGGCGCCCAGGCGTTACCTGGCAGCCTGCCCTGGGAGCTCGGACTTTCCTCAGACCCTCATGGGGTCCGCGACCGTCGCGCTCCGCCTCTGCAAGATACCGGGGCGCCGTGACGGAGACAAACAACCCGCCCCGTCTCCGCTGGGATGACGGGCCGGTGACGGGAGCGAATAGCGTTGCCTGCGGATGCTGCCGGAGAGGTTGATGAGCGCCGCAACCGTTGCCACCGTGCTGATGCCGGACGAGCGCGCCCGGGTCGAAGCTGCCGGCCAGGACTGCTTCGTGGCCCTGCACGGCGATTCGCTCGACGACGCGATCCGCCAGGTGCGACGCAGGCCCGTGGACGCCGTGTTCCTCTCCGTGCACCAGTGCGACGACGCGGCCATCCCGCGGGTCGCGCAGTTCGTACGGGAGTTTCCCCAGGTGCCGGCGGTCGCCCTCATCTCGCGGAGCGACGCGGAGGCGCCGCGCAGGGTGCTGGGACTGGGGGCGTCCGGCGTCCGTGCCGTCGTGGACGTGTCGGTGCCGGCCGGATGGGATCGGCTGCGCGCGCTGCTGCGGGAGCCCAGCTCCCCGGTCGCCGCGCGGGTGATGGGGGCGCTCGGCCCGGACCTGGACGGCGTGCCGACCGACTGCCGGCTGTTCTTCGAAGTGGTGGTGCGGCGTGCACCGGAGCTGCGGACGGTCCGGCGGCTGTCGCGCGCGCTCAGAGTGGTGCCAAGCACCCTGATGTCGCGGTTCTACCGCACGGGTCTGCCGTCCCCCAAGACGTACCTGGCCCACGCGCGCCTCATGCACGCCGCGTGGTTGTGCCGCAACAGTGGCCTGTCGATCGCCGACGTATCCAACCGGCTGGAGTACTCGTCGCCGCAGAGCTTCGGGCGCCACCTGCGCACGCTGCTCGACCTCACCGCCGGGGAGTTCCGGCGGCGGCTGCCGTTCGACCTGGCGCTGGTCCGCTTCCGCGCTCGCTTTGTCACCCCGTACCGGGACCGGCTCCTCACGTTCCATCCATTGGGGACATTGCCCGGGGAACACGGACAGCCCGCGGCGTGAGCCGCCGGCCCGGGCGGGGTGAGTGCCGGACGCCTAGGGACTCTGCAGCAGCTCGCCGAGCGTGAAGAGCGCGCGGACGGCGTACCCTCCGCGCTCGACGGCCTCGCGGCCTCCCTCTTCGCGGTCCACGACTGCAAGCACACCGCACACGGTTCCCCCGGCTTCACGGACCGCCGCCGCCGCCTCCAGCGCCGAGGCCCCGGTAGTCACGACGTCCTCGACCACGACGACGGGCATCCCCGGCTCGAAGCATCCCTCGATGCGTCGGCCGGCGCCGTGGGTCTTCGCGGCCTTGCGAACGGTGAAGGCGTTCACGGGCCGGTCGGTCCCGGCGGAGGCGCGCGCGATCGCATAGGCGACCGGGTCGGCGCCGAGCGTGAGACCGCCGACCGCACCGACGTTCCATCCGGCGTCCCGGAGCGCCGCGAGCCCCAGCTCTCCGATCAGCGCGAGCCCGTCGGCGTGCATGGTGGTGCGACGGCAGTCCACGTAGTGCGGGGAGCGGCGGCCGGACGCGAGCAGGAAATCGCCGTGCAGGACGGAGCGAGTCTTGAGGAGGGCGACCAGCCGCGCCCGGGCGGTGCCGGAACCCGCACTCACGGCATCAGCCGCGCGCGCCGAACAGCCCTTTGAGTGATCCGAGCAGGCCCTGGCGGGGCGCGTCCAGCGGTTGCGTGGTCGCGATCGTGAGGTCTTCTGCGAACGCGAGCACCGTCGGCTGGCGCCGCTTGGGGTCGCGGTTGAGTCCCTTCATCACGACTTCCTCGACCGCCCGGGGAAAGACGAGATCGCGCCGCGCCTGGCCGAGAGGCACCGGCGGCTGGGTCAGCAGCTGATGAAACAGCTCGCGTGGCGACTTCGCGACGTAGGGAAGCTGGGTGGTGAGCAGGAAGTACGCGATCGTCGCCAGCGAGTAGATGTCCGCCGCTTCGTCCACCAGCTCGCCGGAGAGAGCCTCGGGGGCGACGTACTGCAGTGTGCCGACGAAGAACCCCGTGCGCGTCAGGCGGTCGGCCGGGGCCAGGTCGGCGTCGCGCGCGATGCCGAAGTCGAGGAGCCGCGCGCGTTGCGTCCGAGGATCGTAGATGACGTTCTCGGGCTTGAGGTCACGGTGGATGATGCCCGCCGCGTGCGCGGCGGCGAGGCCCTCCGCGATCTGACGCACGACCGTGGCCGCCAACGGCAACGCCAGGGGGCCCGAGCGATGCACGAACTTCGCCAGGATCTCGCCGTCGGCCCATTCCAGCGCCAGATAGTGGATGCCGCCCGGGTCCTCACCGAATTCGTACGTCTGCACGACGCAGGCGTGTCTGACACGGGAGCCGTACTCGGCCTCGCGGAGGAAGCGCTGCACGGCGGTGCGGTCGCCGCGCAGCTTCGAGCGCAGGACCTTCACGGCGCAGACGCCGCGCGCGGGGTGCTGGGCCCGGTAGACCGTCGCCGTGCCTCCTTCGCCCACCCGTTCCAGCAGGTGGTAGCCAGCGACGACCGAACCGGTGAGATCTTCGGACTGCATGGAGTTTGGGCCAATGTACGTGCGGCGTATCGGGGCGGCAAGTCGAGGCGTGGAGCCGGCTTGACTCGCTCGACGCGCCGTTCGTAGCTTCGCCGCACGAACCACGTGTCTCCTCCTACCGGGCCGGAGCGGGATCGGCGCGAAGCGTGGCGCCGGTCGCTTCACGTCGCGTCGGGCGCGCTCGGCCCGCTGGCCGTGGCCGCAGGTGCGTCGGTCGCGACACCCGCCTTCGCGATTCTGGTGGTGATCGCCGCCGCGGCTGAGGCCGCTCGCCTCGCCTCGCCGCAGGCCGCGGCACTTGTGGCCCGTGTCGCCGGCGGCGCCTTTCGGCCGGCGGAAGTACGACGGCCGAGCGGGGCCGGGACGCTGGCGTTGGGCTACGCGCTCACCTGGTGGCTCTTTCCTGCGGCTGTGGCCGAAGCGGCTATCGTCGTGACCGCCTTGGCCGACCCGGCCGCCGCCATAGTCGGCTCGCGCTATGGGCGCGGCGCTGCCAAGAGCCTCGCGGGCTCGCTGGCCTGTGCCGGCGCGGCGGCGCTGGTCCTGGCGGTCTTCGGCGTCGGCCCGGCCGCTCTCGTCCTGGCGGCGATCGGCGCCGCCGTGGCGGAGCGCTCCCCGTGGAGGGGTACGGACAACCTCGCGGTGCCTCTGGTCGTCGGGGCGCTGCTCCACTGGATGCAGTGAACGCCCTCCCGAGAGCCAGCGATGGCTGACGCCCCCGCGCGCATCTTCCTGATCGACGGCTACGCTCTCATCTACCGAGCGTTCTTCGCCATGCTGTCGCGGCCGCTCACGACCAGTCGCGGCGAGAACACGTCGGCCGCGTGGGGGGTCGTGAACTTCCTGCTCCGGCTGGTCGAGAAGCACCGTCCCGAGTTCGTCGGCTGGGTGCACGACGCGGGGACGAGCTTCCGGCACGAGCGCTATCCCGAGTACAAGGCGACACGGGAGAAGTTGGATGCGGAATTGCAGCAGGACTTCGATCGCTCGGTCACGCGCATCGAGGCGCTGCTCCAGGCGTTTCGCGTCCCCCTGGTCGCAGTGGAGGGGTATGAGGCGGACGACGTCATCGCGACCCTGGCCACGCGGGCCGCCGCGACAGGGCTCGAGGTCGTGATCGTGTCCGGCGACAAGGACTTCTACCAGCTCATCGCACCGGGGGTGAGCCTGCTCAACCCAGGCCGCGGAGGGCCGGCCGCCGTGGAAGAGCAGCTCGTGACCGTGGCCAACGCGCACGAGCGGCTCGGGGTCGGGCCCGAGCAGACGGTGGACTACCTGGCCCTGGTGGGCGATAGCGCGGACAACGTCCCGGGAGTCCGGGGCGTGGGGGAGAAGACCGCCCAGAAGCTGCTGAGCCAGTATGGCTCGCTCGATGCGATCCTGGCCCACGCTGGCGAGATCGAAGCCAAACGCGTGCGCGAGGCGCTCGAGGCGGACGCCGACCGCGCACGGCTCTCGCGCGAGCTGGTCACGCTGCGGCGGGACGTCCCGGTGGACGTGGACCTTGGCGCGCTCGCCGCACAGGCCCCCAACTGGTCCGAGCTGCTCCCCCTGCTCTCGGAGCTGGAGTTCCACTCGCTCGTCCGCGCGCTCGGGGACCGGGCGGCCCCGGCTCGGTCGGAGGAGCCGGCGACCTACGGGATCGCGGCCACGTCGGACGCGGTCGCCGACGTGGTGCGGCGTGCCCGCGCCGCGGGCGCCTTCGCGCTGGACGTCGAATCCACCGCGCTGGACCCGATGCGCGCGAGCCTGGTAGGGCTGTCCATCGCCGTCGCCCCGGGTGAGGCCTGGTACCTGCCGTTTGGCCATCGCCCGTCCGGCGACATGCTGGAACGCGCCGACGTCCGGAACCTGCCCCCGCTCGGCGACCCGGCGCTCGAGCCGCTTGCGTCGCTGCTCACGGACGCCGCGGTCCGGAAGACCGGTCATAACATCAAGTACGACTGGCTGGTGCTGCGCCGTGCCGGCGTGGAGCTGAGGGGCGTCGCGTTCGACACGATGATCGCGAGCTTCATGATCGACCCCGGGAAACGCTCCCACGCGCTCGACGCGCTGGCCCTCGAGCACTTCAACGTGCGCCTGCGCTCATACCAGGACGTGGCGGGAAGTCGGCGCGCGGAGCGGAGCTTCGCGGAGGTGGTTATCCGCGATGCCGCCGACTACTGCTGCGCGCACAGTGACTACAGCCTGCGGCTCCAGGCGCGGCTTGAGCCCACGCTCGCCGACCATCGGCTGGTGGGGCTGTTCCGCGACGTGGAGATCCCGCTGATCGGTGTGCTCGTGGACATGGAGTGGGAGGGCATCGGAATCGATGCGGCTCACTTCGCGCGCGTGACCGCCGAGATGCGCAGCGAACTCGCGCAGCTCGAGCGCGACATCCAGCGGGAGGCGGGCCTCGAGTTCAACCTCAACTCCACGCCCCAACTGCGGCACGTGCTGTTCGAGAAGCTGCAGCTGCCGGCGTTGAAGAAGGGCAAGACGGGGCCGTCGACGGACGCCGACGTGCTCGAGGAGCTCGCGGAACTCGGGCACACGGTGCCGCGGCTGCTGCTGGAGTACCGCGAGGTGTCGAAGCTGCTTTCGACCTACCTCGAGACGCTGCCGCGGCAGGTGAATCCCGAGACGGGTCGGATTCACACCTCGTTCAATCAGATCGGCGCGGCGACCGGCCGTCTGAGTTCAACCGATCCGAACCTCCAGAACATCCCGGTGCGGTCGGCGCGCGGCGAGGCGATCCGCCGGGGCTTCGTACCGCGGCCGGGTTACCGCTTCATCGTCGCCGACTACTCCCAGATCGAGCTGCGCCTCCTTGCCCACCTGTCGGGGGATCCGGCGTTCGTCGAGGCCTTCCTCGCCGGGGGCGACATCCACCGCCAGACCGCCGCGCTCATCTTCGGGGTCGCACCGGAGGCGGTCACGTCCGAGATGCGCGCGCGCGCCAAGACGATCAACTTCGCGACGATCTACGGCCAGGGCCCGCGCGCGCTGTCACAGCAGCTCGGCATCTCGTACGAAGAGGCCGAACGCTTCATCGACGACTACTTCGTGCGCTTCGCCGGCGTGCGCGCGTTCCTCGACCAGACGATCGCCTCGGCGCGCGAGAAGGGGTACGTCGAAACCATCTTCGGGCGCCGCCGCTACATCCCCGAGCTCAAGGACAAGAACTTCAACGTCCGGAAGTTCGGCGAGCGGACCGCCACGAACTCACCGCTGCAGGGCTCGGCGGCGGATCTCATCAAGGTCGCCATGATCAGGGTCAGCGCGGCCCTGCGGGCTGGGTACCGGGCGAAGCTGCTGCTGCAGGTGCACGACGAGCTGGTGCTCGAGGCCCCGGCCCCTGAAGTCGAGGGCGTTTCCCGTCTGGTGAAGGAGTGCATGGAAGGGGCGGCCCAGCTGCGGGTCCCGCTGGTCGCCGCGGTCGGTGCGGGGGACGACTGGCTGAGCGCCAAACCCGGCTGACCTGCTTGCTTGGCCCCGGCGCGCACGATACTATAGCGCCGTCCTGACCGCCCCCGCGCCGACGGCGTCCCCCCTGCGTCCGAGGTCCAGCTTGACGGTTGCGCGATCCCGCGGCTTCACGCTGATCGAGATGATGATGGTCGTCGTGATCATCGGCATCCTGGTCACCGTGATGGTCCCCCGCTTCGCCAACACGAAGGAGAAGGCGCTCGTCACGACCATGAAGTCGGACCTCAGGAACCTCGCCAGCGCCGAGGAGTCCTACTACTACGACAACTCGATCTACACGTCGTCGTTCGCGGGAATGCCGTCGTTCCAGCCTTCGGTCGGCGTGACCATCACGGTCAACGAAGCGACCCGGGCCGGGTGGTCCGCGTCGGCGGCGAGCAACGGCGCGGTCCGGCAGTGTTACCTCTACGTGGGCAACGCGGCGCCCGTCGGCGCGGCCACGCAAGAGGGTCAGGTGGCCTGCAACTAGGTGAGCTGGCGGGAGTTTCCGCGCCGGCGCGACGGTCTCGCCCACGCGTTGGACGGCGGCCTGTGGCTGCACCGCTTCACCCTCGACCAGCGTCCGATGGCCCACCTGGTGAGCAGCGATCGCGCCAAGCTCGAGGCGTGGGGCCGCTCGGCGGGTCTCGACCCCCGGTGGCTGCAGTACAAGCCTCTGCGCGATCCGCGGACCGGTGTGCGGGTCGCAGCCTGGCACTGGGATCTGTGGGGAGACCTGCTGCCGCCGCGCTGACGGCTGCGGGACCGAGGTACGGCACATGAAACGACTTGCTTCCCTCCTCCTCGCGCTGGCGGTCGTGGGCGCGTGCTCCAGACGCGGCGGCGGCCGCGCTGCGGCCGCACCGGACGACTCGCTCACGAGTAGTGTTCGGACCGGAGTTCCCGCGTACGGCGTGGATCAGTTCGTCCACGTTCGCAACCACGCCCCGATCGGCTTCGCGCCCGACGGCCGCACCGTTGCGTTCACCTCGGACGTGACGGGGCGCCGGCAGGTCTGGACGGTTCCCACCGGGGGCGGCTGGCCCGTCGAGGTGACGTTCGGCGACGAGCCGGTTGCCGGGGCGGCGTGGGCGCGCGACGGCGCGAGCCTCGTCTTCGAGCGGGATTCGGGCGGCAGCGAGCGCTACGATCTGTACGCCGTGCCCGCGCGCGGCGGCGCGAGCACGAACCTCACGGCGACTCCCGCGGTGCGCGAGCAGATCGTCGGATTCTCGAACGACCAGCGCTTCTTCGCCTATGTGTCGGACTCCGGCCGGCCCGGGCACTTCGAGCTGTGGCTCCGGGACCTTACGACGGGCCGGGTGCGGCGCCTCACCAACGACTCGGTCAGCATCCGGGGCGGCGTCTGGTCGCACGACAGCCGCGCGCTCGCCCTGGCGCGCACCAATGACTTCGCGGACGTGGACGCCGTCCTCCTGGACGTGGGCTCAGGCGCGGCGCGCGTGCTGACCCCGCATGCCGGGTCGAAGAGCTTCACGCCCGTCGCTTTTTCACCCGACGACCGCGAGCTGTTGCTGATCTCCGACGCGAAGGACGGCCTGCCGCGACTGGCCGTGGTCGTGCTGGGGCCCGACTCCGTGCGGTGGGTGGACACGGGCCCCTGGCCGATCGAGACCGCCGGCTGGTCCGTGGACGGGCAGCTTGCCTGGTCAGAGAACGCCGACGGCCGCGTCAGGACGTACCTGAGCCGGCCGGACGGGTCACACAGCCGGCAAGTGGGGCCAGAGCGCGGCGTGACGATGTTCAGGGAGTGGTCCGCCGACGGCCGCTACGTCCTGCTGACGCACGCGGATGCGAGCCGGGCCAACGACATCTGGGTGCACGACGTGCGCCGTGACACGACCTGGCAGTTGACGTTCGCCATGACCGGCGGGGTCGATCCGGCCGACCTGCCGCCGGCGGTCCTGGTGCACTACCCGACCTTCGACGGCCGGAAGATCTCGGCGTACGTGCACGTCCCGTACAACCTGCGCCGGGACGGATCGAGTCCGGCGATCGTGATGGCGCACGGCGGCCCATCGGGGCAATGGACCGACGGATTCTCGCGCGATGCGGCGTACTTCGCCGACCACGGCTACGTGGTGATCCGCCCCAACGTCCGGGGCTCCACCGGCTACGGGAAGGCGTTCGAAGACCTGAACAACCTCGATTGGGGCGGCGGCGACCTGCGGGATCTGGTGGCGGCCGCCGACTACCTGGTCGCGTCGGGCTACGTCGCGCGGAGCAAGATCGCGGTCATGGGCGGGAGCTACGGGGGCTACCTCACGCTGGCGGCGCTGGCCTTCACGCCCGAGCGATGGGCGGCCGGCGTCGACCTGTACGGCATCAGCTCACTGGTGACGCTTGCCCGGACGACGGAACCCCTCCTGATGCCGTATCTGGCGCGCGAGATGGGCGATCCGGTCACCCACCAGGCGCTGATGCGGGAGCGCTCGCCGCTGTTCGAGGCCGACCGGATCCTGGCGCCGCTCCTCATTCTCCAGGGCGACAACGACCCGCGCGTGCCGCTGGCCGAGAGCCGGCAGATCGCGGACGCCGTCCGGCGCCATCACGGCGTCGTGGAGCTGCAGATCTATCGGGGCGAGGGACACGGCTTCCACAAGCGGGAGGACCAGCTCGACGCGCTGCGACGGGCCGTGGAGTTCCTTGACCGCTACGTCAAGGGGCGCGGCTGACGCTGCTCTGGCGGACCCCTCCGCTGCCGCGGCGATAGTCGCCGCCGCCGTGCCGGCGGTATCCCGGCCACCAGTTGAAGCGCCCCGCCAAGTGCATCACGGCCGGGACCATCGCCACGCGGATCAGGGTCGCGTCCAGCAGCACCGCTACCGCGAGCCCGAAGCCGATCATCTGCACCGCCATCACCCGCGCGAAGGCGAAGGCGCCGAAGACGAGGATCATGATGGCAGCCGCGCTGGTGATCGTCCCGCCGGTCGCCGAGAGGCCGGTGACCGTCGCCTCGTCGTTGTCGTGGGTCTGGTCGAATTCCTCCTTGATGCGCGACAGGAGGAACACCTCGTAGTCCATCGAGAGGCCGAACACGACGGCAAAGACAAGCACCGGCCCGATGACGAAGATCGCCTTGGTCGGGCCGGCGAGCCCGATCAGCGACCCACCGATGCCCCACTGGAAGACGATCACGGTCAACCCGAACGCCGCAGCGACTGACAGCGAGTTCATCAGCACCGCTTTGATTGGCACCAGCACCGACCTGAAGACCAGCGCCAGCATCCCCGCCGTCACGCCGAGCACCAGCGTGGCCAGCAGGGGGAACAGGCCGAGCACGCGGTTCTGGAAGTCCAGATTGGAGGCGGAGAATCCGCCGACCAGGAGCCGCGCGTGCTGCAGGGTCGGCAGGGCGTGTACGTTGGCCTTGCGCACCTCCCGGACCGCGTCGAGCGATCCGTCGAGCGAGACCGTGTCCCGCAGCACGACGTCCATCGCCGTGGCCATACCGTCGCGGCTGACATAGGTGTGGAAGATGTCGGGCATGCGCTGGCGGGCCTTCGCCGGGTCGGCGTAGAGCAGGTCGTACTGCCAGAGCGGCATCCCCGCCCGCAGGTCCACGATCCCGCGCACGTCGGCCACGCGCGGGATCGCGCGCAGTGAGTCGGACAGCATCTTCAGGCCCCGCAGCCGGTCGGGATCGAGCACCTGGGAGCTGTCGCGCATTTCCAGCACCACCCGCAGCGGGCGGAGGGCGCCTCCGTGGCCCATGTCCTGGAGCAGGGCAAGCCCGCGGCCGGAATCCGTGTCGGCCGGGAACCAGTTCGCCGCGGGGAGGCCTATCCGGAGCCACAGGGCCGGGGCGGCGAGGGCCACGATGATCGCGCCGGAGATCCAGACCGCCCGCAGCGGATTGCGCTGGATCACCCGGGCGTATCGCCTCCACCCCCGGCCTGATCGCACGCGCCTGAGCCGCCGGGCGAGCCAGTCCGGCTGGTCGATCCGGCGCCCGAGGATCGCCAGGACCGCAGGGAGGAACGTCACCGCCAGCGCCATCGCCGTGGCCACGACGAACACCCCGCCGAGACCGACCGAGCGGGTCTCCTGCAGCGGCACGATCATGAGCGCCACGAAGCCGATCATCACCGTCACGCCCGACGTGATCACCGTGCGCGACGCCGTCCGGATCGTTTGCTCCGCCGCCTCGAGCCGGCTCGGCGCGTAGTCCAGCTCCTCGCGGAACCGCGTCACCACCAGCAGCGAGTAGTCGATGCCCACGCCGAGGCCGATCATCGTGCTGAGATTGAGGACGAAGATGGACATCGGCAGGATGGTCGCCGCGATCGCGACCAGCCCAAGCGTCACCGTGATAGTGATGAAACCCACGACGATGGGGACCATCGCCGCCACCAGGGTGCTGAACGCGAGCAGGAGGAACACCAGCGTCAGCGGGACCAGGCGCTGCTCCATGAGCCGCGAATCCTCGGCCGCGATGGTCCGGACGTCGTAGTCGAATGCCGGGTCGCCCGTGACCACCGTTTCGAAGTCACTGCCGAAGCGCTGCTGCACCGCGCTCACCGCCTCGCGCAGCCGCGGCACGTAGCTCGTGGCGGAGTCGTTCCTGTTCAGGCCCGCCAGCACGAACGTGGTGCGCCCGTCCCGGCTCAGGAAGGTGGGATCGTCGGTCGCGCGCCAGCTGAGCGTCTTGAGGGCGAAGGGCAGCCGCGCCAGCGCGGCGCTGATGGAATCCACATACGCGGCGTACCGCCGGGTCGACAGCGTGAGCGACGGATGCCGGATCACCACGGCCACGAAGGTGGCATAGGGTGATCCGAACCGGTCGCTGATCATTTCTTCGGCGCGGGTGGACTCGGAGTTCTGCAGGTTCTTCCCGCCGACGTGCAGCCGCTGCTGCACCTCCCGACCCAGCGGCACCATCGCCGCCGTCACCGCCAGCCACGCGGCCACGATGGGCCAGCGCCACCGAACGATGCTCTTGGCGGGTAGTCGGATCACGCAGGAGTCCCGGGTGCGACGGGGTCGTGCGCGCGGCGCGCGCGAAGGCGCGCATATTGCCGCCGCGCGCGCCGAATTGCAATCACCGGGTTTGCCGTCGGAAGAGCCCGGCGGCAGATTGCCACGCCATGGCGGATCGAGAATCCCGGAGCGTCGTCATCCCGATCGTAGCGCTGCTGCTGGTCGCTGTGGTGGCCGGCGACCTGGCGCGCCGGGCCCTGGTGCGGCCGGCCGCGCCGCACGCCGCCGCGGCTCCGGCCCGGACGGTACGGACCCTCCCCGACAGCGGTCCGGCGGGCCGAGGCGCGCCCGGCGGAGGGGGCCGCACGCTGGCGGCTGTGGTGGCCGCGACCGCGCCGCTGGACGTGGCGACGCGCGCGGTCGCGCTGCGGCGCATCGAGCGGGACGGCGCCGATACGTACCTCCCTGCGATGCTCGCCGCAGGGGACTCCGCGCTCCATCGCTGGGGGGACGACCGGGCGGCGCGGCCGGTGCGGATCGCCGTCCTTGGCGAGTTGGTCCCTGGCTTCCGCGAGATGTTCGTCGCCAATGTTGGGTGGGCGATCACCCGATGGAACGCCGTCGGGCTTCCGATCTACCTCGAGCAGGTGGGCGCTGACACGGCGGGCGCAGACATCGTGCTGACGTGGGCGGACCGCTTGGACAGCAACCGCGCCGGTCGCGCCGACGTGAGCTGGGAGCACAGCGGTCGGCTCGCCCACGTCCACGTCACCCTCGCGACTCACACCCCCGGCGGCCGCCAAGTGCTTCCCTCCGAGATGGTAGCCCTGGCGCTGCACGAACTCGGGCATGCGCTCGGGCTCGGACATTCACCCGTGGCCGCAGACGCGTTGCACCCCGAGACGTCGGCCTTGGACCTCACGGCGCGTGATCGCCGTACCGCGCTGCTGCTCTACGCCCTTCCCCCAGGGAGCCTCAAGTAGCAGCCGGCGACGTCACGGCGTGACGGGCAGGCGCTGCCGCGGGCCCGTCGTGGCCGCCATGCCCACCCGGTAGGCGAACTCCGCATAGCGCGCGGGTCCCGCGAACGGGAAGTCGGGCGTCCACTCGTCTGCGGGATCGTGATACGCACCCCAGCGCCTCCGCAGCGCCTGTGACGAATCCGCGCTGAGCCCCTCGAACGGCTCCGACCCCGGAATCAGGAACACGGCCGGGACGCCGATCCGGAGCAGCGGGTAGTAGTCGCTGTTGGGGCTCACGCCGACCGAGGTCGCCTTCCAGCCGGCACGGGCCGCCACGTCCGCGGCGAGGGCGCCCAGGGTCGAACGGTCTCCGCCGGCGACCAGCCAGGTCACGTTCCGGCCCGGCGGCGCGCCCGCATCGAGATTGATCGCCGCCGCAGTGCTTTCCGGCGGCACGAGGGGACGGGCGGCAAAGTAGTCCGACCCGAGCAGGCCACGCTCCTCGCCTGTGAGGAACAGAAAGAGGACGGAGCGGTCCGTCTGCGGCCCGCGCGCCATCGCCTCCGCAATCGCCAAGAGCATCCCGCAGCCGATGGCATTGTCGGCGAACCCGTTGTAGATGGAGTCGCCGCGCGCATTGGGCGTCGAAATCCCCAGATGGTCGTAATGCGCCGTGTAGACGACGAACTCGCTGCGCTGTGTTCCCTTCCCCGGCAGCAGGGCGGCGACGTTCTGCGAAGTGAAGGCACGCCAATGCACGGCGATCTTGAGCTCGAGGCGGCGCCCCTCCACGACGAAGGGACGGTCTGCCGCGGTGCCGGGCACCGGGAGATTCGGCACGAGCGCCTGTCCCAGCTCGGGACTGACGATCACAGTGGGGATGTCCGGGATGAATGACGAGACGGCGTGCGCCTCCGGCGCGATGTACATGCGCGACGGCCCGCGGCTCCGGACGTAGAGCAGGTACTGGTCCGCATTGTCCGTCAGCTGCACTGCGCCGGCCGCGCCGCGCGCCTTCAGGGTGTCTGCAGCCGCCATCGCTGGCCCGAACGGCCCGCGCACCACCGCGACACGCCCTGCGAGCGCGGGCAACTGGCCGGCGGAGGCGAGGACGTCGCGCGCCGTGCCGACGTAGACGAGTTCCCCCGAGAACGGGATCAGCGTGGCGGCGGTCCCGACGTTGGGTACGAACGCTTGGGGAGTCGAGAACGCGCGCGCCGGTCCCGAGTCTTCGGTCACGAGGATCCGCGTGCGTCCGGTGTCGATCACGGATTCCACCAGCGGCACGGCCTGGAAGAAGCTCCCGTTGGCGCCGCCCACGAGCCCCAAACCCTGCGCGGCTGTCGCCAGGTAGAGTGCCGCGAGATCGCTGCCCCGGCGGCCGGTCCCCCTGCCCTCGAGGAGGTCGTGGGTGAGGAAGTAGGTGTGGGCCCGCAGCGCCATCGTGTCGATAGCAGGAATCGCGTGGGGCGCGGCGTGGCGGGCGGGTTGCGAGGCGAGTGGTGCGGCCCCGGCAAGCACAAGAGCCGCAACGAGTTTGGAGGTCATGCGTTGATCCTACCGCGCCCCCTGGCGCACTGGCAAGCAGGTGGGCAGCTTTCCCCGACATGGGCCCTGCGCATCGGGATCCCGTTCCACTCATCAAGAACCGGGACGCGCGTGCCAGCACGCTCCAGGAGCTGCTCGACCGGCGCGCCCAGCCGGGGGAGTTGTGGCACGCCGAGGGGACCGACGGCTCGGTTCGCTGCACCGCCTGCGGTCATCTCTGCCTGATACGGCCCGGCCGCCGGGGCATCTGCAAGGTCCGCTTCAACCGCGCCGGCACGCTGTACGTGCCGTGGGGGTACGCCGCCGGCGTCCAGGTGGACCCGACCGAGAAGAAGCCCTTCTACCACGTGCTGCCGGGCTCCGACTGTCTCACCTTCGGCATGCTGGGGTGCGATTATCATTGCACCTACTGCCAGAACTGGCTGACGTCGCAGGCGCTGCGCGATCCGGAGGCGCTCTCGCCGACCACCGACGTGTCACCCGAAGCGCTGATTCGCCTCGGCCGCCAGCACGGCGCGCGTGTTGTGGCTTCGTCGTACAACGAACCGCTGATCACGTCTGAATGGGCGATGGAGATCTTCCGCCTCGCCCGGCCGGCCGGATTCAAGACCGCCTTCGTCTCGAACGGCAACGCCACGCCCCAGGTGCTCGACTACATCCGTCCGTGGACCGACTGTTACAAGATCGATTTCAAGGCGATGCAGGACCGGGCCTACCGGTCGCTGGGCGGCGTGCTGCAGCGCGTGCTCGATGCGATGCGGATGGTGCACGAGCGCGGCTTCTGGATGGAGATCGTGACGCTGGTGGTGCCCGGTTTCAACGATGCCCCGGACGACCTCAGGCGCATGGCCGAGACGATCGCGGCCATCTCTCCCGACGTGCCGTGGCACGTCACTGCGTTCCATCAGGACTACCGGATGACCGCTCCGCGGAACACGACGGCGGAGGACCTGGAGCGCGTATGCGAGGTCGGTCGGGATGCGGGGCTCCGCTACGTGTACGCCGGGAACCTGCCGGGGCGCGTGGGTCGCTGGGAGCATACCTGGTGTCCGGACTGCGACGAGCTGCTGGTTGAGCGGTTCGGCTACCAGATTCTCCGCCAGCGCGTGACGCCCGCGGGCCTCTGTCCCTCCTGCGGAGCCCGCATCGCGGGCATCTGGTCGTAGCGTCCCACCGCAGCTAGGTTGCGGCATTCGTCACAGGAGCAGGTCTATGCCGACCGTCGAGCAGGTGCGCGACGCGTTGCGTGCGGTCAAGGATCCGGAGCTGAATCTGAACGTCATAGATCTCGGCCTGGTCTACGAGATTGAGGTGGGCGAGGGCGGCGAGGTGCACGTGGAGATGACACTCACCTCCCCCGGCTGCCCGGTGGGACCGGAGATGTTGTCGGAAGCCCAGGCCGTGCTCGAGAAGATCGAAGGTGTGAGCAAGGCCGACGTGGAGCTCGTGTGGGAGCCCTATTGGACGCCGGAGAAGATGGACCCCCGCGTCCGGTCGCTGCTGTGGGGCTAGTTGCCGAGGGCCTTGAGGAAGTCTCCTCCCAGCACCTCGACCTGCCAGCGACGCACTTCCGGGATCTCGTTCAGCGCCGCCGCGGATTTCGGCCGTGCGCGCGCCACGGCCTCAAGTGTCCCCTTGGGGCAGAGCACCCCCGGCTCCAGGCCCAGCCGTTCCGCCGCCGCGTTCCGCACGCTCTTCAGCCGTTCGACCGCCTGATCGAACGCAGGATCCGACACGCGCCGCTCGGCGTGCGGGAACCGCGGCAAGTCCTTCTCCGGCACTGCGAGGCCGCGTTCGACCGCGGCGAGCAGGGAGGCCCCGCGCTCCGCCACGAGCCGCGACGAGATGCCGGTGATCCGCTCCAGGTCGGCCTGCGACTGCGGCGGAGCCTCGGAAAGGGCCAGCAGCGCCTCGTTTGAAAGCACGCGGAACGTTGCTCGGTCGAGCTCCGCGGCGATCTGCTCCCGCCACGGCGCCAGCTCGCGCAGCACGGCGAGGCCGCGGCGCCCGAGCTTGCGCGCTCCTTTCATCCGCAGGTACGCATTCCCATTGGCCTCCGACGGCGTCCAGCGCACGCCCTCCAACCGGTGGAATTCCTCCTCTGCCCAGGACAGGCGGCCGCGTCCCTCGAGCAGGCCGCGCAGCTTCTCCCGGAGCTCCAGCAGATACCGGGTGTCGGTCGCAGCGTACTCCAGCATCTCGGGCGGCAACGGACGGCGCGACCAGTCCGCGCGCTGGTACTTCTTGTCGAGCGTCACGCCGACGTGCTTCTCCACGAGCGCCGCCAGCCCCACCGCGGGCTCGCCGAGCAGGTGCGCCGCGATCCGCGTGTCGAACAGGTGCCGCGCGTGGAAGCCGTAGTCCCGGTCGAGGATCCTGAGATCGTAATCGCCATCGTGGAACACGATCTCGACCGCGGGGTCGGCGAGCACCGCCCCCAGACTCGACATGTCCTCCACCGTCAGCGGATCGATGATCGCCGTCTCGCGGCGGATGGACAGTTGCACGAGGTAGATGCGATCGACGAAGCGGTGGAAGCTGGCGGCCTCCGTGTCCACCGCCACCAGCGGCTCGCGCGACACCCGCCGCATCAGATTCGACAGCTCGAGGCTGCTGCGCACATACCGGTGCGGCGTGAGCCGCGTGGGGTTCCGCACCATGAGACTTGAACGATTGCCGGGGGCAGAGGCCGGCGCAACTGTCCGGTCGTGGTTGTGCACCTCTCCACACGAAATGCAAGCAAATCATTCAACGATGGCACATTAGGTGGCCGCTCCGGTGTGGAATGCCGCGACACTTGCCTACGAACTATCGCGTCACAATCGCGACGCTAACACTATACTGCACACATGGCTCGGAGGTGGGCGCCGCCGCGTTCCTCGCCGAGCCTCCGGCTCGCTGGGCATTCCACTCCTCCTGTGCCGGGGAGGCGAGCTACTATTAGGCGCGCCACAGTCACCGCTGTCGCACTACAACCTTCGCGTGCGGAATCCGTGAGCCAGCTTCCCGCGGTCGAGGTCACCGTCTACTCGTACGAGTGCGACGCGTTCGGCCACCTGAACCAGGCGGCGTATCTGCAGGTGTTCGAGCGCGCACGCTGGGAGATACTCGCCCACGGCCCCGGCGCGGATCTCTTCGACCGCAATCAGGTGTGGCCCGCGGTGCGGCGGGCGACAGTGGATTACCTGCTGCCGGCGTTTCCTGGAGACGTCCTTCAGGTGGACGCGGAGGTGCAGAAGGTCGGCGGGACGTCGCTTGAGATGCGACAGAGGGCCGTGCGGGTCCGGGACGGGAAGCTGGTCGCCGAGCTGCACATCGTCTTCGTGATCGTCGACAAGGACGGGAAGCCCGAGCCGATCCCCGCGGAGATCGCATCAGTCTTCGGACCGGGCCGGTCGCATCCGGATGAGGCGGTTCGCCACGGCGTGGGGGATGACGCACTCACAGCAGACGTGCGGGGTGACGGCCCGGCGCTCCTGCTGATCCACGGCTTCCCGCTGGACCACTCCCTGTGGGCGCATCAAGTCGCCACGCTGAAGGGATGGCGCCGCATCGCGCCGGACCTGCGCGGGTGCGGAGCGTCGGGCATGGCAGGCGACGCCGACTCGCTGGGCGTGTACGCCGACGACCTGGTGCACCTGCTCGACAACCTGCATGTGGAGAAGGCCGTTGTCGCCGGGCTTTCGATGGGAGGCTATGTCGCGTTCGAGCTGCTGCGCCGTTACCGCGATCGTATCCTCGGTCTGATCCTGGTGGACACGCGCGCCGAAGCCGACACGGCTGAGGTTCGCGCGTCGCGCGGGACGCTGATGGAGCTGGCACGCAAGGAAGGGCCGGGCCCGGTCGGGGAGCGGATGCTTCCCCGGCTGCTTGGACGGACGACGCAGCGCACGCAGCCGCATCTCGTTGCAGAGGTGCGTCGGATGGCGGGTCGCTGGAGCGTCTCCGGGATGGTCGGCGCGCTCGCCGCGATGCGTGATCGCCCGGACTCGACCGCGCTGCTGCAGACGATCGACGTGCCGACGCTGGTCGTGGTGGGTGAGGAGGACGAGTTGACGCCGTCGGCCCTCTCCCGCGCCATGACGGCCGCCATACCGTCGGCCGCGATGACGACCATCGCCGCAGCGGGGCACCTCTCTCCGCTGGAAGCGCCCTCGGCAGTGAGCCGAGTGATGGCCGAGTTCCTCGAGGCGGTTCCGAAGCCGTAGTCGCCACCGGCAGACGAAGAGCCCCAGGGCGATCGCCCCGGGGCTCATTGCTCGGACGCCGACGTTGTGCCGCTACGCGCCCTTCTTCTGCGGTTTCCCGGGCGGGTTGGGGCTGTTGAAGACGTCTTTGTTCTTGGCGATATAGTCCTTCCACTGCGGCGGCACGTCCTCCTCGGGGAAGATCGCGGTCACCGGGCACTCCGGCTCGCAGGCGCCGCAGTCGATGCACTCGTCGGGATGGATGTACAGCATCAGGTCATCCTCGTAGATGCAATCGACCGGGCATACCTCAACGCAGGCGCGGTCCTTTACCCCGATGCACGGCTCGGCGATCACATACGGCATGTAACGATCCTCCGCAGGACGACAGTTCTTCGAATGGGGAGTGTCGCCGCGCAAATTGCGGGGACCAGAATCGCACTGTCAAGTGCGCCATTCACTTGGGCCGTCCGGACGAAGGGCGCGGGGGTGCGCCTGACACCGAAAGCCCTCCCCGGCTTCGGAGAGGGCTTCCGTTCGCTTCACTCGCAGTCGGGCCACCGGTGTGCCCGCCTGTTCTGCCAAGCTACTCCGGGGCTGTCACCGGGGCGTCACCAGGATCGCGGCCGGCTATGCCGATGCGGCGCTCTGGGGCTCGACCTGCCCCTGGATCGTGCGGGTGATGTGCATCGAGCAGAACTTGGGGCCGCACATCGAGCAGAACTCGGCGGACTTGAAGTACTCGGCCGGCAGCGTCTCGTCGTGGTACTCCCGGGCGCGCTGCGGGTCGAGGGCGAGGCGGAACTGCTCATTCCAGTCGAACGAGAACCGCGCCCGGCTGAGGGCGTCGTCCCGGTCGCGCGCTCCCTTCCTCCCGCGTGCGATATCCGCCGCGTGGGCCGCGATCTTGTATGCGATGACCCCTTCGCGCACGTCGTTCGCGTTGGGCAGGCCGAGGTGCTCCTTCGGGGTGACGTAGCAGAGCATCGAGGCGCCGTACCAGCCGATCATCGCCGCGCCGATGGCGCTGGTGATGTGGTCGTAGCCGGGGGCGATGTCCGTCACCAGGGGGCCCAGCGTGTAGAACGGCGCCTCGTGGCAGAGCTCCTGCTCGAGCCGCACGTTCATCTCGATCTGGTGCATGGGAATGTGCCCCGGACCTTCGATCATCACCTGGACGTCGCGCTTCCACGCCCGCTCAGTCAGCTCGCCCAGGACGCGGAGCTCGGCGAACTGGGCCTGGTCCGAGGCATCGGCCAGTGAGCCCGGCCTGAGGCCGTCGCCGAGTGAGAGCGACACGTCGTGGGCGCGGGCGATCTCGAGCAGCTCGTCGAAATGCGTGTAGAGCGGATTCTGCTCGCGGCGCTGCACCATCCACGCGGCGAGCAGAGAGCCGCCGCGGCTCACGATGCCCGTGATCCGGCCCATCGCCAGGTTGATGTGCTCGCGCAGGATCCCGCAGTGCACGGTGATGTAGTCCACCCCCTGGCGCGCCTGATGCTCGATGTTGTCGAGGAGCATCTGCGGCGTGATCTCGGCCACGTCCTGGACGCTCTGGATGACCTGGTAGATCGGGACCGTGCCGATGGGCACCGGGCTGGCCGCGACGATCGCCTCGCGGATCTCGTCGATGCCGCCGCCGGTGGAGAGGTCCATCACCGTGTCGGCGCCGAAGTGCACGGCGAAGTGTAGCTTCTCCAGCTCGCCGTCCACGTCCGACGTCACCGAGGAGTTCCCGATGTTGGCGTTGATCTTCACCTCGGCGACGGTGCCGATCCCCATCGGGTCGAGCCGGCCCGCGAGGTGGTGGACGTTCGCGGGGATGATCAGACGGCCCCGGGCCACCTCGCTCCTGACGAGCTCGGGCTCGATTCCCTCGCGCTCGGCGACCCGGCGCATCGCGCCGGTGATCTCCCCGCGGCGGGCGAAGTACATCTGGGTGACTGCTGGCATGGCGCACTCCTGGCGGCCAAGCAAAACGCCTCCCGCACGCTCAGGGGTTCGCGCGGGAAGCGTTCCAGACCTGGAGGTGACTCCCTACGCCGGTCTTAACCGGGTCAGGTTCGAAGGGTCTGATCTCAGCCCGCCGCAGCGGGCACCCCTGTCCTTCAATCCAATGTAGGGCGTTCGCAGATCACCCACAAGCGCGGGCGATCTTTAGCTCCCCGCCCGGCGCGCGGTCAGCGAATCGCGATCCACGATGCCCACCGGCACCGCGACGACGGGAGATACTCGCTCGCCGTGCAGCGCGCGGTAGATGGTCTCGATCGTCCGCCGCCCGATGACCTCGGGGTACTGGATCGCATCAGCCTTGAGCGGGCTCCCCTCCTCGATCGCCGAGCGGGCCTCGGGCGTCGCGTCGAAGCCGACGATGAGCAGGTCGTTGCGACCGGCCGCGCGGACGGAGGCGAGGGCGCCGAGCGCGCAATCGTCGTTGCTGCCGAAGACCGCCGCCAGGGTCGGATGGGACTGGAGCAGGTTGTCCATCTTGTTCTTCGCCACGTCGCGGAGCCCGCGCTCCACCGCGGGAGCGGCGACAACGCGGATGTTGGGGTACCGCTCGATGGCCTCCCGGAAGCCCCGCACCCGGTCGATCACGCTCGCCAGGGTCGGCTGATCGAGGATGGCGATGTCCCCGTGCCCCTTGAGCAGCGTCGCCAGATACTCTCCGACCAGCCGTCCGCCCTGCGCATTGTCCGAAGCGATGTGCGATGTGACGTGCCCGCCAGCGGATGAAATATCGGCTGTGAAGACGGGGATGCCGGCGCGGTTCGCCTCCTCCACAGCCGAAACGATCCCCCGGGTGTCCACCGGCGCGATGACGATCGCGTCCATCTTCTGGGTCACGAAGTTCTCGACCTGTGACGTCTGCCGCGCGAGGTCCCACTCGCCGGCCACGACGTGCAGGTCCATGCCGAGACTGTCGGCTCCCTCCTGCAGCCCCTTCTTGAGGTCCCGGTAGAAGACGTGCGCCTCGGTCAGGAGCGTGACGCCGATCTGGGGGCGGGTGTGCGCGCTCTTGCGGCCGCAGCCGGCGAGGAGCGCCGCCGCAGCGAGGCAGGCGGCCGTTCTTCTCATCGAACCTCCACGACGACGGTGGCGATCTCGTAGGGCCGCAGAGCGACGCGCAGCGTGTGCGCGGTCGCCGGCACGGTTTCGCCGGGATCCTCAAGGAAGTTGCTCTTGTGCGCCGAACGGATTTCGGGCCGCAGCGTCACGGTCGCCGTCGCGGGCCGCCCTGACCACTCGACCAGCCGCAGGATCCAGGCGTCGGAGTCCTCGGCGCGCTTGACCCAGGTCAACTCGACGCCGGGTGCGTCCACGGACGCGAAGCTCACGGCGCGCCCGAGCGCGCCCCCGTGCGGCGTTTCGGCCGAGGCGACCAGCGGCGTATTGTAGTCCGCCGCGAGCCGCTCGGTGCCGGCCGCGCGCCAGTCGCCGGCGTGGGGGTAAAGCGCGAACCGGAATTGGTTCCTGCCGCGATCGGCGAGCGAGTCGGGCCAGAGCGGCGAGCGCAGCAGCGAGAGCCGGAGCACGTTCCCGCGGCAGTCCCAGCCGTACTTGCTGTCGTTCAGGACGCTGAGGCCGTAGCTCGAGTCGGAGAGATCGGCCCATCGCTGCCCCGGCACCTCGTACTTCGCCCGCTCGGCTTTGGTCTGAGGGTTGCACGAGCGTCCGATCGTCCCGTACGGAATCTCGTAGGTCGCCGAGTCGGGGCTCACCCCCGCGGCGAGCGCGACCTTCAGCATCTTGTGGGTCTCGCGCCAGTCGACGTCGTTCGCCACGTCCAGAAAGGGCGTCTCGCGGCCGAGCGTGAGCGTCTGGGCGAAAGTCGAACGTCCCCAGCGCCGCGTGAAGCGGATGCCGGCCTCGGCACCGTCGGCGTGCCGCACGAGGCCCGACGTCTCCGTGACCGTCCACTGCTGACCGTTGAAGCCCGTGTTCCAGGCGTCCCATTCCTGAGGCAGGTCGTACAGCACTTGCAGGACGTTGGCGCGGCCGCCACGCGCGAGCGCCTCGCGGTGCTGGCGCCGGTCGTACAGCCTCGTGATCTCACCGGTCGTCGTATCCACTTCGACTCGCAGATAGGCGTTCTCGAGCCACGTGGGGCCGACGGTCGGCGCCGGCAGCTGGCTGGCGAGCGCCGCGTCCGGCCGCACGGCGAACACCCGTGCGCCGAGCGACGGAACGTCGCGGGCGAGGACGATGGCAGTGTCGCCCTTGGGGAGCCGGACTCGCACCAGGCCGGTCCGGGGCCAGGTGAGCGCATTGAACACGACGACCGGGATCGTGCGCCCGGCGGCCCGCGTGTCCAGCCGCGCGCGGAGGTCGCCAAAGGCCCGCTCCGTCACGGTGTCCAGCGTCGCCCACGCGCTGTCATAGCTGGCGTTGGCGTCGAGGTACACCTGGTGGATGCCGGAGCCGGGCAGGATGTCGTGGAATTCGTTGAACAGGATCCGATGCCACGCGCGGTCAAGCCGGGCGTGCGGATAGGCGGCCGTATCCACGGCGGCGAGCGCCTCGGCGGTTCTGAGCAGCGCGTCGCTGTGCCGCGCTGACCACTTCTGGCGCGCCTGCGTGGTGTAGGTTGCGCGGTGGTACTCGAGGTACAGCTCGTCGTGCCAGACGGGGAAGGCGCTGTCGGGCTCCGAGGCGCGCACGTCCGCGAGGGCATGGCCTGCGTTGTCGTAGACCATCGTCGGGAAGGTCGGCACGCGCCGCAGCCCCTCGGCCCGCTGGAGCATCTCGATCGTGGGCCCGCCACCGTGGTCCCCGACGCCATAGAGGACGATCTGATGGTGGATGCCGTTGTTGCGCCGCTGGTCGTCGAGCCGGTCGCTGATCAGTCGCTGCGGCTCGAGGTCGTGGTCGTAGCCGAACGGGTTGTACGTGAACAGGCGCGTCCCGTCGCGCCCCTCCCACCAGAACGCGTCGTAGGGAAGCTGCGTCGAGTCGTTCCAGCGGATCTTCTGCGTCACGAAGTAATCGAGGCCCGCAAGCTTGTAGATCTGCGGCAGGGTCCACGGGTACCCGAAGGAGTCCGGCGTCCAGCCGACCTTGGCGCGGCGGCCGTAGTGGCGCTGGAAGTAGCGCTGCCCATACAGCCCCTGACGGGCCAGGTCCTCGCCGCTCGGGATGTTCTGATCCGGCTCCAGCCACCACCCGCCGACCAGGTCCCACTGCCCCGCCTGCACCGCGGCACGCAGGGAGTCCGCCAGACCGGGATACAGGTGGTCGACGGCGTCATAGTACGCCGCCGCGCTCGCGGCGAAGACGTACCCCGGGAACATCGATGCCAGCTTGAGCGAGGTGCGCCACGTGTTCGGGATGACCTCGTGCTCGGTCTCGCTCCACGGCCAGAGCCAGGCGGCGTCGATGTGGGAATTGCCGATGAGGTGCAGCGTGTCGCGCTTGAGCTCGGCGGCGAGCGACGCATAGGCGGCGGTGTAGCGGTCCAGCAGCCTCGAGTACGCGGTGCCTCCGCCAATGGCCCCGAGCCATTCGCGCGGGTCCGGCTGGTCGATCGGAGGCACGCGGCCGGCGAGCCGCCGCGCGTAGGCGTAGCCGTCCGCGAATTCCTTGTAGCCGATCTCGCGCACGTGCAGGTCGGGGAACGTCCACCAGGGACGTCCCGGCTCGAGTTCGACGGCGACGCTCAGCGTATCGCCGTCGCGGCAGGGGGCGCACAGCTCCACTGCTCCGTCGCGCCACGCCACCGGGTGCCGGTTCACCTGATACGTCGCCCGCTGGCCGAACTGCGCGGCGAGGAGATCCACCGTCCGCCCCGCGAGTGCGGAGGGGACGATCAGCGTCGTCTGCAGGTGGCGCGCACCGTCGGGCGCGGAATCCCGCAGCCACGAGCCGACCGCGAGGCACCCGCCCCAGACGCGGAGCAGCCAGTCGGCGTCGACGGCCAGGTTGGCATCGTGGCTCCCGCCGGGCCACGTCACGGCCACTTTGAGCGGGGCCACGTCGAGCGCTGCACGCCGCAGCTCGTCGAAGGTGGCGTGGAAATGCAGCACCCGGCTCTCGGCCGGAACGAGCGAGGTCACGCTGTCTGTGGTCCAGCTCGAGCCCGCCTGGGTGACGCGGGCGAGCACGCCCGCCAGCGTGTCGCGGCCCCACGCCGTGAGCGCGAGGGTCGCAGGAAGCTCGATACGATCGCGATTCCAGGTCGCCGCGCCCGCCAGCCGCAGCGCCGATCCGGTAATCGTGCCGGCAGGGAAGACGTGTCCGGCCACTCCGGCGGGGCGCCGGTACGCGGTCCGGATCCCGTCGAGCGGCGGCTCGCCCGGCTCGCGCGCCAGCCGCCCGAGCACACCGAAGCCGCCTGAACGGTTGACGGCCTTGAGCAACAGGCTGTTCCAGCCGGCGCCGAGACGCACCGGCACCGTGTCGCTTCCCGAGCGCAAACCGCGCGCGACCACGTTGAGCCATACCCGCTGCCCGTTCAGCCACGCCACCAGATCGTCGTCGCTGTCCATCACCAGCAGGATCGTGCGGTCCGCCGGCGCGTAGACGTAGGCATGCGCGTAGGCGGCAGCGTTGTCCGTGGAGTCGTGGAAGACCCGCAGCAGATCGATGCCGCCGAGCGAGTCTGCGTCCACCGGTACCCAACCCCCACCGGCGACCACGTCTCCCGAATCGGGCAGGACCGTGGTCTCGCCGCCCAGGTAGTCGCGGGTGACCCGCGTCGCTCCCGTGTCGGTGTGGATGGGGCCGCGGAGCAGCCAGCGCGTGATCGACAGGTCCTGCGCCCGCGCCGTCGCACCGATCAGCGCTGCGGCGCATGCGAGGCGCACCGCCCGTGTCAGCCAGGGCTTCATCGCCTTCTCCCTCCGTCAGGACGCACCGGCACCCTCTCCCGCTGCTCGATCTCGCCAGCGTCTGGCGTCCTTCGGTCAGGCCGCACCGGCACTCTCTCCCGCTGCTCGATCTCGCCAGCGTCTGGCGTCCATGCGCTTCATCCACACGTCGAACAGGACGGCCAGCAGGATGATCACGCCCTTGGCGATTTCCTGCCAGAAGGACTGCACGCCGAGGAGATCGAGTCCGTTGTTCAGCACGCCGATCAGGAGCGCACCGGTCAAGGCGCCCCACGCCGTACCGATTCCGCCGAACAGCGAGGTGCCGCCGATGACTGCCGCGGCGATCGCGTTGAGTTCGTACAGCATGCCCGCATCGGGTCCCCCACTGCGCAGCTGGCCGACCAGCAGGACCGCGGCCAGGCCGGCGCTCGCGCCGGCGATCGCGTACACCCCGAGCTTGACCCACCCCACCGAGACCCCGGAGAGTCGTGAGGCCTCCTCGTTCCCGCCGACGGCGTAGACGTGCCGGCCGAACCGCGTCCGCGTGAGCACGAACCCGCCGAGCGCTACCAGGACGAGCATCACCAGCGCAGGCACCGGGAAGCCGGTGGGCAATCCCGGTACCGGGATGCGTCCTCCGCCCACCGCATGCAGGGCGTCGAGCGCCGCGATCTTCTGGCCGTAGAGCGGGTCGCCGGGATCGGGAAAACCGATCGGGACGCCCCCGGTGACGAGCCGCGCGGCGCCGCGCGCCGCGGTCATCATCGCCAGCGTGACGATGAACGGTGCCACGCCAAGGCGCGCAACGATGCTGCCGTTGACGAGCCCCACCAGCGCGCCGGTGCCGAGCCCGACCAACGCCGCGACCATGGCGGCGCCGGTGGGGCCGACGAGCCGCAGCACGGCGCCGCTCGTGAGGGCGGCTGCCGCGAGCACCCCCGCCAGCCCCACCACCGACCCGACCGACAGATCGATCCCGGCCGTGATGATCACGAAGATCGACCCCAGGGCCAGGATCCCGTTGATCGAGACGTGCAGCAGGATCGTTGTGAGGTTGGCGCGGCTCATGAAGCCGGGAATGAACACCCCCGCCACCACGACGATGCCGGCGAGGGCAAGCGGGACTCCGAGACGGGCGGCCGCGCGGGTCTTCATGCTGCGGTGTGCGAAGCCGGCAGGGCCAGGGCGAGCACGCGCTCCGCAGTCGCCTCGGCCGCCGTGAGCTCGCCCGAGACCCTGCCCTCGCGCATCACCACGATGCGGTCCGCCAGTGCGAGGATCTCCGGCAGCTCAGAGGAGATGACGAGCACCGCTTTCCCGGCGTCCGCGAGCGACCGGATGACGCGGTGCAGCTCGGTCTTGGTGGCGATGTCCACGCCGCGGGTCGGCTCGTCGAACAGCAGGACGTCGGCGTCGGCGAGGAGCCATTTGGCGAGCACGAGCTTCTGCTGATTGCCGCCCGAGAGCGTGCCCGCTTCGCGCTCGATGTCCGGCGGACGCAGCTCCACCGCCGCAACCTGCCGTGCGGCCGCTGTGCGTTCGCGTGCTCCGCGGACTACGCCCCAGCGCGCGAAGCGCGCGAGCGTCGGCAGTGTGACGTTCTCGCGGACACTCAGGCCGAGGACCAGTCCCTGGGTCTTGCGGTCTTCGGGGAGGTAGACGACTCGGCGCCCGATCGCCTCGCGCGGCGAGACAGGCCGGTACGGCGCACCGGAGAGCAGCATCGAGCCCTCGTCCAACAGATCCGCCCCCGCGATGCACCGCGCCACGTCCGTCCGCCCGGCGCCGACGAGCCCCGCCAACCCGACGATCTCCCCGCGCCGAAGCACAAGCGAGACGTCCGTGAACGCGCGACGCCGCGTAAGACCGCGCGCTTCCAGGAACGGGGGACCGGGGGCGGCGACCGCGGGCGGAACCCGCGCGTATTCGATGTCGCGACCCACCATGTGCCGAATCAACGTGATGTCATCGACCGCCGCGGCGGGACCCGTGAAGACGCGCCGGCCGTCTCTGAGGACTGTGATCTCATCGGCGATGCGGCGCACCTCCTCGAGCCGGTGCGAGACGAACACCACGCCGATGCCGCGCTTCGTCAGCTCGCCGATCTGTGTGAACAGGCGTTCCGTCTCGAGGTGGGACAGGGCGGCCGTCGGCTCGTCGAGCGCGATCAGGCGCGTGTCGCGGGCCAGGGCGCGCGCAATCTCCACCAGCTGCTGCTCCGCAACCGACAGGTCGCGCGCCGGCGTCGCAGGGTCGAAATCGGCACCGAGCGTACGGAGCACGTCCGCAGCCCGTGCCGCCTCCGTCCCGAGGTCGAGCAGGCCGTGCCGGGTCGGCTCCATGCCCAAGAAGATGTTGGCGCCTGCGCCGAGGGCCGGCACGAGCGAAAGCTCCTGGTAGATCACCGTGAGCCCCAGGCGCAGGGCATCCCGCGGTGCCGTGAAGCTCACCGGCCGTCCATCCACCGCGAGCGCCCCGGCATCCGGACGGTCCGCGCCCGCCACGATTCTGAGGAGCGTCGACTTCCCCGCCCCGTTCTCGCCGACCAGCGCGTGGACCCGGCCCGCGTGGACCGCGAAGTCCACAGCGTCCAGCGCGACGACACCCGGGAAGCGTTTCGTGATCCCGGCTACAGCGAGCAGTGGCGTCCCGGAAGCGCTGGAATCGGGCATGGTGCGGGGGTGCTACATCGTGCGGAGGAGCCCGACGACCCGGAACGCCAGGAAGATCGCCAGACCGACGAGGACCAGCGCCGCCCCGAAGTTGAGCTTCCGCATCACGTGGCGCGAAACGAAGCGCCGGCTCCACGCGACGATTCCGGACAGCGCGAGGGAGTACATGATTGCGCCCACCACCAGCCCGATGAAGAACCAGACGCGGGCCACGTGGTGACTGCGGTCCACCCCGAGGCTCGCCATGGCGCCGGACGCCGTCACCGTGAGCCAGAACAGCACCGCGAACGGATTCGCCATGGAGAGGGCCACGCCCACGGCAAAGCCGGTCCGCTTGCGTGGGGGATCGGTCAGATGGTAGTCGGGATCCTTGCGCGATTCCAGGAAGGCGTGCCACGCCACCATCAGCAGGATCACCACCCCGAGCGCCCCGATCCCCGTTCTCAGGGGGATGGACTCGGTCAACAGGCTCGAGCCCAGGATCCCCACCGCCGCCCAGAAGGCGTCCCCGATGACTGAGCCGAGGCCCACGAGGAAGCCCGCCAGGAAGCCGACCGAGAGGCCCCGCCGCACCATCTCCAGCGTAACCGGCCCGACTGGCGCGCAGTACGCCGCACCGACGGCGACACCGAGCAGGAACGGCAGGACCGGGAACATGGGAACGGCCAATGTAGCGCTGATTCGCTCCGACTAGTAGGATGGGCCATGCTCGGCTTTGCGCTGGCCGCCTGTCTGGCAGCCTTGCCTGCGCCGCCCGCCCAGTCTCCCCAGGACACCGGCACCGTCGACGCCCCAGTGTACGAGGATTCGACATACGGCGTTTCGATTCCTCGCCCGTTCGACGACTGGGTGTTCGAGCCCGGCCGGGGACGCCGCACGGCGACGGTGATCTTCCACCCGAAGGGCGTCTCGCTCGGGGGCCAGCTGTGGGGCGCGCTCATCCTGATGGCCTACCCGGGCCGGGCAACGCTGCGTCAGGTGGCCGAGCAGCGCCTCCAGGTGGCGTGGCGATCGCAGCTCGGGCGCAGCCTCAAGATGCTCGGCCGCGATTCGCTGAGGCTGAGAGGCTTTCCGGCCATTCGTTTCGCCCTGTCCGGCACCGTCGGCGGGGTGGCGCTGCGGGCGGAGGAGTACGTCATCGGCCGGCGCCGGGATCTCATCGTTCTGCAGCTCCGGTACCCGCCCGCCGTGCCGTACGATTCGATCGCCGTCGGCTACCGTCGGGTGCTGGACGGCCTTCGGATGGGCGCCGCGCCGTCTGTCGCCGCGCCTGCGCAGCCGGCCCAGGCGGAGAGCCCGGCTCCACCACGCAGCCTGCCACGGTCACCCTGGCAGGTGCGGTCCTACGACGCCCTGGTGCACTACGACAATGCACGGCTGCGAGCCGATTTCACCGTGCGCATTGAGCTGCTCAACGACGGGCCCATGCCGGCCGACTCGGCGGCCGTCTGGCTCTGGCCCGGCTTCGCGCTGGACAGCGTGCGCGTCGGAACGTCGGAGCAGCGGCCGAACAGCGTCGATGGCCTGTCGCTCCTGGCGCTCCCGGACGCGGTCCAACCACAGGCGGGCACTGCTGTCACGGTCTTCTATCACCTCGGCGCCGAGGCGCTCGCGCTCCCGCCGGACGAGGGCGGCTTCGCGCCGGACGCGGCCTACCTCGCGTTTGATTGGCTGCCGCGCGTGCAGTCCGCGGTGGACTCCTCGGGACAGGTCGCGCAGACGGCGCGGCCGCGCTTCACGCTGAGCTTCGACGTTCCCGGCGCCTGGCACGCCGTTGCCCCGGGAAGAATGACTGCGGAGATCGTCTCCTCGGGGCGAAGGCGCGCGACCTGGACGACCGAGGACGTCACGGCCTCGACTCCGGCCTTTGCGCTCGGTGCTTACCGGATCGTCACCCGGCGCTCGGCCGGACTCGGCGTCGCCGTGTGGCTGGCTCCCGACGATTCGGTCCCCGCGTCCACGCTGGAAGCGCTGGCAAGCGCCGTGCGCGCCGCGTGGTTCTTCTGCTCCCGAGCCTTCGGCCGTCTCCCGATCGCCGACATCAGCGTCATCTCCACCCGGCTGCCCGAGACACGTGGCTTTCTCGGACTCGTCCTCAGCGGCGGCCTCGACACGTCGCGCGACCTGCTGTTCCGCGAAGTGGCGCGCAGTTGGTGGGGCAACTCGGTGGACGCAGCGGGGCCGGGCTCATGGTGGGTGCGCGAGGGGTTCCCGGCGTGGACGGCTATCGCCGCCCGCGGCTCGCTCGAGGGCGACACCGTCCGCCAGCGCCTCGTACGCGACGCGGAAGCGCGCTGGCACGCAGCAGTCTCGCGGATCGGCGACCGTGCGCTGGTGTCACTCGTTCCCGGCGCGCCGGGGGCAGAGCTGCTGCGGCCCAAGGGCGTAGCGGCCCTCGAGGCCGCGCGCCGCGCAGCCGGCGAAGCTGCATTCCGCGAGGCGATTCTCTCCCTTGCCTTGGAGCACCGCAATCGCTGGCTGACCGTTCAGGCCGTCCTCGATGCCATGGGTTCCGACGCTCAGGCGGTGTTGCGGACCTACCTCTTCTAGGGTAAGATTCCACTTCGCGAACAAAAGTATTAGCAAAGTAG
>DATKLR010000137.1:0-2372 GCA_035542295.1 Gemmatimonadales bacterium | reverse complement strand
CTGGCGGGGATGCGGTGCGTGGAGTGTCACGGCGTCTCGCTCCACGAATTCGCGCCGGTGGACCGCACCTGTCTCCAGAAGGGGTGTCACGACGCCAACACCATCCGGCTGGGGAAGATGGGGCAGCTCACCGAGCTGCACTGCACGACCTGCCACAACTTCCTCGCGTCGGCGCCGGGCCTCGCGGTGGACTCGCTGGGGCAGCCCCTCACGCCGCGCGCGGTGCAGTGCCTCTCCTGCCACGTGATGCAGGCCAAGATCAAGGGCCTGGACATCGCGCACGACCCGCACGGCGGCGTGTGCGGCGACTGCCACAACCCGCACACGCAGACCAAGCCGCAGGACGTGACCTGCACGAACGCCGGGTGCCATGCGACCTGGCGGCAGGTGAGCTTCCACGTCGGCGTGCCGCACCCGGAGCGCTGCACCACCTGCCACGAGCCCCACAGCTGGAGCGTGAACGGAAAGAACTGCGTGCGGTGCCATGCCGACATCACGCGCCAGGCGCCGACCCGCGGTCGCCGGGCCGCGCTGCTGCCTACGGCCGGTTCGTCGCGGTCGAGCCTGCTCGCGCAGACGGCCGTCGCCGACTTCGCCTCCTCGGGCGCGGTAGTCTGGGAGGACTCGGGCGCGCAGGCGCAGGGAGGCCGGCCACGTTCCCCGGGCGCACCGGCGGTGCGTTTCTCCCACGGTGATCACAGCAGCCAGAGCTGCTCGACCTGCCACTCGAGCCGCGTCCGGCACGGCGAGCTGCTCGTCAAGTCGGCGGCCGACTGCGAGCGTTGCCACCACGTCGGAGCGGCTCGCGAGCAGTGCGCCACCTGCCACCGCGGCGCGACGTTCCCGTCCGCCGTCCTGCAGACGCAGCAGACGTATGCGCTGGTCGCGAAGAGCGCGACCGTCACGCGCCGGCTTCCGTTCGACCATGGGCGGCACGAGTCGGTGCCCTGCGTGCGTTGCCACACGAATCCGGTTTCGCGGGCGCCCGAGAGCGCGGCGTGCGCTTCCTGCCACGCCAACCATCACCGCCCGGATGCCAACTGCGTCGCCTGCCACGCCGGCGCAAACCCGATCGCGAGCCACAAGCCTTCGGATCACCCCAACTGCGCGAGCGCGGCCTGCCACGGCCCCCGCGCCGCCGGTCTTCCCGCCACGCGGGAGATGTGCCTGATGTGCCACACGACCCAGACCCGCCACGCCCCAGGTCAGGTGTGCGAGCAGTGCCACAAGGTGCTGGCGCGAGGGACCCGATGATGCGCACGATGAGACTCGCGGGCGCCGCATTGCTGGCGCTGGGCGCGATGACCGCGGCCCCAAGCCCGCTCCGCGCCCAGGCGTTCCGCCTGCACGGGACCACGACGGCGCAGTACGTCCAGCTCCGGCCCATCCAGTACGACAGCACCTCCGGCAACTACGAGGCGCTTGCGGTGGCCTACGCCGCGCCCGTCACGCAGGACCTCGAGCTCTCAGCCTGGGGCCTCGGAGTCGAGGGCCTGAGGGGCTACGCCCTGATGCGCGGCCGCGCCGCCCTCGGCTCGGAGCTGGTCTGGCCGCGCTATGGCGACCACTTCGACCTGCTCGCGGCGTACCTGGAGCTGCAGCGCCAGACCTGGCGCCTGCGCCTCGGGCGCCAGCAACGCGCCTCGGCACTGGGGTGGTACGCGTTCGACGGCCTGACTGCCGGCTGGCAGCCGGTGTCCGCCGTGCGCATCGAGGGATATGGCGGGCGCGGGCTCGCTCGCGCCACGCTGCAGCCCTACGACAGCCCCGCGCTCCTCGCCCTCGACCCCCTCCGCCCCGACCAGGGCACGATCCTGCTCGGCGCGGTCCTGTCTGCCACGCCGTTCCCTCGCTCGTCGTTCTCGGCGATCTACCAGCGCGAGCTCCTCGCCGACCGGAGCGGCCTGGTCTCGGAGCGCGCCGCCGTGGACGGACGGGTCGGCATCGGGTCGCTGCTCACGCTCTCGGGCTCCGCCGACGCCGACCTGGCCGAGCGGTGGATCGGCAAGGCGAGCATCAGCGCGTCGATGCGCCTGTTGCGCGGGACCTTCGTCTCGCTGGAGGCTTTCCGCTACCGGCCCACGCTCGACCTCACGACGATCTGGGGAGCCTTCGTGCCGGAGTCGAACAACGGGTACACGGCGTCGCTGCAGGTGGCGGCGGCTTCCGACCTGTCCTTCTCCGGCGCCTTCACCTACCGCAAGTGGCAGCCGCTGAGCACCGGCTCGCCCTTCCTCGTGGACGTCCCGGACAATCAGAAGGAGCTGACGCTCGGCGCTCACACGCGGCGCGGTCCGATCGCGCTGGACGGCAGCTACCATCTCCAGCTCGGCTATGGCGGCGACCAGAGCGGCGGCGACCTGAGCGTCGCC
>DATKLR010000136.1:0-4151 GCA_035542295.1 Gemmatimonadales bacterium | reverse complement strand
CCCTTCTCGAAGAAGTCGTGCTGCCGGTCCACGATGAAGTTCATGACCTTGAGCATCGTCTGGCGCCGTTGCTCGATCGCCTGGATCATCCACTGCGCGCTGTTGAGCCGCTGGGTGATGAACTCCCGGTTCTCGCCCACGAACTTCTTCTTGTCGCGCGCCACCTCCTGGTAGGCGCGCGAGAGCCGGAGCCGCGGCAGGTTCGTGTCGTTGAGGAAGACGCGGTACTTCCCGTCGATCTTCTCGACGATCAGGTCCGGGATGATGTAGTCGCCCTCGGTCGGGCTGTACCGCAGGCCGGGCTTGGGATCGAGCTTCGCGATCTCGTCGGCGGCGGCCTGGACCTCGCCGGTCTCCAGGCCCATTCGCTTGGCGAGATCGCTCCACCGGTGCGCGATCAGGTCGTCGTACGCCTCGTTGAGGAGGCGGTAGGCCAGCGACTCCGTCCCGCCCTTGTCCTTGAGCTGGAGCATCAGGCACTCGCGCAGGTCGCGCGCCGCAACGCCCGGCGGGTCGAGCGACTGCATCACCGCCAGCATCCGCTCGGCGTCCTCGAGCGTGTACGGCTCCGGCGCGTGCACGCCGGGGTGCTCGGCGGCGAACTCGTTCTGCAGGTCGTTCGCGCCCTTCACGATCTCCTCGAGGGTGGCCGAGAGATACCCGTCGCCGCCGATGTTGCCGATGAACTCCTCGGCCAGCAGCATCTGGCGGTCCGCCAGCTCCAGCAGCTGGAGCTGGTCCCTGAGGTGCTCGGCCAGGTCGTGGCCCTGCACGGTGACCGGCTCGACGTAGTCGCGGGTTTCCGTCTCGCCGTGCCAGTCCCCGTCGTCGAAGCCGTCGAGCAGGATGTCGTCCCAGTTCGTGCCGGAGGTCTCGGCGGGCTCCGGGGTCTCGCGCTTCTCCTGCGGGGGCGGGACCTCCTCTTCCTCCTCGGGCTCCAGCAGCTCGAGGAAGGGGTTGACCATCAGCTCCTGCTTGAGGTGCTGCTGGAGGTCCAAGAGCGGCATGTACAGCAGGTCCATCGCCTGGTAGAGCCGCGGGTTGATCCGCAGGTCCTGCCGGAGGACGGTGTGCTGGCCGAGCGAGGTCTTCATGCCGCCGGCGAGAGGCGGGCGCGGAGCCGCGCGGTGAGGGTCGGGCCGAGGTACAGGTCGGCCACCCGGTCGTCGAACACGAGGGCGCGGACCGTGCCGGAGACCTGTACCCGGCCCTCGAACATGATGTACGCGCGGTCCACGATGTCGAGCGTCTGCTCGACGTTATGGTCGGTGATGAGGACGCCGATGCCCTTGTGCCGGAGCCCGGCGACGATGGTCTGGATGTCGTGCACCGCGATCGGGTCCACGCCGGAGAACGGCTCGTCGAGCAGCATGAACTTCGGCCGCGTCACCAGCGCGCGCGTGATCTCCAGGCGGCGCCGCTCGCCGCCCGAGAGCGAGTAAGCCTTGTTGCGCCGCAGGTGCCGGATGGACAGCTCGTCCAGGAGCGCCTCGAGCCGGTGCTGCCGCTCCTCATGGCTGATCGGCAGCGTCTCGAGGATGGCGAGGAGGTTCTCCTCGACCGTGAGCTTGCGGAACACCGACGGCTCCTGGGCCAGGTAGCCGATGCCGCGGCGCGCCCGCTGGAACATCGGGAGCGCGCTGATGTCCGTTCCGTCCAGGACGATGCGGCCGGCCTCCGGCGCGATCAGGCCGACCATCATGTAGAAGGTCGTGGTCTTCCCTGCCCCGTTGGGCCCGAGCAGGCCGACGATCTCCCCCTGCGCGAGCCGCACGTTCACGTCGTCCACCACGGCGCGCCGGCCGTAGGTCTTGCGCAGGTTGAACGCCTCGAGGACGCTGCGTCCCCACACGGCGAGCTCCGCGGCCACCGTGTGCTCGCCGGTGATATGGGTGATCATCCCCTGCCACGCGGCCTCGAGCAGGGCCGCTCGCGCGCCGGCGCGGTCGGCGCCGAGGACCGCCCACGCCTCGGCCTTGAACTGCACCACCGAGTTCTGGTCCCAGCCCCGGCCCGTGTCGCGGATGACGGCCTCGGTCGCCAGGCGGGGCAACACGGAGGTGGCGAGGTGGCGCCGCACGTCGTCCACCGAGAGCGTGCCCGGGTCGGTCCGGCCGGATTCGCCCGCCGACCGGCGGAGCGCGTCGAGGTAGTCCTCCCGGTATGCCACCGCGGCCGCGCTGAACGGCGTGCTGCCCCCCTCGTCGCCGGCCTTGAGCAGGGCAGCTACGGCGAGGCAGATGGAGGGGTCGCGACCCTTGAGCTGGGTCCGGAGGGTGTCGTCGGTCACGGGCGACTCGGGCGTGGCCTGGTGGTGTCGGCGGGCGCGGGCGGACGCCGCGTCGTGTCGGGGGCCGCCGCGTGCGTGGTGTCGGCGCCGGCGCGGCGCAACGAGTCGGCCGCGGCCGAGTCGGGCTTGGGCGGCGGGAGCGGCTCGAGATACACGCCGTCCGTCTTCCCCACGAAGTCCACGGTCGAGACCTTGGACTGCTTCATGGCGATGTCGATGCGCTGGGCGCGCGCGTAGTTCACGCCCTTCGACTGCTCGGGGTGGTCATCGTTGGAGACGTGGTACAGGGCGCGCGCGAGGCCGTACGCCGTGAGGTGATCCAGCTCGGATTTCTTCGCGCCGCTGCTGTCCGTCACCACGCCGAACTCGGCGCGCAGCGAGTCGCCCGTCAGCCAGTCCTCGTCGGCACGGAACAGCGTCGGGCCGCGGGCGGCGGTCGTGTCGTGGGCGGCGGTGTCTCGCGCGGCCGCGGCGCGCACGGCCGTCGTGTCACGCGCCGTCGTGTCGCGGCTGGTGGTCCGAGCATGCCCCCACGCCCAGACGAGGCGGACGATCTGGGCGGGCATGTGGATGTCGAGCGAGTCGGCGACGATCGTGTGCGTGCCCGAGACGGCGTCGGGCCGCCGGTGCTTTCCCCAGGCCTGCGCCCGCTGGACCTTCCCGCTGTCCAGCGCCATGTCGAGCGTGTCGGCGGCGAGCCGCCAGTCGGGCCCGCGCGCGAACGCGTCGCCTTCCGAGACGACCTGCTTGATGTCGTGGCTCGTGGTGAGCGCGAAGCGGATGTATCTGCCCGTGAGGTGGTAGGCGTCCTTCCCCGTGCCGTCGACGACCGGCGTACCGCCGATCAGGGCGCCCTCGTTGTGGCCGAGGTCGAGCTGGGCGGAGTCGCCGCGGGCCGCGAGATCGGAGCGGTCCACCGTCACGTGCCCCCCGCCCCACATCTGGTCGTTGCCGCGCATGTGGGTCCGGTCCGCCACGACGACGAACGCCTCCGTGTCGGTGGGGGCAGCCGGGGGGGCGGAGTCGCGCCGCGCGGAATGGAAGTGGATCGTCGGCCGGCCGTTCGCGTACAACTCCAGCGTGTCCCGGAGCGGCGGCGCCGCCCGGTAGTAGTCGAGGTTGGGGCCGCGCAGGTCCGAGCCGCTGTGCAGGTTCTTGGTGTAGACCCGCCCCTCGGCGTAGAGCCGCTCCTGCCGCAGGTAGTAGGTCACGCGGTCCGCGTCGAGCACCGACGCCGTGTCCTGGAAGTGCACGTGGCCCACTAGGAACAGGAGGTTGCGCTCCGGATACCAGGCCACGGAGTCGGAGTACATGGTCGTCGTGGGCTGGTTGGTGCAATGCGCCCACATGCCGCCGCCGGCGAACGTCTCATAGAGACCGTTGGGGGCTTTGACGTATTGACTCTGCCCATGGCTCGAGTCGATCTGCACGTTGCAGTAGCTCGACTCCGCCTGAGCCCGCGGCGGCTGCTGAGCCAGCGCGGGTCCGGCCACGAGGCCGAGGGCGAGTGCGGCGACGAGACGCATCTCACGGTCCCGGCATCACGAGGCGCCCGGCGGTGCCTCGCGCGCCCACGACGGTGCAGTTGGTGAAGCCCGGGTCGCACGTGAAGCCCTTGTCGCCTTCGATGTGCTGGGCGCCCTTGTCCGCCACGAAGGGCCGGGTGGTCGTCACCTGGTTCTTGGCGGGATCGTACTCGAGGAAGTCCGTCGTAAGCCGCGCGCCATCCGACGTGCGCACCACCACGACGTTGCCGCTGGCCGACATCTGGTTGGTGCGCATCCAGAATACGCCGGTCAGCGACGTCAGGGTCGACATCTGCACGCCTTCCGGCGAGAAGAAGGTCACCGTGACCTTCCGC
>DATKLR010000135.1:0-25239 GCA_035542295.1 Gemmatimonadales bacterium | reverse complement strand
TCCGGCCTTCGGGCCGAACAGAACTCGGCTTACGGCTCCGCCGGCGGCGCCGCGAGCGCCCCTCCGGGGGTCTTGCGGCGCCGTCGCACGTTCTACCCTGCCCACACCGCGCGCAGGGCGCACGCCACCTCAGGAGGATCGCCGTGAAGCGTCTGCCGCTCGTCCTCGTCGCAGTACTGGGTGCCGGCTGCGCCGGCCGTGCCACTCCGCCAGCGACTCCGGCGCCAGCACCCGCCGCCGCGCCGGCACCAAGGCCCGAGACAACCACACTGCGCTATGCGGTCGGCACAGGGCGTTACAGGCTCGAATCCCAGTCGCACGTGGAACAGGAAGTCATGGGGCAGACGACGAAGGTGGACGTTGGCACGGTGATGCTCCTCAGCGTGGCCGTCGCCGACGCCTCGGGGAACCTGGGAATCGGCATCACCATTGACTCACTCGCGATGACACTGCCCCCCGGGATGCCGGCGCCGGATCCGGCAGAGTTGACCGCGGCTCGCGGGAAGACCGTGCGGCTCGTCACCTCGACGCAGGGGCAGACGATCTCCGTTGTGCCCCCCGACAGCGCCAGCGCGACCGTGAAGCAGGTCACCCAAGGATTCCGGGAATTCTTGCCGTCCCTGCCGGCGGGCCCGGTGGCCGCCGGCACCTCCTGGTCAGACACCACGACTCAGACGACACCGACCCAGATCGGCACGGCGACGGTGCACATGACGCGTCAGCATCGGGTGCTCGGCTGGGAGGACCACGGAGGGACACGGGCGCTGCACCTGACGACGACGGGCACCTACACGCTCACGGGCTCCGGGCAGGCTCAGGGCCAGGCCATTGACCTCGCGGGCGGCGGCCAGCGCACCACCGACGCCTTCGTTTCGGGGGCGGGCGTGTATCTCGGAGGCACGTTCAGCGACAGCTCCCTGGTGAACGCCAGCATCGCCAGCGCCGGCATGGTGGTACCGGTGCGCAGCACCACGCACAGCACGCTGACGCGGCTGCCGTGAGCTGGCGGCGCCGGGTCGCGCTCGCCGCCGGCCTGGCTGGTGCCACCGCATCGGCTGGGCGGCTGGCCGCACAAGTCCTCCCAGCGCAACCGGCGCGTTATCTGCTCACCACGGAAGTCGAGGATGCGCGAGCCCTGTGGGTCAATCCCGCCGGGCTCGCCCGGCGTCTGGAGGCGAGCATCGGGGTGGATGCCGGCGCGGATCGGTTCGCCAACGGAAGTGTGCGGTTGAGCCAGTACGGCGCCACCATCGCGAGCCGGGGGCTGGCGGTCTCCTGGATCCACGACCGCTACCCCGGGGATACCACGGTCAACGCTTACGCGGTCGGCTTCGGGCTCGGCGACGAGCGGTTCTCGGGCGGTGTGACCCGCCGCTGGTACCGCGGCCAGGTCAGCTTCGCCTCCTGGGATATCGCCCTGCGCGGCGCGACGGCGGGCGGCGTGCAACTCTCGCTCGTCGGCCGCGGTCTGGGTTCCCCACTCCCCGACTCGACCTACCGTCCCACGGTGGTGCCGGGCGCCTCGGTGACGCTGCTGGAGGGCGCCGTCCACGTCGGGGCGGAGTGGGAACTCGCCACGTCCAAATGGCGCTCGCAGGAGGTCCGGGCCGGGGGCACGGCCTCGCTCGGCGGCGCCCTCGCGCTGACGCTGCGGGCAGACCTCGCGCCCGATCTGAAGCGGCGCAGGATCGTTCTCGCGCTGACGTGGAGCCCGTCGCAGGCCCGGGTGAGCGGTTTCACGGGATTCTCCGGCGGCCTCGAGGAGGTGGGCGATTTCGGCGCGTCGGGCGCCCTCGTGGCGCTGCGCCCGCCGTCCAGGCGCTAGGAAGCGTCCATGCGGCGCCACCTCCTGGCCGCCGCGGCCGCGCTGGTCGCCGGGTTCCTCCTCTGGCTGGGGTTCGTCTGGCCTCCGCCGTCGTGGTGGAGAACGCACTGGCCCGCGCGCACCGCGTTCATGGCCATGCGCGAGCGCCAGCTCGAGGCCGCGGGGCATCCCGGGGCACCGAGCTATGATCCGGTGCCCGCAGACTCGATGTCTCCATGGCTGGCTCGCGCCGCAGTCGCCGGCGAGGACGAGGCTTTCTACTCCCACCACGGCATCGACTACCACGCTCTGCGTGACGCGCTTGGATACCGGCGCGGCTCCTTCTCGTGGGGCAATGCGCGGGACCGCGCAGAGCTGGCGCGCGCGCTCGGCGCTGCCTGGCAGCGGCGCGACCGGCTGCGCGGCGCAAGCACGATCACGCAGCAGCTGGCGAAGAACCTCTACCTGTCGCCGTCGCGGAACCCGCTGCGGAAGCTGAAGGAGGCGGTCATCGCCTACCGCCTCGAAGCGGCCCTCGACAAGGCGCGGATCCTGGAGCTGTACCTCAACGTCGCCGAGTTCGGGCCGAACGTCTGGGGCGTCGGCGCCGCGAGCCGGCGCTACTTCGGCGTGAGCCCTTCCCGGGTGTCGATCGGGCAGGCGGCGCTGCTCGCAGCCTCGCTGCCGCGCCCCCTGACCTCCAACCCTTCGTTCCGCCCGCGCTACGCGCTCGCCCGGCAACAGCTCATCCTCCGCAAGCTGGGCGGCGAGCCGGTGGTCATTCCGCAAGCCGACATCGAGGATACGCTGCTCCTGCCGCCGGCCCTGCTCGACAGCACGCTCCGCGCGCTGAGCATCCCGAACAGCGGCGCGACGACGACGCCGGCTCCCCGAAAGGACTCGGCCGCCGCGTCCGGGAAGCCGGACACGGCGGCCGTGCCGCCCACCAGGAAGCCCTCGCTGCCCTAGTCGATCAGTCTGAGCGGCATCACCAGGCAGGTGTACGAGGCGGGGTCGTCCCACCCCACGGGCTCCGCCGTCGCGGCGCGCTCGGGAGCCTTCAGGGTGAACCGGACCTCGTCCGTGGGCATGTACTTCAGCACTTCCAGCAGATAGGCGGCGTTGAAGCCGATCTCGAGCGCGTCGCCCTCGTAGGTCACCGCCATCTCGTCCTGCGCTTCGCCCAGGTCCGGCGTCTGCACGCTGAACTTCAGCGAGCCGCCCCCGAAGGCGAGCCGGATCCGATGCGTCTGGTCGCTCGCGACGATGCTCATGCGGCGCAGCGCCGCGGCCATCGCGATCTTGTCCACGGTGGCAAACTTGTCGTTCTCGCGCGGAATGACCTGCTCGTAGTTCGGATACGGACCCTCGATCAGCCGCGTGAATACCTGGGTGCCGCCACAGCGGAAGCCCAGATGATTCTCGCTCTTCCCGATCTCGACGTCCGCGTCCGCGGCGAACAGGCGGCGGATCTGTTCGAGCGCCTTCGGCGGCACGATGAGGTCCGCCTGGGACCCGGCTTCTCCGCTCAACGGCACCTCCATCCGGGCGAGGCGGTGCCCGTTGGTCGCCACCATCCGCATCCGGTCCTTCCGCAGCTCCCAGAGTACCCCGTTCAGGATCGGTCGGCTCTCCTCCGTCGATACCGCGAACGCCACGTGACCGATCAGCTTGTGCAGATCCTTGGCGGGCGCCTTCCACGCACCCTCGAACTTGACGCTCGGGAAGGACGGGAACTCGTCGCGCGGGAGGCCCAGGAGCCGGAACTTGCTCTTTCCGCACTCGACTTGCGCTCGCTGCTCCCCGGCGGACGTCACGCGCACCGGCGAGCTCGGGAGCTCCCGCGCGATATCCGACAGCTTCTTGGCAGGAAGCGTGAGTGCCCCCTCCTCGTCGACCTCAGCGGGCACCCACGTGGAGACCGCGATATCGAGGTCGGTTCCCGAGAGACGGATGCCTTCCTTGCCCGCCTCGATCAGGATGTTCGAGAGCACCGGCAGCGTCGTCTTCGTCGGAATGCTCGAGACGACTGCCAGCAATCCTTCCTGCAGCTTCTCTCTCGTGATTGTGAACTTCATCCAATCCTCATTGGATGCGAGTTCTCAGGCCTGCTATCAAGAACAGTAATGAAATACTAGTCGTCGTCGTAGGGTCTGTGGAACTGTGGGCATCGGCCCGGAGCGCGAAGTCCGACATCGGGTTGCAGCCCCGGCCTCGCCCACGCCGCTGTGGAAGAACACCGCCGGAGCACATTGCGGCGGCTCCATCCACACCTGCCCACAGCATTCCACCGAGTTGCGAACGTCCGCTATGCGGACAACTCGCTCCGTGCCTGGGTCACGCGCTCGCGGAAGCCGTGATCGCGCGCGAGCTGCCGTGACACCTTGTCGAGACTGTGAATCACCGTCGAGTGGTCGCGCCCGCCGAACGCCTGCCCGATCTCGACCAATTGCATGCCGAGGAGATCGCGGGCCAGATACATCGCAACCTGCCGCGGGACCGTCAGACGCTTGGTCCTCGCCTTCGACCGGAGTCCTTCGGGCGTCACGCCCCAGCGGCGCGCCACCACCTCTTGGACCCGGTCGATTGACGGCCCTGCGTGGCGGCCCTCCGCCGTGCCGTCCCCGTCGTGGGCCGGCCTGATCTTGTCCGACAGCGCCTCGCGCGCGAGGTCGATCGTGATTTCGCGGTGCTTCAACGATGCGAAAAGCAGCAGCTTGATGATGCATCCTTCCAGCTCTCGCACCGAGCTCCTGACGTGTTCGGCGATGAACTGAAGGACGTCGTCGGGGATGGTCAGCTCGAGGTGGTCCTGCTCCGCCTTCTTGCGCAGAATAGCCGTGCGGTGCTCGAGGTCGGGCTGGCCGATGTCCGCCACCATGCCCCAGTCGAACCGGGAGACCAGCCGCCCCTCCAGGCCCGGCAACTCCTTGGGAGACCGGTCGCTGGTCAGAACGATCTGCTTCCCCGCCTCATACAGCGCGTTGAAGGTGTGAAAGAACTCCTCCTGCGTGGATTCCTTCCGCTCGAGGAAGTGCACGTCATCCAGGAGGAGCAGATCCAGATCGTTCCGGTAGCGCCGCCGGAACTCCTGCATCTTCTGACCGTGGATGTGCTCGATGACCTCGTTGGTGAACTGCTCGCCGCTCATGTAGACGGCCCGGGTCTGCGGCGAGCGCTCCAGCACGGCGTGGGCGATCGCCTGCATCAGGTGCGTCTTGCCCAGCCCCGTCGCGCCGTAGATGAAGAGCGGGTTGTACGCCTTGCCCGGCGCCTCGGCGACGGCGTGCGCCGCGGCGGCCGCCAGCTCGTTCGACTTGCCGATGACGAAGGTGGCAAAGCTGTATCGCTCGTTCAGCGGCATGGACCAGGCGGGCGTGCGCGCGGGCGCGGCGCCGGCCGCCGGGGCCGGTGTAGCGACGAAGAAGTCCATCTGCGGGCGGCGCGAGCGCTCTTCCATCACCTTGAAGGTCATCTCCAGGCGTCGGCCCACAACCTGGGTCGAGAGGTCCGAGAGCAGGGCCGCGTAGTTGGACTTATTCCAGTCGGCCGCGAACTCGTCCGGGGCCGCGAGCACGAGCGTCCCGTTTTCGAGACTGATCGGCTCGACCGGCTCCAGCCAGGAGCGGATCGTCGGCTCCGGGAGACGACCGCGCGCCTGGTCGAGAAGGCGGTTCCAGGTTTCCTTTACCGAAGGCTCCATCAACGCAGGTCGGAGTTAGGCGGAAGGTCAAAGGGCGACCGAACCTATGACCGCGATGTTGAAAAGTCAACCTTGACCCGCGGCGTCGAACACGTGTACAATTCGCGGCTTTCCGGAGGCCTGACACGTGGGACCGACATACCGTCCGCGCAACAAGAAGCGCGTGAACAAGCATGGGTTCCGGCACCGCATGAAGACGCGGTGGGGCCGTGCCGTGCTGTCGAGCCGCCGCAAGAAAGGGCGCAAGCGTCTCACTGTTCAGATACCGTCCAAGCATCGGGGCGGTTGACGGCCGAGCGGCTGCCGAAGGCCTGCCGGATCACTCGCGCCGCGGAACTCCGCGCGCTACTGACAGAGGGGAAGCGCCGTCGAACGGATCATCTGGATCTGTTCACTCGGCCTTCCCCTCTCGGGCATTCCCGGGTGGCGGTGATCGTGCCGCGGTTCGCGCACAGCGCGCCGGAGCGCAACCGGCTGCGCAGGCGGGTCAGGGAAATCTGCCGGCGCGCCGTGCTGCCGGTGCTGGCGGCACCGCTGGACGTTGCGGTGCGGGCCCGTCCCGCGGCGTACGGCGTCCGGTTTGAACTTCTGCGGACGGAAATCGTAGGGATCTTGTGTCCATCGTCGCCCGGTTTGCCGTCCTGATGGTGCGTGGTTATCAGGTGACAGTCTCGCCGCTGCTGCCGTCGGCGTGCCGCTATCAGCCGACCTGTTCCGTGTACACGATCGAAGCCATCGAGCGCCATGGGGCGCTGCGGGGCGTCTGGCTGGGCGCCATGCGCATTCTGCGGTGCCATCCCTTCGCGCGCGGCGGCTACGACCCGGTGCCCTGACCGATGGAACGCCGGCTGGTCGTCGCCATTCTGCTGATGATCCTCGTGGCGGTGTTGCCGTCCCTGTTCCTCAAGTCGCGGCCGCGCCCGGTCGCGCCCGCCGACTCCACCCAGGCGCGGGTACCCTCGCCCGACACGACGCACGCGCCGCCGACGGTGGAGGAGGAGGAGACCCGGGCGACGCGTCCCGCGCCCGTACGCCGCCCGGCGGCCCCTGCGGAGAGCGTCACCATTGCGACGCCGTTGGCGCGTTACACGTTGAGCGGTGAAGGCGCCACGCTGGAGGGCGCCGAACTCTCGGCGTACCGGATGTACGGGGCCAGGCGCGGGCCCCCGGTCGAGTTGATGCGGCCTGGCGACCGTCTGCTGGCGCAACAGGTCGTGGTGGGGCGAGACACGATCCGGCTCGACATGGCCACCTTCGCCGTGGAGCGCACCGCGGAGGGCGCGACGTTCCGGACGCGCGCGGGCGCGGTGGATGCGGCGGTGTCATACACCTACCGCGCCGGCAGCGATTACATCCTCGACGTGGCCGGCGAGCTGCACGGACTGGGAGGGCAGGGCGCGCTCGTCCTCATCGGCCTCGGGAGCGGGTTCGCGAACACCGAGGCGGACAGCATCGGGAACTACCGCAGCTACGGCGCCGTCGGCCGGCGCAATGAGCCGCAGGGCCTGGCCTTCTCCAAGGTCGCGCCCGGAGAGACGGCGACCCTCGATGGTCCGTTCGACTGGGTGGCAGTGAAGTCCAAGTACTTCATCGGCGCGCTGCTTTCACCCGACAGTACGAAGCCGAGCTTCGGCGGCCTCGTGCTCCACGGTGAGCCGCGCACCGGCAGATTCGCAGCGCAGGCGCAGACCTGGGCGACGCTGCCGGTCGGTCCGGACGGCAGGTTCCAATACAGCCTGTATCTGGGACCCCAGGAGTACCGGCACCTGCGGAAGGTGGGGCGCGAGCTCGACAAGGCGTCGCCGTACGGCTGGATCTTCAAGCCGATCGTGATGCCGGTCGCGACGTGGATCACCGAGCTGTTGCTGTGGATGCACCAGAAGCTGTCCCTCGCCTACGGGTGGGTGCTGGTGCTGTTCGGCATCGCCGTCCGCCTGCTGCTCTGGCCGCTCAACCAGAAGGCGATGAAGAGCTCGGTGGCGATGCAGGCGGTGCAGCCGCTGATGAAGGACATCCAGACGCGCTACAAGGACGACCCGCAGCGGCTCCAGCAGGAGATGCTGAAGCTCTACAAGGAACACAAAGTGAACCCGCTGGGCGGCTGCCTTCCGATGCTGTTGCCGTTCCCGATCCTGCTGGCGTTGTTCTTCGTCTTCGCCAACACGATCGCGTTCCGCGGGGTGTCGTTCCTCTGGCTGCCGGATCTGTCTCTCAAGGACCCGACCTACATCATCCCCGTGGTCATGGGCGCGTCCATGTGGGCGCTGTCGAAGCTGGGGCAGATGGGGATGCCGCCGAATCCGCAGGCGAAGATGATGACGACGGTCATGCCGATCATGATGACCGTGCTGTTCCTGAACTTCGCGTCGGGGCTGAACCTATACTACGCGGTGTCGAATCTGGTGAGCCTGCCGCAGCAGTACATGATCAACAAGGCCCGCGCCGCGGAGATGGCGCGGCGGAAGGGAACGACGGCCTAGGCGAGAGGTTTTTCCACGTCGGTGGCCGCCCGCCAGACTTCGTCGGCCAGCCACTCCAGCCGCTCTTCGGCGTACTCCATATCCTGCTTGCTCATCGTCTGCACGTTGCGGGCGACGTAGCGCACGTGCTCGACCAGCTCGTCGAGCACCTCCCGCAGCTCGCGGTTGCGCCGCCGCTCGTCGGTCATGCGCCCACCGCCCGGCCCGACGCGGCCCGGGCGCCAGCGGCGTCGAACTCCGCCGCCGCGGCGCGGACGGCCACCGCCACGCCGCGCTCGGCCACCAGCGGTTCCGCCATCCGCGCACCGATGTAGTAGCCGGAGCGCTCGGGCAGGACCCGGCCCTGCGCGAGCCGCGCGGCCGGGCTCACGCCGCCGCTGAGGAACCGCAGCCGCAGTCCCAGGCCCGCGCGGTCGAGGTCGGGCTCGACGGCGCGGAAGAGGAATGCCTCCAGCTCGCGCATCCGGCGATACTGCCGCCGGGTGAAGCCCAGGTATTCCTCGTCGGGCAGGCCCGGCGCCACCTCGCGCGCCGCGTGCACGGCCACACCCTCGTTGAGGAGCAACTCGCGAAGCGTGGCGCGGCTCCCCGTATCCCAGTAGTCGTATTCGCCCCCCACCTCGGCAACCAGGCGCTTGAGGTCGGACCGGCTGGTGGGGGAGGTGTACCGGACGGTGTGGGCGATCTCGTGCGCGATCCACAGCGGGAGGACGTCCGGGGCGAGGCCGAGCCCGTAGGTGTCCGGGTTGGGCTGGCCGGTGAAGTGCTCGAGACAGACGATGACCACGCCGCGCCCGCCGACGACCAGCTCGGCCGCGTTGGCGGCGCCGACGCCCACCGTGAGGTAGACGTCGACCTCCTGGTCCAGCTCCAGCACACCGACCGCGCGGCTCATGACGTCCGCGGCCAGCGCTTCGAGATCCGTTTCCCCGACCAGCCGCAGCAGATCCCGGCGGTCAGCGGCCAGGGCGCGCGAGATGACCTCCGCGGCGTGCGGTGAGTCGAGATCGAGCACGTAGTTGTGCCAGTAAGCGGCGAGGACCTGCCGGTGCCGCTCCAGATAGTCGCGATACGCCGCGTCGCGATCCGCGGCGGCGCGAGCCGCGAGAAACTCCGGTATGAGGTTGATGATCATGTATCGGTCGCCCCAATCTGTGGAGCGCGACCGTTCGGGACAAGAGCGGCGGAGCGGCTCACGCCGTTCCGCGAGGAGCGCCCACTAGCCGGAGCGCAGGAGCACCGCTTCGATGGCGGCGAGGTCGGCAGCCGTGAATCCGTACAGCACCACGTCGATGCCGGCCGACGCCGGGGCCGCGCGGATCGCTTCGACCATGATCTCGACCGCGCGGCGGAACGGAAAGCCGCCGATCCCTGACCCGAGAATCGGGAACGCAACGTCGGCGAGGTGCAGCTCGGCCACGCGCGCGAGGCTCGCGGACGTGGCGTTGCGGATGCTCCGCTCGCTCACCGGCTCGTCGCCCATCGCTGCGGCGTGGATGACGTAGCGGCACGCGAGCGTGCCCGCGCCCGTCACGGCGGCCTCGCCCACGCGGATCGGGCCGTGGCGGTCGCATTCCTCCTGTATGGACGGGCCGCCGCGGCGGGCGATGGCGCCCGCGACGCCCGCGCCGAGCAGCAGATGGTTGTTGGCGGCATTGACGATGGCGCTGCCGGCGTACGTCGTGATGTCGCCCAGCGCCGCGTGGATCATCTCAGTGGTCCTGCTTGAACCTCTTGCTCATCTCGTCGAGAAAACGGCGCTCATCCGGCGTGAGGCTGGAGAGCCCGCCGGCCGAGATCTTGTCGAGCACCCGGTCCACCTCCTCCAGCACCTTCGCGTCGGCCCCGCGCCGCCGCGGGCCGAACGGGCGGAGCCCGCGCGCCGTCTCGGTCGAGAACGGGTGGACCAGCACCGCGGTGGATCCCTCGTCCGGCGTGCGCGCGCGCCGCCGGAGCAGCGCGGGGCCCCGGAGGTAGAGCAGCGCGGCGGCGAATCCGCCCAGGTGCGCGAGGTGCGCAACGCCGTCCCGCACGCCCGAGAGGCCGGCCACCAGCGAGAGCCCGGCCAGGAAGACGACGACCCACTTCGCCTTCACGGGGAAGGGCAGCGGGAAGATCAGCACCGGCGCGTCGGGCCACTCGAGCACGAACGCGAGCATCACGCCGAACACCGCGGCCGAAGCGCCGATGATCACCCCCCCGCCGGCCAGCGGCAGGAAGGCGAAGCTCATCGCGGCCCCTCCCAGGGCGGCGATGACGTAGAGCCGAATGAAGCGCCGACCCCCCAAGCGCGCTTCCACAGGGGGTCCGAACATGAACAGCGCGATCATGTTGAAGAGGAGGTGCAGGAACGAGCCGTGGAGGAACGCGTACGTCACCGCGCCCCACGGATGCCGCAGCGCCAGCGCCGGTGCGAAGCCGAAGGTCTCCACGAGCCAGGGGCTCGTGAACACCGTCACCTGCAGCAGGTAGACGGCGCCCGTGGCCACCAGCAGGCGCCGCACCCAAGGGGTCAGGGAGAAGGGCGAACCGTCGTAGCTCATGCGACCATCGAAGGGTATCCCCCGGCCTAGCGCTTTGTTCCGCGGCGCTCGAGGGCGAGGCGACAGATGGACTCGGCAAAGGCGGGGAAGCTGATCCCGGCGGCGCGGGCGGCCTTCGGGATCAGGCTCGCGCCGGTCACGCCCGGCAGGGTATTGGCTTCCAGGAAGAGCACCTCGCCGTCCGCGCCGACCCGGAAGTCCACACGGCTGTACCCCGACAGCTTCAAGGCCCGGTGGGCGCGCTGCGCAGCATCCTGGGTCCGCACGGCGAGCTCGGCGGGAATCGGCGCCGGACAGATCTCCTCGGACATCCCCGGCTGGTACTTGCACTCGTAGTCGAACATCTCGTGCTTGGGAACGATCTCGATGACGGGCAGCGCCGTCTCGCCCAGGATGCCGACCGTCAGCTCTCGCCCGGGGACGAATTGCTCCACCATCACCTCGTCGTCGTACTGCCGCGCGAGCTGCACGGCCGCCGGCAGGTCCTTCGCGCGCTTGACCAGCGTCAGCCCCACCGAGGATCCCTGCTTGGACGGCTTCACGACGCACGGGAAGCCGACGGTGCGCTTCACATACGCCGCGGTGGCGGGGGCCATCACCCAGGCGGGCACCGCGAGCCCGTTGTCGCGCACGACGCGCTTGGAGAGGTCCTTGTCCATCGCCAGCGCCGACGCCAGGTGGCCGCTGCCGGTGTAAGGCACGCCGATGACGTCGAGCACCGCCTGGACGGTGCCGTCCTCGCCCTGCCCGCCGTGCAGCGCGACGAACACGACATCGGCCTCGCGGATGGCCGGCACCTCGCCGAGGCCGGCCGAGAGCATGCCGCGCTCCAGCTCCTTGAGGTGCGCGAGCGGCGGCGGCTCGCGCCCGATCCCCCCCGGCAACAGGGCGGCTTCGTGCTCGGGGGGCACGTAGCCAGTCGCAAGATCCACCACGTGCACGGTGTGGTGCAGCGAGCGCAGTGCGGCGGCGACCTGGAGCCCCGAGGCGAGGGCGACGTCACGCTCGGCCGAGGTCCCGCCCGTCAGGAGCGCGACCTTCATCGGATCCCCGCGACCTGGCGCAGCACGTCGTACCGGGTGACGATCCCGGTGAGCCGTCCGTCCTTGCGGACCAGCGCCGCCTGGGTCTCGTGCGAGAGCAGCGTGTTGAGGCGCTCGATCGGCAGCGCGGCGTCCACGACGGGGAAGGGCGGCTGCATCACGTCCGCGACGGCGCGCTCGAGCAGCTTGGCGTCCTCGAGGGCACGGGCGATGACCGGGCCTTCGGTCACCGAGCCGACGCAGTCGTTCCCCGCGATGACGGGCACCTGCGAGATCCCGTACGTGCTCATCAGGTTCAGGGCCTGGCGCACGCTCGCCGACGGCGCGACCGACACGAGCGGCGGAATGCCCGCGGGGCGCTGCGCCATAAGCGCTTCCACCGTGACCGGTGTCGTGTCGAGCATCTGGTTCGCGCGCATCCACTCGTCGTCATACAGCTTCGAAAGGTACCGCTCGCCCGTGTCGCAGAGGATCGTAACGACCAGGGCGGCGGGGTCGTCGAGCCGCCGCGCCACGTCGAGCGCGACGTGGACGTTCATCCCCGTCGAGCCCCCGACGAACAGCCCTTCTTCACGGGTAAGGCGGCGGGCCATCCGGAAGGCCTCCTTATCGCCGACCTGCGCGAACTCGTCGACCACGCCGAAGTCGAGCGAAGTCGGGATCTTGTCGCCGCCGACCCCCTCCACCTTGTAAGGGAACCCCTCCCCCTTGGTGTGCACCTTCGCATACTCGGTGTAGATCGAGCCGATCGGATCCGGCGCGATCACGCGGATCTTCGGGTTCTTCTGCTTGAGGTAGCGCCCGACGCCGGTGACGGTGCCGCCGGTGCCGGGCGAGCACACGAAGTGCGTGACCCTGCCCTCGGTCTGCTCCCAGATCTCGGGGCCGGTGGTGCGGTAGTGCGCGTCCGGATTGACGGGGTTGAAGTGCTGGTCCGCCAGGATCGCGCCGGGGGTCGCCGCCACGATCGCCTTCGCCTTCTGGATGTAGTACTCCGGATGGTCGGGGGGCACCGCGGTGGGCACCACGACCACTTCGGCGCCGAACGCCCGCAGCAGCTTGATCTTCTCGCTCGACATCTTGTCGGGGATCGTGAAGACGCAGCGGTAGCCCTTGATCGCCGCGGCGATCGCGAGCCCGACGCCGGTGTTTCCGCTCGTCCCCTCGACGATCGTGCCGCCCGGCTTCAGGGCTCCGCTCTTCTCCGCCGCCTCGATGATGGCGAGGCCGATACGGTCCTTCACCGAGCCGCCGGGGTTCATCTGCTCGGCCTTGGCGAGGACCGGCGTTCGGAGACCACGCGTGAGGCGGCTCAGCCGGATCAGCGGTGTCTCACCGATCGCCTCGAGGATGCTGTTCAGGGGCCGGGAACGCGCGGTCATGGCGCCGGCGCGGCGGCCCGCTCGCCGCCCCTGCGGAAGATCACGGGCTGGTAGAAGGCGGTGGCAATCGGCTGGCCGTCCTTGTGCGCTGGCGCAAACCGGAGCAGCGCCGACCCGCGGACGGCGGCCGAATCCAGCTCCGGCGTGCCGGACGAGGACGCGACCTTGGTGCTCTCCGGATGCACGCGGCCCATGTCATCCACGTAGAGGCGCAGCCGCACCTCCCCCTCGACGCCCTGGTCGTAGAGGTCGGCAGGATACTGGAAGGGCGACTCGCTGTTGACTGCCACCGGCACGTCGTTCTCCTTGGCCGCCGCCGCTTCGGGCGTGGGCGCGCTGCGACAGGACGCAGTCAGGAGGGCGCACAAGCACAGAGGCACGGCGGCACGGAGAGGTGCATCACCCCGAGCCTGCATGCACCCGCGCCTCCGTGCCTCCCTCATGCTCCCTCCCTGGCGCGCCGCTGCAGGTCCGCCAGTCGCTCCAGCGCCTGGCGCGGCGTGAGGCCGTCGAGGTCGAGCGCCTTGAGGTCGGCGAGCACCGGGTCCTCCTGAGGGGCGAAGAGTGCCAGCTGGTCGGCCGGAGACGGCGCCATCGCGACTCGATGGCCGGCCTCGAGGGTGCGGAGCACCGCCCGCGCGCGCTCGACCACTTCGGCCGGGAGCCCCGCCAGGCGGCCCACGTGGATGCCGTACGACCGGTCGGCGCCGCCGGGGCGCAGCCGGTGCAGGAAGATGACCTCGTCCCCCGACTCGTGCACCGCGACGTTGAAGTTCGCCACCCGGGCGAACCGTTCCGCCAGCTGCGTCAGCTCGTGGTAGTGCGTCGCGAAGATGGTCTTGCAGCCGAGCCGCTCGTGAAGGAACTCGGCCACCGCCCAGGCGATGGCGACGCCGTCGTAGGTGGAAGTGCCGCGGCCGATCTCGTCGAGCAGGACGAGGCTGCGGCGCGTGGCGTTGTGCAGGATGGCGGCGGTCTCGCTCATCTCGACCATGAAGGTGCTCTGGCCGCGCGCCAGATCGTCGCTCGCCCCGACCCGAGTGAAGAGCCGGTCCACGACGCCCAGCCGGGCGGCACGCGCCGGGACGAAGGACCCCGCCTGCGCCAGCACCACGGTGAGGCCGACCTGCCGCAGCACCGTGCTCTTGCCCGCCATGTTGGGGCCGGTGACGATCATGATCTGCTGCTCGGCGTCGAGCCGCACGTCGTTGGGGATGAACGCCTCGCGCGGCATCACGCGCTCGACCACGGGATGGCGGCCTCCCTCGATCTCGAGCGCGAAGCCGTCGTCGACCTGCGGTCGCACGTACTGGTTCCGCGCGGCGGCGTGCGCCAGCGAAGCCAGCACGTCCGCGGCCGCCACGCGCGCCGCCGTGTCCTGGATGCGCCGGATCGCCGCGCCCGCCACGTCGCGCAGTTCGGCGAACAGGCGCTCCTCCAGCCGCGTGATCTCCTCCTCGGCGCCGAGCACCTTCGCCTCGTAGTCCTTCAGCTCCGGGGTGACGTAACGCTCCGCCCCCGTCAGCGTCTGGCGGCGCTCGTAGTCGGCGGGCACGGCGTCCTTGTTCGCCTTCGTGATCTCGATGTAGTAGCCGAAGACCTTGTTGTAGCCGACCTTCAACGAGGTGATGCCGGTGCGGGTGCGCTCCCGCGCCTGGAGCGACGCGATGTAGGACCGGCCGCCATCCCGCAGCTCGCGCAGCTCATCCAGGGCGCTCGAATGGCCGGGGCGGATCGTGTCGCCGTCCCCCAGCGCCGGCGGCGGATGGTCCACCAGCGCTGCGGCGAGCCGCGCCGCCAGGTCGGACAGGACGTCGAAGCCGCGATCGAGGCCGTAGAGATCCGTGAGGGCCGCGGCGACCAGGGGCAGCCGCTCGAACGACACGCGGAGTGCGCCGAGGTCGCGCGGGGTCGCGCGGCGCGCGGCGGCCTTGGCGCCGAGCCGTTCCAGATCGCGGACCCCGTCCAGGGCCTCGCGCAACGCGGTGCGGCGCCCTTCGTCGGCCGCGAGCAGCCCGACGGCGTCGTGGCGCGCCGCGATCGCGGCGACGTCGGTCAGGGGCGCCAGGAGCCACTGCCGGAGCAGCCGCGCGCCCATCGGGGTGACCGTGTGGTCCACGACCGCCAGCAGCGTGGCCTCGCGCCCCTCCGGGCGCAGCGATTCCACCAGCTCGAGGTTGCGGCGCGTCATCGCGTCGAGGAACAGCCGGCCGGCGGCCCGACGCACCACCGGGCGCCGCATCTGTGGCAGGCCGCCGGGCTGGAGGTCCCCGAGGTAGCGCAGGAGGGCGCCGGCGGCTCCGATCGCGAGCGCGTCGGCGGCCCCCAGCCCGAGGCCGTCAAGCGAGGCCAGCTCGAAGCGGCGGGCCAGGTCCTCCGCGGCGAGCGCGGGGTCGAACTCCCACGCCTCGCGTCGCGTGACCAGCGCGGCCGAGGGCGCGAGCGCCGCGGCGCCCTCCGCGACGATGACCTCCGAGGGGCGATAGCGCTCGAGGGTCGCGTCGAGGTCCGCGGCGTCGGCCGTTTCGAGTATCAGCTCGCCGGTCGAGAGGTCGGCTGCGGCCAGACCGGCCTCAGCCCCGTCGCTCTGGGCCGCCACGAGGAAGGTGTTGGCGCGCGCCTCGAGGAGGTCGTCGGCCATCACCGCGCCCGGAGTGACGACCTCGATCACCTCGCGCCGTACGATCCCCTTGGCGAGCTTCGGGTCCTCGACCTGCTCGCAAATGGCGACGCGGAAGCCGCGCTCGACGAGACGCTTGATGTACGTCGCGGCGGCCTTCACCGGGACGCCGGCCAGCGGAATCTCCGCCGCCGCGCCGTTGTTGCGCGACGTGAGGGTGAGACCGAGCGCCCGCGATGCGACCTCCGCGTCGCCCTCGAACGTCTCGTAGAAGTCGCCCATCCGGAAGAACAGGATGGCGTCCTGGTGCCGCGCCTTGATCTCCCGGTACTGCTGCATCAAGGGAGTGGAGACGTGGAGACCGGGCAGCGTCACGGCCTGCTCACCACGATGGGGTGGCCGCGCAGCAGCCGCCGCAGTCGCACTACCGCCGCGTCAGCTTCCTTGCGCGAGACGTACGGACCGGCGCGCACCCGGAAATAGCCGTCCGCGCCCGTCACGACGCGGCTGCGCTCGCCTGAGCGCTCCACGCGGTGTGCGATGCTCTGCGCCTGGCCCTTGGAGCGGGTCGCCGCCACCTGCACCTCGAACTGCTGGGCGTGCGGGGGTGGCGCGGCCCGCGTCGCGGCGGAATCCGCCCTGGCCGGGACGGGGGCCGGCGCCGCGGCGGGGCGGCGCATGGAGTCGGAGGCGGCGGAAGCCACAGTGTCGGCGGCCGCGCGCGGCTGCAGCACCGCCGCCGTGCACCGGCTCCGATAGAACGCGACCCGATTCTCGAATTCGACGTCGTTCCCTCCCTCCGTCCTCGCCGAGTCGAGCAGGGCACAAGCTGCCACCGGATCGCCGAGGTCGAACGCCGCACGGCCGCCCCAGAGCGCCGCCGCCGGCCGGAGAGCGCTGCCCGGGTAGTCGCCGCGCAGCCGCTGCGCGAGTTGGAGCGCGCTGGTCGGGTTGCCGGCCGCCATCGCGAGCTCGGTCAGCTGGAGCAGCGCGTCATCGGCCCACTTCGAGTTGGAGTAGTCCAGCGCGACGTGGCGCAAGTCGTTCTCGGCGCTGTCGCCGGACGTGGCGAGCCGGCCGCGCCAGAACAGCGCCTCGACGTACGCGCTCGAGCCGGGGCGCGCCTTCGCCAGCTCCACGGCCACGATCTTCCGGGCAGAGTCGCCGCGCCCTTCCGCGGCCAGCTGCACCGCCGCCCGGATGACGGGGTTGTCCTGACCTGAGGCGGGCCGAACGGCCGCACAGATCAGGCCGGACGCACCGACGCACAGACGCACCGACGCACGGAATGTCCGAGGGCACCGCCTCCGCGGTGCATCCGTGCATCCGTGCGTCCGTGCGTCCAGCCTCACGCCGCCTCCTGTCCCGGCTGGCCGAGCGACAGCACGACCTCGATCACGACCTCGGCCTCCCCCGCGAGCCGCGTGTCCTTGAGCCGGGCGTCGGCGCGGAGCAGCGCCGCAAGCCCGGCGTCCAGCTCGGCCGCTGTCCATCCGCCCGCATCGCGGACCCAGCGCGACGCCTCCTCCTTCCACGGGCGCAGCCCCATCGGCCGGGCGGTGTACATCGCGTTGAGCACGCGCGTGGTCGCCGGGCCCGGTGCGTCCCGCGCGTCGAGGCGGGCGCGTGCGAGGGCGAGCCCGACGAGCACGGTGCCCAGGGCACCAAGCAGCCGCACGCCGCTGCCGCCGGGGCTCGCGATCAGCCGCGAGACCATGCCCGCTGCGGCGGCGAAGCGCCGGCCGCTCACCGCGTCCACGAAGTCGTAGACGGTCTCTCCTGTCCGCACGCCCACGAGGTCTGCCACATCCGCGATCGTCGCGGGCTTCCCGGCCGTCGCCACCGCGAGCTTCGCCAGCTCGGCCGAAAGCTGCTGGAGATCCTCGCCCACCGCCGCCTGGAGGTGGCGCGCGGCGTCTGCTTCGATCACGAGGCCCAACTCCTTCGCGCGATGCTGGATCCAACGGCCCACGCGCTCCGGCGGAAGTGGGGCAACGTCGACGCTGCAGGCGCCCCCTTCCAGCGCGGCGTCGGGCTTCTCTCCGGCCGTCTGCACGAGCACCAGCACCGTATCGGGCGACGGGTGCTTCAGGTAACCGGCGACGGCGGCCTTGAGCGCCTGCTGGCGGGGACGCCGCTGCTGGAGGCACTCCACCTCGGTGAGCACGATGCCGCGCCGCGCGGCCATCATCGGGGGCGTCTCGACCAGAGCCTGGAAGTCCTCGGCGGCCAGTTCGGGGGCGCGGCGGCGGTCGAGGTTGAAGTCGCGGGTACCCTCGTCCACAGCGAGCGCCACGATCTGGCGCACCGCGTCGCTCTTGAGGAATTCGTCGTCGCCGTGGAGGTAGTAGACGGGCTGGACGTCGCCCTTGGCGAGGGACCGCCGAAGCTCATCGTATGTCCGCCCGGGCATCGGGCGCAACTTAGCCCGAAACGGGGTGCCGCAAAAGGCGGGGTGGCGCGGTGCGTCCGGAGCCGCCCAGGGTGGTGCGGGCGGCGCAAAGGACCGCTGCGATGGCCGGGCGGGCTTCCTCCGGCGCTACCGCCCTCCCCAGACTGCGGGGACATCGAATCGCGCCGCGCCAGCGTCCGCCGCCGGGCTGGTGTCACTTATGAGCAGGACGGGATCAAAGGGGTGGAGGAGTTCGGGACGGGCCTGGATCGTGTCGCGGAACTGCGGCACCGCCGTGACAGGTTGGGCGACCGGCGGCGCCGCGCTCGTGGTGACGGCGGGCGTCGCGCGCCGTGCGGTGTGCAGCTCGGCCAGATCCCAGGTGACGACCCCGACCGTGACCAGCACCAACAGCGCGGCGATGGCACCCGACAGCGGGTCTACCGCCAGCGCCCGCACCACCAGCTCGTGGCGTAACTGGCCGCGAAGCCGCTCGCCGAAGCTCCGCGATACCTCGACCGACGGCAGGTCCCGCAGGGCGCTCACGCCCCGCCGGAAGGCCGAGTCGAAGCGGCGGCAGGCCGCACACGCGCCCAGGTGACGCCGCGCACGCAACTCGGCCTCTTCCTCGAGCAGGCCGTCAGCAAAGTCGGAGTATTTTTCCCGGAACTCGCAGCAGTCCATGCGCGCCCAATGAGGAACGGTTCTTGTACCGCGGGGCAGGCGCAGGGTTCCGGGGCGTCTCCTTGAGAGGGCGCCCCGGCTAGTCGAGGTGCGGAGCGATGATTGCGGCGAAGCTGTTCCGGGCCCGGTTGAGGCGGCTCTTCACCGTCCCCAGGTTGCACCCGGTGATCTCGGCGATCTCCTCGTAGGTCTTCCCCTCCAGCTCCCGCAGCACGAAGACGACCCGGTGGTGCTCCGGCAGCCGCTCGACCGACTGCTCGACCAGGGCACGCAGGTGCCGCTTCCGATACATGTCGTCCGGCCGCGAGCTGGAGTCCTCGAACTGGAGCGGCCGGTGGTCGGCTTCCCAGTGCTTCTTGATCGCCTGGAAGAGCACGAGCGGGTTCCGGCTCCGGTTCCGAAGCTCGTTCTTGGCCAGATTGGACGCGATCGTGTACGCCCAGGTCGAGAACTTCTTCGTCTGGTCGAAGCGGTGCAGGTGGCGGTAGATGCGGATGAAGACCTCCTGCACGAGGTCCTCGGACCGCTCGCGGTCGCCGATGGTGCGGTAGATGAAGTTCAGCAGGCGAGCCTGATAGCGGGCGACCAACTCATCGAACGCGCGCGACTGGCCGTCCAGGAACGCCTGGACCACATGCGAATCGTCGAGCTCCGCGAAGACGGATGCCTGGCCCTGCCTGGACCCACGGAGGGATGAATTGGCCACCAGAGTCACGTCGCGCTCACTCGCGTTGTGGGTGTCTGCCTTATCAAGACAGGCAGAAACCGTACCGGGTAACTGGCGCACTGCGCACCAGCACGGAACCCCTTGGCAATGCTGCGGTTGAGACGACAGCGGCGCCCGATATCGGCGCCGCCGCCCCCCGGCCGCCGTCCTCTAATTGCTACAATCCGAGTTGGAAACCGGCGTAAAAGAGAACAGCCACGATCGTCTTTCCATCGACCACTTCGCCATCTCGGATCATCTCGATGGCTGCCCTGACGGTCACCGGCTTCACTTCCATGAATTCATCAGGCTCGCGCCGGGTTTCCTGCGGCCGGACGACGAGGTCGCGGGCGGCGAAGATGTGGATCCGCTCGTCGGTGAAGCCCGGGGTTGTGTAGATCGTGGTCATCCGATCCCACCGCCCGGCCGTCGCGCCGGTCTCCTCCAGCAGCTCGCGGCGGGCGCACGCCTCAGGGCTCTCGCCCTCTTCCAGCCTGCCGGCGGGGATTTCCCAGACGTTCCCGCCGGCCGCATAGCGGTACTGCCGGATCAGCAGGATCTGCGGGTCTTCGCTGCCGTCGGCCGTGAGCACGGGCAGGACGGCCGCGGCGCCGGGATGGCGGATCATCTCCAGCTCGCCGCTGGTGCCGTCCGGGAACCGCACGGTGTCCACGTCGAGGTTGAGGACGCGGCCCGTATAGATGCGCCGCGACGCGAGGCGGCCCAGAGGAGCGTCGGTGGCACTCGCGCCAGGGCCGGATCGAGCGGGCGGCGCGTCGGACGTGTCGTTGGCGCGTTGGCGCCCGTCCGGCGCGCTCACGGGACGGCCTGACCCCAGAGGTCCCGCAGGACGATCGGTCCCTCGTGCAGGGCATCGAGGCCGGAGGCGATTCGGCTCCGGTCGCCCACGACGACGATCGCGAGGTGGTCGGGGTCGAGATACTCGCGGGCGACGCGCTGCACGTCTTCCGTGGTCACGGCATCGATCCGCGGGATGTAGGTCGTGTAGTAGTCGAGCGGCAGGCCGTAGAGGAGCAGGTCGCGGAACTGGGCCGCCGCGCCCGCCGTCGTCTCGAACTCGCTGGGGAGTCCGAGGGTGATGTACGCCTTCGCTTTCGCCAGCTCGGGTTGGCCCACCGCCTCGTCGCGGATGCGCCGCAGCTCCTTCATGAACTCGATCAGGGAGCTGTCGGTCTTGGCCGTGACCACGGAGGAGGCGGCGAGGAACGGCCCGGCCATGCGCCGCATCGCGAACTGGGAGCTCGCGCCGTAGGTGTAGCCGTGGGTCTCCCGCAGGTTCTGGTTGAGGCGGGAGGTGAATGATCCGCCCAGGAGAGTGTTCAGCACCGTGAGCGCGAAGTAGTCGGTTGTCGTGCGGCGCACGCCCACCTGCCCGATCCGGAACACGGACTGTGCCGCGCCCGGCTTGTCCACGAGGTAGATGGTGCGCGCCGCCGGAGCGGGCGCCGGCGTCTCGACCACGGCGGGGACGTCGCCGGCGGCCCAGGCGTCGAAGCGCTCGGCGATGAGCGCCTGCGCTTCGGACAGCGTCACGTCGCCCACCACCAGGACGCGGGTGTTGTTGGGCCGGTAGTAGGCCTGGTAGAACTGCGCGATGCGATCGCGGCTGAGGGCTGCCGTCGAGACCTCGGTGCCGTTCAGCGGGCGGCCGTACGGGTGCGCGGCGCCGTAGACGATGGCGGCGAAGGCGATGTTGGCCATCGCGACCGGCTGGTCGCGCTGCTGGAGGATCTGGCTGCGGCGGAGGTCGCGCTCCCGTGCGATCTCGCTGTCGGGGAAGGTCGGCCGGAGGACCACGTCGGCCAGCAGGTCCAGAGCCCGGCCGATCTGCCGCTTGGGGACGTGGAGCGAGGCGGTGGCCGCGTCGTAGCTGGCGCCGGTGAAGAGCCGCGCGCCGAGGTAGCCGATCTCGTCGGCGATCTCGAGCGAGTTCCGCCGGCCGGCCCCTTCCTGCAGGGCGGCGGCCGTGAAGGTGGCCAGCCCCGGGAGGTCGTCCGGGTCGCGCACGCTGCCGGCCCCGATCAGGACCGACACGTCCACCACCGGGACCTCGTGCTTCTCGACGACGGCGATCTCCAGCCCGTTGGGCAGCCGGGCCGTCTGGACCGGCGGCAGCTGCAGCGCCGGGGGCGGCGGGAGCTGGGGCGGGCGGGTGCGGTCGACGCCCTGCGCGAGGAGCAGCGCGGGCGTCGCGGCCAGGAGCAGGACGATGCGGGCGCTTTTCACTGTGGCCTCTCCTTCGCTTCCAGCTCGGTGTGCCCCTGCGGCACCACGCTGAGCACGACGCGGTGCGCCATGAGCAGGTAGCTGCGCGCCAGGCGCTCGACGTCCGCCGGCGTGACGCGGCGGTAGCGATCGAGGTCCTGCTGGAGGTAGTCGGGTGTGCCGGCGAAGTACTCGTAGAAGTTGAGCTGGTTTGCCTTCCCGCCGAACCCGCCGACCCGCTCCAGCCGATCGAGGAACTGCGCTTCGACGCCGTTCTGCACCCGTTCGACCTCGCGGAGCGTCGGGCCCGACTCGGCGAGGGTGCGCACTTCCTCGTCAATCACGCGCTGCAATTCGTTCAGGTCGTGGCCCGGCCGCGCCGTGGCGACGATCTCCAGCTTTCCGTCGATGCGGCCCCCGTCCTGGAAGGCGCGGACCTGCGTCGCGATCTGGAGCTGGTAGACCAGGCGCCTGTAAAGCCGGGAGGTCTTGCCGTCGGCGAGGATCGAGGCCAGGACGTCGAGCGCGGCGTCGTCGGGCGCGAACGCCTTGACCGTGTGCCAGGTGTCGTAGACGCGCGGGAGCTGCACCCGGTCCTCGAGCGTCGCGTACGCGTCGGCGGCGAGACTCACCGCCGGCGGCGCGGTTCGCGCGACGGCGGGACCGCGCGGGATGTCGCCGAACCAGCGCTCCACCTCGCGGCGCACCTCCGCGTAGCTGACGTCGCCGCCGATCGCGATGGTCGCGTTGTTGGGGGTGTAGTAGTTGCGGAAGAACTGCCGCACGTCCTCGAGGCTGGCGGCGGTGAGGTCCGTCATCGAGCCGATTACCGGCCAGCTGTACGGGTGGGACGGCGGATAGAGGCGCTTGAGGATGTTCTCCTCGGCCAGGCCGTACGGCTGGTTCTCGTAGCTCTGGCGCCGCTCGTTCTGCACGACGCCGCGCTGCAGGTCCACCTTGGCCGGCGTGAGCTCCGGCAGGAGGAAGCCCATCCGGTCGGAGTCGAGGTAGAGCATCAGCTCGAGCGCGTTCGAGGGGCCGTCCTCGAAGTAGTTGGTGCGGTCCTCGGTGGTCGAGCCGTTGTTGTCGCCCCCGGCGGCCTCGAGCAGCTTGTCGAAGTCCCCCGTCGGCACGTGCTCGGATCCCATGAACATCAGGTGCTCGAACAGGTGGGCGAAGCCGGTGCGGCCGACCCGCTCGTCCGCCGAGCCCACGTGATACCAGGTATTCACCGTCACGATCGGGACGGAGTGGTCCTCGGTGACGAAGACCGTGAGCCCGTTCGGCAGGGTGAAGGTCTGGTAGGGGATTCTCAGCGTCTGGCCGGCCAGAGCGGCCGGCAGGAGCAGCGCCAGCGCCAGGAGCCGCAGCGTTCGGAGCGCGCCGCGCGTCCGTGCGTCTGTGCGTCGGTGCGTCTGCTTCATGATCACCTCGTCAGGAGGAATGCGACCGGAGCCTTGATCGACTCCGCGAGCAGGTATGTGATCTCCAGCCGCCGGTTGGAGGCGATGGGGCTGGTTCGCGCCGGCGACGACAGCGGTAGCAGGCCGAGCCGGCGCGCGATGAGGCTGAGGCGCAGCATGTGGAATCCGTCGCTCACCAGGATGACGCGGCGCCCGCGGTGTGCGCGGATCCAATCCGCTGCCGCGCGGAGCGCGGGCTCGGTCGCGCGCCCGGTGCCGATCGCGACGATCGCCGCGGTGTCGATGCCGGGGGCCAGCAGGTAGCGCCGGCCGACGTCGGCCTCGCTCACCGTGTCGCCGGAGCCGGTGCCCCCGGCGACGATCAGCCGCGGGGCGAGGTGACGCCGGAACAGCGCGGCCGCATGGTCCAGCCGGGCCTTGAAGACCGGCGAAGGCCGCCCGTTGTACTGCGCGGCTCCCATCACGACGATGGCGTCCGCGGGCCCCGCATTCTCCCGCCGCGCGGCAGCGACGACCTCGACCAGCGAGAAGATCCAGGCCGCGACCACCAGCGCGGCCGCCGTCCAGAGGACGCGGCGCATGCCGCACAACCTAGCGGCCGCCCACCGGTCGAGCCACCCGAAGCCTCCGCGAGGCAGGCGACCCCGCGGCGCTGCGGCGAGGGCTTGTTACGCCACTCTCTTGAAGTCTATGAATCCGCGCTCGACGTCGGTGCGGACCAGCTGCACGCGGAGCCGATGGCCGACGTCCACGCCCTCGAGGCCGCTTACCAATCGTCCTTCGACTGGGGGCTGCAGTATGCGGACCCACGTACCTTTTTGGGACGCCCCCGTGACGATGGCATCGAACTGCTCTCCGATCCTGGCTTGCAGCAGAATGGCGGCTGCCGATTTCGCAACCTGCCGCTCGACCTTCTTCGCTGCGTCCTCCGCCTTCGTGCAGTGCTCTGCGAGCGTTTCCAGTTCGACGGTGCCGTACGGCAATGCACCCCCCGCCGCCGCGGCCTTCAGCAGGCGTTGTGTAATCAGGTCGGGATATCGGCGGTTCGGGGCGGTGGAGTGGGCATAATCCTCGACGGCAAGACCGAAGTGTCCGGGGACATCGCCTCCGGGCTGCCCAACGACGTATTCTCCCGGGCCCAGGAGCTTGATGACGCTCAGGGACAGGTCGGAGAACCGAAGCGGATCGGAGGCCTTCGCCGCCACCAGAAACCGATCCAGGGCCTTGGGGTCGGGCTCCTTCGGCAACGTGAAGCCCCGCTCTGCGGCAAGCCCGACGATGCGGTCCCAGCGCTTGGGAACGCGCACCACGCGCCGCAGAGACGGCAGCTGTTTGGACGCGAGGTACCGTGCGGACACCCCGTTGGCCGCAATCATGAAGTCCTCAATGATGCCCTTGGCCCGGTTCTTCGTGTCGGGCTCCATGGCCTTGAGCGCATCTCCATCGAAGACCGGGCGCGCCTCGATGGTCTCGAGATCGAGCGCACCGTGGTCGTGGCGGAGCGCCTTCAGCTTCACGGCCACGCGATCCTGGAGGCGCAGATTCTCGTCGAGCCCGCTGACTGCACCGATCTCGGTGGGCGTCGTCGCTTTGCCGTCCAGCCAGCCGGCAACCGCGTTGTAGGCGAGTTTGGCGTGATTCCGAACGGTTGCTCGATAGAGGTCCGAGCCCTGAAGCGATCCATCTCCCGCGAAGACCATCTCAATGACGACGGCCAGCCGATCCGACTCACGGTTGAGAGAGGTGAGATCGGTTGAGAGTTTCTCGGGCAGCATCGGAAACGTCTCTGCAGCGGTGTAAACCGAGGTCGTGTTGAGCCGCGCGTGCTCATCCAGCGCCGATCCCTTCTTGACCAGCGCGTCCACGTCGGCAATAGCGACCAGGACCTTCGCGCCTCCGCTCGGCAGCGCCTCAGCGACGGTGACCTGGTCCAGGTCGCGTGAATCATCGTTGTCAATGGAGCACCACAGAAGGCTCCTCAGGTCACGCGTCGGTCCGTCAGGCCGCGCCGCCGGCCCCACGATTCCGTCGAGCTCGGTGAGAGCCTCGGGGGGAAAGCTCGGCGCCAGTCCTCGCTCGAGCATCACCCGACGGGCGATCCTTCTCAGAGTCGAGCGGTCGGGCGCGTTCGGAGTGTCTGTCATGCGCGCCTTCTGCCCGCCGCGCCCCAGGAGGTGAGGCGCACTACTTGGTCCCGAAGAGGCGGTCCCCAGCGTCGCCGAGGCCGGGGAG
>DATKLR010000134.1:0-3382 GCA_035542295.1 Gemmatimonadales bacterium | reverse complement strand
CTGGGCTTCGACGTGACGCGGCGGGTCGTGGACGGAATCAACGCGGGCCGCTCCCACGTGCAGGACATCCCGAGCGAGCGCTTGGCCAGGCTCGTGAAGGCGGGCAGGCTCTCGGCGACGACCGACCTGACGCGCCTCGGGGAGCCGGACTGCGTCGCGATCTGTGTGCCGACCCCCCTCTCCAAGACGCGGGACCCCGACGTCTCGTTCATATCCGCCGCCACCGACAGCGTGGCGAAGACGATCCGGGCGGGGCAGGCGATCGTGCTCCAGAGCACGACGTATCCCGGCACGACCCGGGAGCTGATGCTCCCCGCGCTGGAGAAGAGCGGGCTCAAGGTCGGCGAGGACTTCTTCCTCGCGTTCAGCCCGGAGCGGGTGGACCCCGGCAACCCGAAGTACAACACGCACAACACGCCCAAGGTCGTCGGCGGAGTCACCGCCGCGTGCACGCGCGTCGTGACGGCGCTCTACCAGCCGGCGATCGAGACGCTGGTCGCGGTGTCGTCCCCCGAGGCGGCGGAGCTGGTCAAGCTCCTGGAGAACACGTTCCGCTCGGTCAACATCGGCCTCGTGAACGAGATGGCGATCGTGTGCGACAAGCTCGGCGTGGACGTCTGGGAGGTGATCGACGCGGCGGCCACCAAGCCGTTCGGCTTCCTCAAGTTCACGCCCGGCCCCGGCGTGGGTGGGCACTGCATCCCGCTCGACCCGCACTATCTCGCGTGGAAGATGCGGTCGCTGAACTACCGCACGCGGTTCATCGAGCTGGCCGGCGAGATCAACGCCGAGATGCCGGAGTATTGGGTCGAGAAGATCGTGGCGGCGCTCAACGAGCGGAGCAAGCCGGCGAAGGGTTCGACGGTGCTCGTCGTGGGCGTGGCGTACAAGAAGGATGTCGACGACCTGCGCGAGAGCCCGGCGCTCGACATCATCAGGTTGCTGGAGCGGCTGGGGGCGGTGGTGCGCTACCACGACCCGTTCATTCCGGTGCTCAAGGAGGACGGCGCGACCCTGAGATCGGTGCCGCTCACGGCCGAGACGGTCCGCGGCGCTGATTGCGTCGTGATCGTCACCGACCACTCGAAGCTCGATTACGCGATGCTGGCGAAGGAAGCCAAGGCGCTGGTCGACTCGCGCCACGCCGTAGCGAGCCGGACCAGGGCGAAGTAGCGCGTTGCGCGTCGCTTTCACCGGAGCGCGCGGTCTCCTCGGCACGACGCTGGTGCCGCTCTGGCGGAAGGCCGGGGCACAGGTGGTCGCGTGGGATCTCGGCGATTTCGACGTGCGGGATGCGGACGCGGTGCGGCGCGCGATCGCCGATGCGCGGCCGGACGTGGTGATCCACGCGGCGGCCTACACCGCCGTGGACCGCGCGGAGTCCGAGCCCGACCTGGCGATGGCCGTGAACCGCGATGGCACGGCCAACGTCTGCCGCGCCTGCGGCGAGACGGGAGCGCGGGTGGTCTATATCAGCACCGACTACGTCTTCGACGGGCGGGCCTCGGCGCCGATCCCGCCCGACGCCCACCGTGCCCCCCTCGGCGCCTATGCGCGGGCGAAGGCCGAGGGGGAGGCGGCCGTGGAGCGATGCGGCGGCGCCTGGACGATCGTGCGGGCCGCGTGGGTGTTCGGCCCCGGGGGCCCGAACTTCGTGGACACCGCCCGCAAGGCGGCCGTGGAGGGCCGAGTCCTCAGGGTCGTGAACGACCAGATCGGCGCGCCGACCTCGACCCGTCTGGTAAGCGAGGGGCTGTGGGGGCTGGTGCGCCGGGAGGCGGCCGGCCACTGGCATCTGACGGCGTCGGGCGCGGCGTCGTGGTTCGAGGTGGCGCGCACCGTCTACGCCGCCGCGGGAGCGGACCCCGCGCTCGTCTCGCCGTGCAGCACGGCGGAGGCGGCTCGCGCAGCGCCGCGGCCGGCGTACTCGGTGCTCGAGTGCGGCGCCACCAGAGCCGCGCTCGGAGTGTCCCTGCCGACTTGGGAGAAGCACGTGACAGCCTATGTGCGCGGCGGCCGCGTGCCGGGACTGGGGCTCATCGAAGGAGAGGTGGCATGAAGGGCGTCGTTCTCGCGGGCGGGCTCGGGACACGGCTGGCCCCCATGACCCGCGTGACCAACAAGCACCTCCTGCCGATCTACGACCGGCCGATGATCTACTTCCCGATCCAGACGCTGGTCGAGGCGGGGATCACCGAGATCCTCCTCGTGACGGGCGGGAACCACGCCGGCGACTTCCTCCGCCTGCTCGGCAACGGGAAGGACTTCGGCCTCAGGCACCTCAACTACACGTACCAGGAGGGCGAGGGAGGCATCGCCGCTGCTCTGTCGCTGGCCGAGTACTTCGCCGACGGCGAGCCCGTCTGCGTCATCCTGGGCGACAACATCCTCCAGAAGTCCATCCGGCCGGCGGTCGAGAAATACGGCCGCAAGAGCAAGGGCGGGATGATCCTCCTCAAGGAGGTCCCGGACCCGGAGCGCTTCGGCGTGCCCGTGCTCGAGGGCGAGCGGATCGTTCGGATCGAGGAGAAGCCGAAGGCGCCCAAGTCCCGCTACGCGGTCATCGGGGTCTACATGTACGACGCCCGCGTCTTCGACATCATCAAGACGCTGAAGCCGTCGGGGCGCGGCGAGCTGGAGATCACCGACGTCAACAACCAGTACCTCGCCTGGGGCGAGCTGGACCACGGGTTCGTGGACGGGTGGTGGACCGACGCGGGCGCCATCGAGAGCCTGTACCGCGCGACCTGCCTCGTGGCGACGGAGCGGTCGGAGGGGCGATGAAGCTCGTCGTGACGGGCGGTCTCGGCTTCATCGGATCGAACTTCATCCGGATGGTGCTGCGCGACCGGATGGGGTGGTCGGTCACGAACCTCGACCTCGTGACCTACGCCGGCAATCCGGCCAACCTCGCGGATCTGGAGCGCCACGCCGGCTACCGGTTCGTGAAGGGGGACATCGCCGAGCCGAAGGACGTGGCGTGCGCGCTCGAGGGCGGCGCCGACGCCATCGTGAACTTCGCCGCCGAGAGCCACGTCGACCGCTCGATCCTCTCGGCCGAGCCGTTCGTGCGCACCAACGTCGTGGGGACGGTCCGCCTCCTCGAAGCGGCTCGCGCGCTCACTGGTTGCCGCCTGCTGCATGTCTCGACCGACGAGGTCTACGGGGCGCTCGGGCCCGACGATCCTCCGTTCACCGAGCGCACGCCCCTGAGCCCGACCAGCCCGTACGCCGCGAGCAAGGCCGCCGCCGACCACCTGGCGCTGGCGTTCGCGCGCACCTACGGCCAGGACGTGGTCGTGACCCGCTGCTCCAACAATTACGGCCCCTACCAGTTCCCCGAGAAGCTGATCCCGCTGATGATCACCAACGCGATCGAGGG
>DATKLR010000133.1:0-14638 GCA_035542295.1 Gemmatimonadales bacterium | reverse complement strand
CTCGGCGCCGAAGCGCACGGCGATCTCCCCGGCCTTGATCCGATTCTCGATGTCCGGCTTGAGCCAGTACTTGACCGTGGGCTTGAAGGCGTCGCGCCGGTAGACCAAGGTGACGCGCGCGCCGGCGCGGAACAGCTCCAGTGCGGCCTCGATCGCGGAGTTCTTCCCGCCGATCACGACCACGTCGAGCCCGAAGGAGCGGTGGGCCTCGTCGAACCGGTGGCTGACGTGGGGCAGATCCTCACCGCGCACGCCGAGCGGGTTGAAGTGATCGTAGTAGCCGGTCGCGAGCACGAGCCGCCGGCAGGTCACGCGGGAGCTTCCGGCTGCGGTCTCGAGATCGCACCGCACGGCGCCGGCACCGGCGGCGGCTCCCACCAGCCGCGTGTACGTCCGGACGCGCAGCCCCTCGGCGCGTGCGACGCCACGGTAGTACTTGAGCGCCTCCTCGCGCGTCGGTTTCGCTCCGGCGCAGGCGAACGGGTGTCCGCCGATTTCGAGCAGGTCCGGCGTGGTGAAGAAGGTCATGCCGACGGGATAATGCACGATCGAGTTCACCAGGGCGCCCGCGTCGATGAGGAGGGGGTCGAGCCCGCGGCGCCTGGCCGAGATCGCGCACGCCAGGCCGATCGGCCCGGCGCCGACGATGAGGGCGTCCTCGATGTCCCGCACTTCCGCCATTCGCGTATCCCCCGCTGTCGTGGTTAGTGTACACCGCCGAGCCCCGACTTGAACACCCTCGCGTTCAGCGCCATCGTCGCCGCGGCGTCCTTCTGCGCCGGCTTTCTCGGGTCCCTGACGGGCCTCGGCGGCGGCGTCGTCATCGTCCCGCTGCTCACGCTGGTCTTCGGCGCGGACATCCGCTACGCGATCGGCGCCTCGCTCGTCTCGATCATCGCCACGAGCTCGGGCGCGGCGGCGGCGTACGTCAAGGAGGGGTTCACCAACATCCGCATCGGGATGCTGCTCGAGATCGCGACGACGATCGGGGCGCTGGTGGGCGCGTCGCTCGTGGCCGTCATCCCGGCCAACGTGATCGCGGTGATCTTCGGCCTCGTGCTGCTTCAGTCCGCCTACCTCGCGAGCAAGCACCGGCCCGAGCACGCGACGGCGAATCTCGCGCCGGATCCGCTGGCGGCGCGCCTCAAGCTGGACTCCACCTACCCGACGGTCGAGGGTGAAGTGCCCTACCACGTGCGCCGCGTGCCCGGCGGCTTCGCCCTGATGTGGCTCGCCGGAGTGCTTTCCGGGCTGCTCGGCATCGGGTCCGGGGCGGTGAAGGTGCTGGCGATGGACCAGGTGATGCTGATGCCGCTCAAGGTGTCCACGGCCACGAGCAACTTCATGATCGGCGTGACGGCGGCGGCCAGCGCCGGGATCTACCTCCGCCGCGGCTACGTCGCGCCCGGACTCGCGATGCCGGTGATGCTCGGCGTGCTGGCCGGCGCCATGGTGGGGGCCCGCCTGCTGTTCCGCATGCCGGTGCGCCAGCTCCGGCTCCTGTTCGCGGGTGTCATCGTAATCCTGGCGATCGAGATGATCTACCACGGCATCGCAGGAGAGTTGTAGGTGACCGCGCCCGACCGCGCGATGCCGGAGAGCGATCCGCGCCTGCAGCATGCGGTCGGGAAGCTACTGCGCTTCGGCGTGTTGCTGGCGGCGGCCGTCGTCCTCGTGGGCGGGATCGCGTACCTCGCGCGGTACGGCGCCGCCGTGCCCGACTACCGCGTGTTCCGCGGGCAGCCCGACAACCTGCGGAGCCTGGCGGGGATCGTCCGGAGCGCGTTCGCCCTGGACGAGCGGGGCGTGATACAGCTCGGTCTGGTGCTGCTGGTGGCGACGCCGATCGCGCGGGTCGCGATCGCCGGCTTCGTCTTCGCCTTCGAGCGCGACCGCACCTACGTGCTCGTCGCGCTCCTGGTGCTCGCCCTGCTGCTCTGGAGCCTGATCGGCTGACGCCCGCGGCTCACTGGAAGCGCGGGTTGACGACGTTGTTGTAGATCGATCCGAAGGTGTAGCTGAAGCCCACCGCCGTGTAGTAGCTGTACGAGGTCGCCAGCTGGCGCAGGTTCAGCAGCACCTCCTCCGTCGTGGCTCCCACCAGCGGCAGGTACAGCTGGTCGTGGATGAACGAAACCGACGCGTGAAAAGCGAGTGACAGGCCCCGGAACACGCGGAAGTCCAGATTCCCGGAAAGGCCGAGGCTCATCTTGGTGGGGTCGCTCAGGTACTGCGAGCTCTGCACCGCCGCGTTCGCGGCGCCCCACGGCTGGCTGGTGTTGTACAGCGCGCGCAGCGTGTGGAGCGGCAGCCACTGGCTGGTCCGCTGGTAGATCGTCTCCTGCGTGTAGCGCACCGCCTCCATTCCGACGGCGTACTGGATCGTGAGCGTGTGACGGGTGGCTTGGGAGTACGGAAAGACGTTGTACTCGATGGCCGGCAGCAGGCGGACGTCGATGGTCTGGTTGTAGTACGTGGACGCGGAGACCGACGTCCGGAGGCCGGCCGCCCAGTGCTCGCCGAGGCTCCGGACGGTCAGGCTGCCGAAGCTCTCGCTGTGCGTGTCCGTGGCGACGGTCGTGTCGCCGGAGATGGTCTGCACGGTGCGGCTGTACTGCGCGCTGAGGCCGAAGCTGAGCTTCCACTTTTCGGTGGTGCGGTTCGCCGAGGCGGAGCCATACAGGGAGGTCGTGGTTCGGGACTGCTCACCGCTGAAGTTGCCGCTCATCCCGGTGTTGAAGACCCAGTAGTCCCAGGGGTCGAGCCGTTGGCGGTCGCCGGCGGGCTGGCCGGGAGGCGCCTCGTAGGTGATCTGGATCCGCCCCGCCAGCACCGAGCGCGCGGCGTATCGCACCAGGCCGAGCTTCAGCGTCTGCGTGAGCCCGCGCCGGACCTCGTCGTAGGTGTCGGTCCGCTGTGAGACGTAGAACAGGGTGTCGTTGCGGCCGGTGAAGTCCTGCCGGCCGATGAGGTTCACGGTGAATTGCGTTCCCCCGCCCCCGGTGTACTCGGTCGTCACCAGCACGAAGATCTGCGCGTCCACGGGATCGCGGACGTAGTTGACGAAGGCGATCTCGGTGCGAACGTAGTCGAAGTCGCAGTAGGTGGTCCGGCAATCGAGGAAGACCCGCAACGCTTCCGCCGTGCGGGGGACCGGGGGCGGCTCCTGGGCTCTGGCGATCGCACTCGCTCCCGCGAGGACGCCGATGCCCAGCAGCAGGGCCCGCAGATCTGAGGTCATCCAGCGCTGCTTCCCTCCATCACGAGGACTGCCGCTCCACGGATCCGTCCGGCGCGGAGCGCCTCGAGGGCGTCCGCGGCCCGGGTCAGCGGGTAGGGCTCCACGATCGTGCGCAGCTGCAATCGCGGTGCCAGCGCGAGGAACTCCTCGCCGTCCCGCCGCGTGAGGTTCGCCACCGAGCGGACGGTCCGCTCGCCCCACAGGATCTCGTACGGGAACGCCGGGATGTCGCTCATGTGGATGCCCGCACAGACGACCGTGCCGCCGCGCTCGACCGCCCGGAGTGCCGCGGGGACCAGCGCGCCGGCGGGGGCGAAGATAATGGCGGCGTCCAGCGGCTCGGGGGGCGGCGCGTCGGAGGGCCCGGCCCACGCCGCCCCCAGCTCGCGCGCGAAGCCCTGCGCTGCGGTGTCGCCGGGGCGCGTGAAGGCGAAGATCTTCCGGCCTTGGGCGCGGGCGACCTGGGCGACGATGTGGGCGGCCGCGCCGAACCCGTACAACCCGAGCCGTTCGGCACCGTCGCCGGCGGCGACCAGGGACCGGTAGCCGATGAGACCGGCGCACAGCAGCGGCGCGGCCTCCGGGGCGCGCAGTTCCGGCGCGAGCGGGAAGCAGTAGCGCTCGTCGGCCACGGTGTACTCCGCGTAGCCGCCGTCGAGGTGGTAGCCGGTGAAGCGCGCCTCGGCGCAGAGGTTCTCGCGGCCGGACCGGCAGAAGCGGCACACGCCGCAGGTCCACCCGAGCCACGGCACGCCGACCCGCGCGCCCGCGGCGAAGCGCGCGGCGCCGGGGCCGAGGGCGACGACGTCGCCCACGATCTCGTGGCCGAGGATCAGCGGCAGCTTGGGGTCGGGAAGCTCGCCGTCGGCGACGTGCAGGTCGGTGCGGCAGACGCCGCACGCCGCGACACGGAGCAGCACCTGGTGCGGCCCGGGAACGGGCATCGACAGGCCCGCTTCGCGCAGCGGGCTCCGTGCTGCGTCGAGAAGCATCGCGCGCATGGCGCTAAATAGTACATTGGTGCGCGTGCGGTGGGACCCTCTGCAGGGACAGATCCTGCGGGCGGCGCATCGGAAGTGTCGTGCGTGGTTCGGCGCGCGTCCGGCGCGGCGCTCAGTCCTGGCGGCGCTGTTCGGCGCCGCCGCCTGCGTCGGGGTGGTGGCCCTCACCTCACCTCCCGGCCCGGGACTCGACCCCGATTCCATGTCGTACCTCGGCGCGGCCGAATCGCTGGCGCGCCACGGCACGCTGCGCATTCCGATGGCCGCCTGGTCCGACGCCGACAGCACCTCGGCGCTCCGCCATTTCCCGCCGGGCTTCCCGGTCGTGCTCGCGATCCCCGTCGCGCTCGGGGCGGATCCGCAGCAGGCGGCGCGGGGCGTGGAGGCGGTGTCGGCGCTCGCAACCGTGGCTGTTGCCGTCTGGGTCGTGGCCGCGACAGCCGGGGCCGCCGCGGGGGCGCTCGCCGGTGTCACGCTGCTCGCCACACCCGCCCTCGTACTGGACCACGCGCGGGTTCTGAGCGAGCCGCTCTGTCTCGCGCTGCTCGCCGCCTCGCTGGCGCTGATGGTGTTCTCGCGTCGGCCGCTCCTCTACGGCCTCGCGGCTGCGGCGGCCGGACTGGTCCGCTACGCGGCGGTCCCGTTCGGCGGGGCGGCGGTCCTCTGGGCATTCGGGCTTCACGGTCCAGTGCGCGAGCGGGCGCGCCGCGCGGCGCTGGCAGCAATTCCGTCCGTCGTGCTGTCGGGTGCGGTGATGCTGCGGTCCCTGCTGGAGTCGGGGGGTGCGCGCTCCATCGGCCTGCATGCCGACCTGGGCCCGACGCTGCGCGAGCTGTTCGCGACGCTGCTGGCGTGGCTGGCCCCGCTGACCTCGCCCGGCCTCGCGGGCGCGCTGCTGGCAGTGGTCGTCACGGTCGCCGCGGTCGTGGTCTTCCGAGGTGCGATGTCCGGCGGGCCGGGACGGCAGGATCCCTCGGCTCCGGTGCGCTCGCTCCTCTCGGCGGCCGCGCTCCTCGCGGCCTGCTACGCCGCGTTCGTCCTGGTCTCGCGGGTATTCGTCTATGACAACATCCCCTTCGACGACCGGATGCTCTCTCCGGTCATCCTCCTCGCCGAGATCGCGGCGGCCGCGGCGCTGGGAGCCTGCTGGCGCATGTGGGGGAGATCGCTGCGCTTCGCGGTGACGGTCCCGGTCGCGCTCTGGCTCGCGGCGTCCGCGTGGGCGGCGGGGCGCGCCGCCGCCGACGCGCGCGAGGGAGGCTGGGGCTACGCCAGCGACGAGTGGCGCGAGTCGAAGCTCGGGCAGTGGCTCCGAACGGAGGGGCGCAGCGCAGAGATCTTCTCGAACGACCCGGCCGGCATCTGGTTCCTCACCCATCGGCCGTCCCGCGACCTTCCCTCCGATCTGGCCCCGGAGGTGATGAGCGACTTCGCCAGCGTGATCGAATCGCGGACGTCGGTGATCGTTGGATTCGCGTCCTACTACGATCGGATGGCCCCGCCTGACTCCTTGGCCAGCAGGCTGGGACTTCAGAAGGTCGCCCAGTTCGCCGACGGCACGATTTGGTCCGCGGAGCCTCTTTCGAAACCACGCTGATCCGCTAACTTAGCCACGGGCGCTTTTGCTTGGCTGGACCCCCCACCGATGGTGGGCTGGGACGACTCGACAACGGTTGGTGTGGACGTTCCGACGCGCGGGCCGCTGCGGTGCCGCGCGCCGGGCGGCTCAGGCACGCGAGGGTCGCGGGTGCGGATCCTGCACGCTCTCTCCCAGGTCGAGGTGACCGGGGCGGAGACCTACGCGGTCACGCTCATCGCCGAGCAACTGCGGCGCGGCGACGAGGTGATCGTGGTGTCCGACGCGCTCGCCACGCCGACCGGGGCGGAGTACGTGCCGATGCGGATTGCGCAGCGCGACTTTCCGCAGCGCATCCGCAACGTGCTCGCCCTCCGCCGGCTGATCCGCGGCCGGAGGATCGACCTCGTCAACGCGCATTCCCGCGCGGCCAGCTGGGTCGCGTTCTTCGCGACCCGCGGCACCGGCGTGCCGCTGGTCTCCACCATCCACAGCCGGCAATGGGTGCCGCTGCAGAGCCGCTGGTACAGCATCTACGGCGAGCGGGTCGTCGCGGTCTCCGAGAGCCTCCTCGCGCACATGCGCAACGACCTCGGGATACCGACGGCGCGCACGCGGCTGATCCGCAACGCGCTGGACCTCGAGCGCTTCACGCCGCGGCCGGGCCGGGCGAGCATCCGCCCCAGCCTCGGGCTCAACGGCGAGCGCGTCATCGCGCTGGTGAGCCGCCTGTCCCGCGGCAAGGCCGACGTCGCCAGGTTCTTCGTCGGGCAGGTGTTCGAGCGAGTGCGCCTGGCGGTGCGGGACGCAACGCTGCTGCTCGTGGGCGGGATGCGGATGCCGGCGGACCTCGCCGAGCTGGTGGCGGCGACGAACGCGCGGCTCGGCGGCTCGATCCATCTGGTGGGGCACCAGCCGAACGTGGCCGACTATCTCCAGGCGGCGGACATCGTGGTGGGCTCGGGCTCGGTGGCGATGGAGGCGCTCGCGATGTCGCGGCCGGTCGTGGCGCTGGGCGAGGCCGCGTATCTGGGGGTGGTGTCGGACTGCTGCGCCGAAGAGGGGCAGGAGAGCTTCTTCGGCGACCACACCGTTCCGGAGCCGCGCGACGCGGCGCAGGTCGCCGACGACGTCATCGCACTCCTCAACGACGGCGGGCGCCGTGCGGAGCTGGGGCGGTGGGGCCGCACGTTCGTGGAGGAAACGTACTCGGTGGAGCGGGTGGGAGGGCAGTTCGGCGAGGTGTATCGGCAGGCGCGGCTGGAGCTTCTCGCCGGCGGGCGGATTCCCGTCCTGATGTACCACAAGGTCGTTTCGGAGCCGGTGACCGGGTCGCAGCACGGCACCTGGGTCACGAAGGAGCGATTCGAAAGGCAGTTGGCATCGCTGCGACGCCGCGGGATGAATACCGTGACGCTGCGCGACTGCCTCACGGCGGCGCGGGGCGAGCGGCCGCTGCCGCCGCGGCCAGTGATTCTGACCTTCGACGACGGCTACCTCGACAACTACAGCAATGCCTTTCCGCTGCTCGGGAAGTTCGGGATGACGGCGGTGGTCTTCGTAGTCGCCGACCCGTCGCTCGCGTCGAACGCATGGGACTCCGCGGCTGGAGAACCGTGGGCGCCGCTGATGACCCGGGAGCAGGCGCTGGAGATGTCGCGCGCGGGGATCGAGATCGGCTCTCACACGCTCACGCATCCGCGGCTCCCCGGCCTGAGCACCGACCGCCTGGCGTGGGAGCTCGGCGAATCGAAGCGCGTGCTGGAGTCGTGGCTGGATGCTCCGGTGGTCTCTCTGGCCTATCCATACGGCGCCGTGGACGAGCGGGTGAAGCGGATTGCGCAGCAGGCCGGCTACGAGTGCGCCGTGGCCACCAACTCGGGTCCGATCCGCTTCGGCCGCGACCCCTTCGAGATCCGGCGCGTCCAGATCCTGCCGTGGAGTGGGGCCTTCCCGTTCTGGAAGCGGTCCTCGCCCTGGTACCTCCGCTACAAGACGCTGAAAGGGAATCTCCCGCAGAGTTAGCGCCTTTGCCCTTGCCTCCGCGTACGAAAATTGCTAGTTCCGCAGGCGTCGGTTCCGCGTTCCGCCTCTAACGGAGAATCCTCTATGCAGCGTCTACGCTTGGCGTTCGTGCTGGTCGCATCCTTGTGTCTCGCGGCGGTGCCGCGGGCGCGCGCGCAGCAGGCCGCGCCGGCCGAGTATCCGGGCATCGAGACCGGGAAGATGTGGACCTTCGACGTGCCGCCGCTCGATTACTGGGCCCGGCGCTACAACTTCCACCCGACGCAGACGTGGCTGGACCACGTCCGCCTCGCGGCGGGGCGCCTGCCCGGCTGCTCGGCGTCGTTCGTCTCGCCCGACGGCCTGATCCTCACCAACCATCACTGCGGGCGGGGCTGCATCGAGTCCTCCACGCGCCCCGGCGAGGACCTGCTCGCCAACGGGTTCTACGCGAAGACGCGGGACGAGGAGCGCGCGTGCCGCGGGATGTACGTGGATCAGCTCCTGTCCATCACCGACGTGACGGACAGCGTCAACGCGGCCGTCCCGGCGGGAACGTTGCCCGCGCGCGCGGCGGCGCTCAAGGACGCAGCGATCGCGGGCCTCCAGCAGCGGTGCGCCAGCGGCGACCCCAAGATCACCTGCCAGGTCGTGACGATGTACCAGGGCGGCCAGTACAAGCTGTACCGCTTCCACCACTACACGGACCTGCGCCTGGTCTTCGCGGTCGAGAGCGAGACCGGTTTCTTCGGCGGCGACCCGGACAACTTCACCTATCCGCGCTACGACCTCGACGTCTCGATCGTCCGGGCCTACGAGGACGGGCAGCCGGTGCACACGGACTATCTCCGGTGGAGCCCGAACGGCTCGAGCGACGGCGAGCTGGTGTTTGTCGTGGGGAACCCCGGCTCGACGGGGCGGCTCAACACGATGGCGCAGCTCGAATACCTGCGCGACGTCTCGTATCCGGCCGGCCTCCAGCAGCTAGCCAACCGTATCCGCGTGGTACAGCAGATCGGCAGCGCCCGGGACCTGCGCAACCTGCTGTTCGGCCTGCAGAACTCGTACAAGGCGATCGACGGCTACCAGGCCGGCCTGCTCAACCCGCAGACCATGGCGCACAAGGCGCAATGGGAGCGCGACTTCAGGGCCAGGGTCGACGCGAACCCCGAGTGGAAGCGCCTTTACGGGACGGCGTGGGACACCGCGGCCGTGGTGTGGCGCGCGCGCCGGCAGATCGCGGTGCGGCAGCGCTATTACAGCTTCAACGCGTACGGGACGACGCTGCTCCAGGAGGCGAGCCTGATCGCGCGCTATCCGGTCGAGATGGCGAAGCCGGACACGGCCCGCCTGCCGATATTCCAGGACCGGATGAAGCGGCGGCTTGACGGGGCGCTCTCAGCATCCGTGGACACGCTGGTCGAGATTCCCACGCTGGCGGCGTATTTCGGGCAGATGGCGAAGGACCTGCCGGCCAGCGACCCGCTCATCAAGGCCGTGTTGGCCAGGCGGACGCCCGAGGCCGCGGCGCGCGAGATGGTCACGTCGAGCACGATCCTCACGGCCGACCAGCGGCAGGCGCTGATCCAGGGCGGCGAGGCGGCAATCAGGGCCTCGACCGACCCATTCATCAAGCTGGCGCTCCTGATCGATCCGGTGGAGCGGCAGATCACGAAGCAGGTATCCGATCTCGACAGCCGTGACGCCTGGGCGGCGGAGCGCATCGCGCGGGCGCTGCTCGCAGTCTTCGGCAACAGCGTCGCGCCCGATGCGACGTTCAGCCTGCGGATCTCGGACGGCCAGGTGATGGGCTTCCCCTACAACGGGACGCTGGCGCCGCCGTTCACGACGTTCTATGGGCTGTACGACCGCTATTACTCGTTCGGGGGCGCGGCCAAGCCCGATTCGCCCTGGAACCTGATGCCCCGCTGGGTGCAGCATCGCGACTCGCTCAACCTCGCGACGCCGTTCAACGCGGTCTCGACCAACGACATCATCGGGGGGAACTCGGGGAGCCCGGTGATCAATCAGAACGGCGAGCTGGTGGGCCTCATCTTCGACGGCAACATCGAGGCCCAGCCGCTGCGCTTCCTCTTCTCCGAGGCCGTCGGGCGGTCGGTCTGGGTGGATTCGCGCGCTATCATCGAGGCGCTGCGGCACGTGTACGACGCCGGAGCGCTGGCCGACGAAATGACGGGCAAGCACTAGCGTTCTCGCCCGTGCCGAGGCCCGGGTTCCGGCGTGTGCCGGGGCCCGGGCCTCGGTGTTTGTGCCTCCCGTCACGGACACTTCCCGCGGAGCCGCGCTAGTTGTATATCCTTGCACACGACCGCCCTTTGCCGGTCGTCCAATTCGCCGTGCCACAACCGAAATCCGTGCGGGTCCACATGGCGCTGTCACCGTTCGTCCGTCGCCTGGCTCCGGTCGTCCTCCTGGGGCTCGCCTGCGCGTGCGCGCGGGACACCGCCGGGCTCGGGCCGCGTGGCCTTTACCCGGCCACGCTCCAGATCGTGCCGGTCCTCCCGGCCGGGACCGCCGCGGAGCTCGCCTCCTCGCAGGCCGTGGACAGCATCAACGTCGCCATCACCAACGCGTCCGGTGACACGCTCGGCGTCGAGGGCGTGCCGTTCCCGATCGGCCAGGACAGCGTGGTCATTCGCATCAATGTCGCCCTGGACTCGGCGACGCAGACCGTCACGGCGTACGTGGACGTGCTGGCCAACGGGCAGGTGGTGTACCGGCAGGTGCTGCGGGTGGTCGCGAGGGTGGGGTCGCAGGCGAGCCCCGCCCGCGACAGCGTGACGCTGGTATCGGCGGTGTGGCGGCAGGTCGCGGCGCCGGTGCAGACGGCGCTGCCCGGGCGGGTGGGCCTCGCGGCGGTTTACGACACGGGGCAGAAGGAGATCGTCGCGTTCGGCGGCGCCACGAGCGCGGGCCCCATCGGCGAGACGTGGGTGCTGAGCGGCGGCCAGTGGCAGCAGCTCCGGGTCTCCGGCCCCTCCGCGCGCAACTGGCACGGAATGGTGTACGACGCTGGCCGGGGCGTGACAGTGCTGTTCGGCGGCGCCACCGCCTCGGGCTTCACCAACGAGACCTGGGAGTTCAACGCCGCAACGAAGACGTGGGCGCAGATCGTGACCACGGGAGCACCGCCACCTCGTGGAGCTTTCGCGCTGTCGTACGACGCCCAGCGCAGGCGGGTCGTGCTGTCTGGCGGCGACGGCAGCAGCGGGTTCCTGAACGACACCTGGGAGTACGACGGAGCGGCGCGGACCTGGACGCAGGTGGCGACCAGCCAGGCGCCGGCGCCGCGCGCCGGAAGCGCGATGGCCTTCGACGCGGCGCTGGGCAAGACCGTCCTGTTCGGCGGGCTCGACGCCAATCTGAACGCGCTGAACGACACCTGGGCGTACGACGGCACGAACTGGACCCAGCTCTGTGCCGCGTGCGCGCCTCCTGCGCGCGGGGCTCTGGGCATGGCATACGACCCTGCGGGCCGGGTGCTGCTGTTCGGCGGCACCGGTACGCACGGGAATGTGAGCGGCACGGGCACAGCCGACGTCCGCCACAACGATCTGTGGGCGTTCAACGGCACGACCTGGACGCAGCTGTCGGCCGACAACCCGTCGTCCGGCCCGAGCAAGCGTGCGGGGATGGCGGTGGCCTTCGACGTCCAGCACTCGGCACTGGTGGTCATCTCGGGCCTCTCGGCGGCGACGCTCGAGTCGGACGCCTGGATCTGGACCGGTTCCTGGGCGGAGACGGCCACGGCGCCGCTGGTGGCGCGCTCGCAGGAGGGGATGGTGTTCGACACGCGCCGCGGCGTCGCGATCATGTACGGCGGGACGGGGGCGGACACGGTGACGTGGCTGTTCGACGGGCTCGCCTGGCGCCCGGTGGCGTTCGCGGGGCCTGGCGCACGCGTCGCGCCGGCGATGGCGTACGACGCGGGCCATGGGGTGGTGGTGCTGTTCGGCGGGAGCCGGGGCGGCTCGCCGCTTTCGGATACGTGGGTCTACGACGGGACGGCGTGGACGAACCCGGCGACGACCGGCGCGCCGCCGGCGCGCAGCGGCGCCGCGATGGCGTACGACAGCCTGCTCGGCAGGGTCGTGATGTTCGGCGGCCAGGGGGCGTCGTCGGCGCTCAACGACACGTGGCAGTACGACGCGGGCGCGGCGACGTGGACCCAGGTGACGGCCGCCGCCTCTCCTTCCGCACGCGCCGGCGCCGCCATGACCTACGACCCGGTGCGCGCCAAGGTGGTGCTCTTCGGGGGCGGCGCCGGTCTTGCGGACACCTGGACCTACAACGGCACGACCTGGACGCAGGTGACGACCGCGCACGCGCCGCCGGCGCGCAGCGGAGCGGCGCTGACGTACGAGCTCTCACGCGGGAAGAGTGTGCTGTTCGGCGGGACGGCGTCCGGCACCAGGCAGAGCGACCTCTGGGTGTTCGACGGCAGCGACTGGATGCAGCTCTATCCGGTCACGAGTCCCGGCGCGCGCAGCGGGGCGGCGATGGTCAACTGGGCGGGCGGATCCCTCCTCCTGTTCGGCGGGTCGGCCGCGTCGGGCGACGTCGCCGACACCTGGCTGTTCAACTAGCCGGCGAGCCTCCGCGCGCCGGGGAGCGCCTAGTTCATCTGGTGCATGGACGCGCCGTGCATCGTGCCGCTCCACCCGCGCCAGAGCATCAGAGCGCCCAGGAGCAGCATCACGACGCCCGCCGCGCGCACCAGCCTTTGCCGCGTCGCGAGGCCGATGCGGTCCAGCGCGAACGAGAAGGTACCCAGCAGCGGCACCGTGCCGAGCCCGAATGAGGTGAGAAGCGCCGCGCCCTCCAGCGGCTCGCCGGCGCCTGCCGCGGCCGCGTACATCGGATAGAGCAGGCCGCACGGCAGCAGGCCGATCGGCAGGCCGAGCACGAGGGGGAACGCGGCGCCGCTGGCGCGCCGCGCGCGGCGCAGCAGGCCGCCGACGAAACCCGCCCCGGGCTCGAGCCAGCGGCGCGGCACCACGCCGAGAAACGCGAGCCCGAACGCCACCAGCAGGCCGCCGGAGATGTAGAAGCGGAGCCGGTGCAGTCCGGCGGCGGCGCCGCCCAGATCGAGCAAGGCGCCGGCCAGCGCGGCCGCGGCGCCGAGCACCGCGTAGCCCGCGATCCGCCCCACATGGAAGAGCCAGGAGCGCCGGCTGCCGGCGGCGGCGACCACGACGAAACCACCGCACATCCCCAGGCAGTGCGCTCCGCCGACCAGCCCGGCGACGAACGCCAGCACGTATCTCACCACCGCACCCTCTCTCCGCCTCCTCGCGACCGCTCGGAACTCGCAACTCGGCGTCTCGCAACCAGTTTGTCTCTTGCTCCCCCCTGACGCGATTCTTATCATATCGCATCCTCACCCGGGAGACCCCCTAGATGCCTGACCCCTTCTTGAGCTCGGACGAGTACGATGAGCGTGCTCACCAGCTGTACAACGAAGGGCGGTACGATGAAGCGATTGAGGTGTTGAAGGAGGGACTGTCGGTGTACCCCGACGCGCTGGAGCTGCTCGTCGGGATGGGATACGCCAGGCTGGCGCGCGAGGAGTTTGCCTGGTCGCGCCAGAGCTTCGAGGCCGCGCTGAAGCTCGATCCGGACCACGAGGACGCGCTGGCGGGGCTGGGTGAGATCCGGCTGAAGCTGGGTGAGCGCGCCGAGGGGCTGGCCTGCTTCGAGCGGGTGCTGGAGCTGGGCTTCAAGGACGATCTCGACATCATGCTGCAGATGGGGCGCGCGCTGTTCCGCGAGGGGATGCTGGAGCACGCGCGCAAGTTCTTCGGGGTGGCCCTGACCTCCCACCCCGACAGCGCAGAGGCATCCGCCTGCGTCGGCTACGCGGCGCACCGTCTCTCGGACGAGACCGACGCGATGCGCTGGCTGCGCCACGCGCTGGCTCTCGATCCGAAGCACGCCGAAGCGCGCATCTACCTCGCCAACCTGCTCTACGACAAGGGTGACTACGAGCCCTCGCTCGCGGAGTTCGAGCGCACCGAGCCCGACGACCACTGGGACGAGCTCGGGATCTGGCGCCTGATCGAGTTGAAGCGAAGCCTCTACCGGCTGCCGGAGGACGACCCGGAGCTGAAGCCATGGCTGATGCGCCTCGCCGACCTGGCGGGTGACGCGGACCCGATCGACCTCCTCCTCGCGGAGCTGGAGGCCGCGGGCCCCGACGGCACCGGCGTCCACGATCCCACACAGCTCGAGCTGTTCGGGACGTTGCGCACGGAGCTGCAGGCGATGCACAAGCAGCCGCGGGCCGAGGTCCACCGCGTCCGGACCCGCGACGGGCTCACCTACATCGGCACCTGGGAGGAGATCGTCGCGGAGATGCGCGACAACGACGATGCCTTCTCCGGCCGGCCGATCCGCGAGTTCCTGGAGGAGGCCGCGGCGCGCGCCAGCGCGCTGACCGGCATCAAGGTGCCGGCGACCGACGCGGAGAGCTTCATCCGCGGCAGCGCGGATGCGGGGCTGCTCAGGATCATGAGGTAGGACGAACAGCGGGTGTTAGGGTGTAGGGCGTAGGGTGTAGAGAGACGAAGGCGCCTCGAGTTCCGGGGCGCCTTTCTCTGTCTTGCCGCACCCTACACCCTGTCTGTCACGGACAGGCGCCTGTCGAGTCGCGCAGCGGCGCGCTGAAGGTGAAGATCGCCTGGAGCGTGTCCAGCGATGTCAGGTTTCCTCCGACGACACCGCTCATCCGGGCGCGCACGCGCCCGGCGACCGCCCGGAACCCGCCCGCCGTCGAGTATGTCGTCACCGCCGCCG
>DATKLR010000132.1:0-3181 GCA_035542295.1 Gemmatimonadales bacterium | reverse complement strand
GCCATGCTGCAATTCCAGCTGCGCCGCTTCATCGAGGACGTCCTGCTGGAGCGCGGCAACCTGCTGGTGTACACGCCGCACATCACCCGCGAGCAGCTGTTCCTGCGCTCCGGGCACCTGCCGTGGTACGCGGAGAACCAGTTCCCCGCGATGGCGGCGGGGGAGGGCGAGGCCGAGGACGTGCGCTACCGGGTCAAGCCGATGAACTGCCCGATGCACATCCTGGTGTACGCCTCGCAGCAGCGCAGCTACCGCGACCTGCCGCTCCGGCTCACGGAAATCGCGAACGTCTATCGCAACGAGCGCTCCGGCGTGCTGCACGGGATGCTGCGGGTGCGCGGGCTCACGATGGACGACGGGCACATCTTCCTCCGGCCCGACCAGATCGAGGACGAGATCTTCGAGCTGCTCGACATCGTGGAGCTGGTGATGGGGAAGACGCTGGGCCTCGACTACCGCTTCGACCTGGCCACCCGCCCGGACAAGAAGCTCGGGAGCGACGAGGCGTGGACGCAGGCCGAGCAGGCGCTGGAGGCGGCGCTCAAGCGGCGGGGCGTGACCTACCGTCTCGACGCCGGCGGCGGCGCGTTCTACGGACCGAAGATCGACATCAAGTTCAACGACGCGATCGGGCGCGAGTGGCAGGGCGCGACGATCCAGCTCGACTTCCAGCTGCCGGAGCGGTTCGCGCTCGAGTACACCGGCGCGGACAACCGGCCGCACCGCCCGGTGATGATCCATCGTGCCATCTTCGGGACGCTGGAGCGCTTTCTCGGCTTCCTGATCGAGCACTTCGCGGGCGCGTTCCCGCTGTGGCTCGCCCCCGAGCAGGTGCGTGTGCTGCCGATCAGCGACGCGCAGGTCGAAGCGGCCCGGGCGCTGCAGGCCGCGCTCCGCGCCGCCGGCATCCGTGCGGCGCTGGACGACCGCAGCGACACGCTGAACTACCGCATCCGCGATGCGGAGCTGCACAAGGTGCCGTACATGGCGGTCGTCGGGGCGCGGGAAGCGGAGGCGCGGTCGGTGGCCGTGCGGGTTCGCGGCGCCGGCAGGAAGCAGGACGTGATGACCCAGGACGCGTTCCTCGCCCGGCTCACGGACGAGGTGCGCACCCGGATGCGAGGTCCGTGATGGCGCAAGCCGATCCCCGGCTCACCCCGGTCATTCTCAGCGCGGTGCGCACGCCCATCGGCCGGTTCCTGGGCGGCCTCGCGCCGCTCACGGCGCCGCAGCTCGGTGCCGTCGCGATCCGCGAGGCCGTCCGCCGCGCCGGCGTCGCGGGCGCGGACGTCGGCGAGGTGATCGTGGGCAACGTGGTGCAGGGCGGCGTGGGCCAGGCCCCGGCGCGGCAGGCGGCGCTCGGCGCCGGCCTCCCGGGCACCGTGCCGGCGGTCACGATCAACAAAGTCTGTGGCTCCGGGCTCAAGGCGGTGATGCTGGCGGCGCAGGCGGTGAAGGCCGGCGACGCCGAGTGCGTCGTGGCGGGCGGGATGGAGTCGATGTCGAACGCGCCGTTCTACCTCTACGGCCTGCGCACCGGCATCAAGCTCGGCAACCAGACGATGGTGGACGGGGTGGTCCGGGACGGCCTGTGGTGCTCCTTCGGCGACGTGCACATGGGCTCGTACGCCGAGTACACCGCGAAGAAGGCCGGCGTCTCGCGCCAGGAGCAGGACGCGTTCGCACTCGAGAGCCACCGCAAGGCGGTCGCGGCTGAGGAGCAGAAGCGGTTCCGCGACGAGATCGTCCCGGTCGAGGTCGCGGACCGGAAGGGCTCCGTGAGGATCGAGAAGGACGAGGCGCCCCGTGCCGACACGACGCTCGAGGCGCTCGCGAAGCTCAAGCCGGCGTTCGAGAAGGACGGCACGGTCACGGCGGGCAACGCGCCCGGCCTCAATGACGGCGCGAGCGCGCTCGTCGTCTCGTCGCTCGCCTTCGCGCGGGAGCGGGGCATCGAGCCGCTGGCCCGGATCACCGCCTACGCCACCGGCGGCGGCGAGCCGAAGGACCTGTTCTTCGCGCCCATCGTGGCGGTGCAGAACCTGATGAAGAAGGAAGGGAAGACGATCGGGGCCTACGACCTGATCGAGGCCAACGAGGCGTTCGCCGTGCAGGCGATCGCCGACGGTCGCGCCCTGGGCTGGGACTGGTCCAGGGTCAACGTCAACGGCGGTGCGGTCGCGCTCGGCCACCCGATCGGCGCCAGCGGCGCGCGGGTGCTGACCACGCTGCTCTATGCGATGGCCGCGCGCGGCGCCGCGACCGGCCTCGCCACCCTCTGCCTCGGCGGCGGCAACGCCGTGGCACTCTCCGTGGAGCGCATGCGATGACGGACGCTACTACCACAGCGGCCACAGCGGCCGCGCCGGCGCGGCGCCGCGCCCTCGAACTCGCGGGCATCGTCGCGGGCGCGCTCGCCGTCGCGCTCGCGTCCCAGGTCGCGGTGCCGCTCCCCGGCACGCCGGTCCCCATGACCCTCCAGGCGCTGGCGGTGCTGCTGGCGGGCGGACTTCTGGGTGCGCGGCGCGGCGCCGCGAGCCTGGTCCTCTACCTGGTGCTCGGGGCGTCGGGGCTTCCGGTCTTCACGCCATACGGCGCGCCCGGCCTGGCGCGGCTGTTCGGCCCGACCGGCGGGTACCTGCTGGCCTACCCGTTCGCCGCGGCGCTCGTCGGCTGGGTGGTCGCGCGGTTCCCGGGATGGAAGGGCCTGGTCGCGGGACCGGTGCTCGGGATGATCGCGGTCCACGCCGGCGGGCTGGCGCAGCTCGTGGTCCTGACCGGCTCGGCCCGGCTCGCCTTCACCGCCGGCACGGTTCCGTTCGTCCTGGAGGACACCGTGAAGGCCGGTCTGGCGGCGCTGATCCTGCGCCGCAGCATGCGGCTGACGCGCGCGCTCCGGTGAGCGCGCGCCGCGCCTCGGGAAGGGCGTGACACGATGAGCACGGTCGCGGTGGTCGGCGCGGGCACGATGGGGAACGGGATCGCGCACGTCTTCGCGCAGCACGGCTGGGACGTGGCCCTCGTGGACGTGGCGCCGGCCGCCCTGGAGAAGGGCGTCGCGACGATCCGCGCCAACCTCGAGCGCCAACTGAAGAAGGGGACGCTCACGGCCCAGGAGCGCGACGCGGCGCTCGCGCGCGTGCATCCCGCCACGGAGCTGGCCGCGGCCGCCGGGACGGAG